>CALWOL010000127.1 GCA_944383135.1 uncultured Flavonifractor sp.
CAAAAAACTGGCCAGGTGGCTGTGCCAGGAGAGCCTTGCCTCTCTCTATATTCTCCTCCTTTGGCCGCTACATGACCCAAACCCGGCGTATGCTTGACGCATAGCCGGGTTTCTCGACAGACTGAGGGGAGGACCCCCGGCCTTTGGCCGGGGGTCCTCCCCTGTCTGCACTCAATTCATCCACAGGATCTCCGCTCCCTCCGGAGGGGCGGAGGGCAGGGTGCGGCTGCTGACGGAGGCGGTGCTGTCGGCCTCCAGGGTGAGCTTGCCCACGTACTCCCCCCGCACCTCCACGGTGGCGGTGCTCCGCAGGGGGGTGGCGGAGCAGTCGAAGGTGATATCCCCGGGGAGAACGCCGGGGATGCTGATTTTCCCGGTGCAGTCCAGGGTCTGGAGCTTACCCTGCTCCGTTCTGGCCGTCAGGCTCAGGTTCACATCCGGCAGCTGTACCTGGCCGGTGAGCAGGTCAGGCAGCCCAATCTGGCCGTAGCCGTCCAGACCCAGCTCTTCCAGCCGCTCCTTCAGGGTGGGCAAATCCAGGCGGGCGGAGTAGGTCACGGTGTTCCCCGACTCCTTCCGGGTGAAGAGGCTGTCCCCCAGGAAGAGCTCCAGGGGGGGTACGGTTTCCATCACGCGCTCCCACGGGCTCAGTCTGTAATACCAGCCGCTGCCCTTCTGCTGCTCCACCAGAAGGGCACCCAGGGTAATCCTCCGGCTGCCGCCCAGCAGCTGGCTCAGCATGACCCGCTGCGCGTCGTCCAGCCGTACGCCCATCCACTGGCCCTCGGCCAGCTCACTGTCCGGCTGGAACACGCCGCTGCCCTGGATGTACACCGTTCCCTCCCCGGCGTTGATCAGCAGACTCAGCTTATCCCCGTGGGCGCCGCGAATCGCCTCCAGCGTCTCGGGCGGCAAGGTGGAAAATACGGTGTCCTCCAGCTCTCCCATGTCCACACCAAGGGTCAGATCGGCGCTTACCCCCTCCTGGCTCTGGAGGGTGTTCACACCCAGGGACAGGGAGGCGCTGTCATTTTCCTTCTCCCCATACAGGGTGCCGGTGAGAGTGACCCTGCCCGTACCGGCATAGGTCCTGCTCCAGTCCACCGACGCCATGGAGGCGGCAATGAGCTCATTGAGGCAGGTGAAGCGGCTGTCCACCTCCTCCTGAAGGGCGCTCCAGTCGGTGAGGTGGGCCACCTCATAAAATTCGTCCCATGCCACGTCCAGGCCCAGGGCCTCCGCCGCCGCCCGGACAGGGATGTATACCCGTCCGCCCACCGCCACGGGGGCCGCACCCATATCGGTCTCCTCCAGCTTGTCCCCGACGGTGTAGCGCAGAATGGGGTCCCCCAGCTCCATGGTCAGGGTGTCCCCCGCCGCCGTCCGGGCGGCAATGCGGCCGTCCTGATACTCCACCTGGGCACCCAGTCCCTCCAGCAGGGCCCGGAAGGGCACCAGGGTGCGGCCGTTCACCGCCATGGGGGCCAGACCGCCGAAATCCAGATAGACGCCGTTCAGGCTGACGTTGATGCCCTCCGGGAAGGGCATGCCCATCTCCTGCTTTTCCTCCAGCAGGTAGTCCTCGTATTCCTCCGCCCCGTAGTGGACCGTGTACCAGTCGTCATTGTCCTGATAGTACTGCTCCATGGGCAGCCAGGCCCACGCCTCGTAGTCCCACCAGTACTGGTTCCACTCCTCCTCGCTCCAGGCCTCCTCCGCGGCGTCCTTCTGCTCCTGGGTCCAGGTGTGCCAGGGCCCGTACTGCTCATACAGGCTGGCGGTATCCTCCTCCGCCGCCCAGGCGGGCACCAGGGAAACAAGAAGCGCCAGAATTGTCAAAAACGTGCAGATTTTCCCTTTCATGGGGCCTCCTCCTGTCTGTTTGGTTACTATTATGATAGCACAGCTTTTCCCTCCTGTCCACGCTTCCGGGGCGGACAAAAACATCCCCCGGCCGCCGGCCGGGGGATGTTTTGTCTGCATCGTTTTATTCCGCGGGCTTGAACATGCCCTTATCCACTCCGCACAGGGGGCAGGACCAGGAGGCGGGCACCTGCTCCCACGGGGTGCCGGGAGCCACCCCGTGGGCGGGGTCCCCCTCGGCGGGGTCATAGATATAGCCGCACAGGGCGCACACCCACTTGCCGCCGGCGGGCTGTTCCGCCGGCGCGTCCACCGGCACGGTGCACAGGGCGGCCACGCTGCGGGCATAGTCGGCCATGGCGTCCAGATCGGCCTGGGCGGGGGTGAAGAGCACCCGGAAGGGCGCCTCGGGGGCGGCATAGCGCAGGCCCTTCAGGAAGGTATGGAGCATGGGGGCGGCCTCGCCGCTCCAGCCATAGGCGCCGAAGGCGCCGGCGGCCTTCCCCTTCAGGTTGATGGGGTCAATGGAGGTGAGCACATCCCACACCGCCTTGGGGGCGGCACGGTTGATGGTGGGGGAGCCCACCATCAGCACGTCGGCCTCGTGAGCCAGCTTCACGCATTCGGCGTAGGGCACCACGGTGACGTCGGCGGTGGAAACCGCATACCCCTCCCCCTCCAGGGCGCGGGCGGCGGACTCCGCCAGAGCGCGGGTGCAGCCGTAAGCGGAGGCATACACCACGAAGGCGGTGCGGCGGGTCTTGGGGGCGGGGGTGCTCCAGGTGCGGTAGAGCTCCTTGGCCTTGGCGATGGTCTCGGTGAGGCAGGGGCCGTGGCTGGGACACACCAGTTCCGCCTCGGCGGGCATCTTGTCCAGGCCCGCCAGCACACTGGGCTTGAAGGGGCCGAAGATGCCCCCATAGTAGTAGGCAAACTCCCCCTCATAGGCGGCCTTGTCGTGGATGTTCCGGTCCAGCATGGTGGGCTCGCAGAAGTGGCAGCCCAGGAAGTCACAGGTAAACAGGGTCTTGCCCTTGCTGTCCCAGGTAAACATGGAGTCGGCCCAGTGGAGCATGGGGGCGGGAATGAACTCCAGCACCCGGTCCCCCAGATCCAGGGTATCCCCGGCGGCCACGGTGCGGCAGGGCAGGTCCAGATTGGTGATGTCCTGGAGGTGCTTCTTCCCCGCCTTGGTAGCGATGATTTCCAGCTTGGGGCAGACCGCCAGGAGCTTGGCCACGCTGCCGGAGTGGTCCGGCTCGTTGTGGTTCATAATGAGGTAGTCCACATCCTCCAGGGGAATGACCTGGCGGATGTTGTCCAGATACTCCTCAAAGTAATCGGTATGTACCGCCTCAATGAGGACGTTCTTCTCACCGGTGAGCAGGTAGGCGTTGTAGGAGGTGCCGTACCTGGACTCCATTACAATATCAAATACCCGCAGGGCCGGATTGAGGACACCCACGGACCAGAGGTTTTCCTTCAGCTTGATCGCACTCATGGCGATTCCTTCCTTTCTTTCGACCGCATTTTATTTCCTAGCAAAACACAGTATATTATTCCAAATCTTCCTTGTCAAGGCCCTTTGCAAAAACTGTATGGTATGTTTTCCGGCCGCTCCCCGCCTTGACTTTCCCGGGGGCGGGGGATACAATGATAGGACACGAAATGACTGCGTCTGAGGTGAGAGCATGCCCATTTATCTTGACAACGCCGCCACCACTCCCGTCTGCCCGGAGGCGGCCCAGGCCGCCTGGGAGACCATGACCGCCGGCTTCGGCAACCCCTCCTCCGGCTACGCCCTGGGCCAGCAGGCGGCGGCGGCGGTGAAGGTCCACCGGGAGACGGTGGCTCGCTGCCTGGGCTGCCTGCCGGAGGAGGTCACCTTTCTCTCCTGCGGCACCGAGGGGGATAACTGGTCCATCCGCGCCGCCGCGGACTACGGCCTGCGGAAGGGGCGGCACCTGATCACCACCGCCATTGAGCACGCCGCCGTGCTGGAGCCCATGCGGGCGCTGGAGGGCCAGGGCTGGGAGGTCACCTATTTGAAGCCGGACCGGCAGGGACACATCTCCGTGGAGGCGCTGGCCGCCGCCCTGCGGCCGGACACGGTGCTGGTGTCCATGATGCTGGTGAACAACGAGCTGGGCACCCTCCTGCCGGTGGCCCAGGCCGCCCGGGCCATCCGGGCCAGCGGCGCCCCCGCCCTGCTCCACTGCGACGCGGTGCAGGGCTTTCTGAAGGTGCCCTTCACCCCCGGGGATCTGGGGGTGGATCTGCTCACCATCAGCGGCCACAAAATCCGGGCCCCCAAGGGCATCGGCGCCCAGTACATCCGGAAGGGGCTGCGCCTGAAGCCCCTGCTGCTGGGGGGCGGGCAGGAGGGCGGCCTCCGCTCCGGCACCGAGCCCACCGCCCAGATTGCCGCCCTGGCCGCCGCCTGCGCGGCCTGGAGGCCGGAGTACCGCCGGCAGATGGCGGAGGTGAAGGCCTACGCCCTGGAGCGGCTGGGAACGGTACCCGGCCTGGAGGTGGTCAGCCCGGGGGAGGCCCCCCATATCTGCGCCGTCTCCCTGCCCGGTTACCCCAGTGAAATGCTGGTGCGGGACCTGTCGGACCGGGGCATCTGCGTCTCCTCCGGCTCGGCCTGCCACAAGGGCAGGCCCAGCCATGTGTTTGCCGCCCTGGGCCTGCCCAAGCGGGTGCTGATGGGGGTGCTGCGCATCTCCTTCTCCCCGGACAGCACCCGGGCGGAGGCTGACGCCCTGGCGGAGGGACTGACCGCCATTACCCAAAATCGGATTGCAATGAGGTGAGCGCTTGTTCTCCTGCCTGAACCGGGGCAGAGCCTTTTATCGGGACGTGATTCTGCTGGCCCTGCCCATCCTGCTGCAAAACCTGTGCACCACCCTGCTGGGCCTGGTGGACACCTTTATGGTGGGCGCCCTGGGGGAGGCCCCCCTGGCCGCGGTGCAGGTGGCAAACAACCCGGTATTTGTCATCCAACTGGTCATCTTCGGACTGCAGAGCGGCTCGTCGGTGCTCATCAGCCAGTTCTGGGGGAAGGGGGACACCAACTCCATCAACCGGGTCATGGGTCTGGGCTGCTATGTGGCGGGGGCCATCGCCGCCCTCTTCGCGGCGGTGATGTGCTTCTTCCCCACTCAGCTGATGGGGCTGCTCACCGACAACGAGGCTCTCATCCCCCTGGCGGCCAGTTATGCCCGCATTGTGGGGCCCTCCTACCTCTTTAACAGCATCACCGGTGTGTATGTGGGGGCCCACCGGGCCATGGAAAATCCCAAGCTGGGCATGAGCATCTTTGCCGCCTCCATGAGCACCAATACCTTCCTGAACTGGGTGCTCATCTTCGGCAATCTGGGCGCCCCCGCCCTGGGGGTGGAGGGGGCCGCCCTGGCCACCCTGCTCTCCCGCATCCTGGAGTTCCTGCTGATGGGGGGCTACGCCCTCACCAACCGCCGCTTCCGCCTGCGCCCCGCCCTGTTTTTCCGTCCCGGCGCCCTCCTGGTGGGCAAGTTCTTCCACTACTCCGGACCGGTGGTGCTCAACGAGACCCTATGGGGCCTGGGCACCGCCCTGCACAAGGTGGTCATGGGCCACATGGAGGGCTCCACTGAAATTCTGGCCGCCCGGGCCGTGGCGGGCAGCATTGAGGACTTGTGCACCGTGGCCATCTTCGCCGTGGGCGGCACCACCGCCATCATCGTGGGCCGGGAAATCGGCGCCGGACGCCGGGCGCACATCTACGAAATCGGCGGCGCCCTGAATCTTTTGGCCATGGCCTGCGGCCTGGGAATCGGCGTGCCCCTGGCCCTCTGCGCCCACACCATATTCCCATCCCTGGTCTACCCCATCTTCTCCCTCTCCCCCGCCGCCGGGGAAATTGCCACCATGATGCTCACCTTTATCGGCGCCGTCCTCCCCCTCCGGGCCTTCAACACGGTGAATACCGTGGGCGTGCTCCGGGGCGGCGGCGACGTGCGGGCTGCCACCGTCATTGACCTCATTCCCCTGTGGCTGGTGGCCCTCCCCCTGTCCGCCCTCTTCGGTCTGGTGCTGAAGTGGGGCATCTTCTGGGTGTACATCGGGGTGGTGATGGAGATGATTACCAAGTTCTTCATCGGCGTGCCCCGGTTCCGCTCCCGGGCCTGGATCAACGACGTCACCCAGTTTTCCCACGTAAAGGAAAAGGAGGATGCCCCATGAAGGTCACCGTTTTGATGGAAAATTCCGCCCCGGAGGGGCTTGTCCCCGAGCACGGCCTGTCCTTTTATATTGAATATCACGGTACCCGCTGCCTGCTGGACGCGGGGGAATGCGGCGCGGTGCTGTACAACGCCCACAGGCTGGGGGTGGACTTGACCCAGGTGGACAGGGCCGCCCTCTCCCACGGCCACTATGACCACGCCGACGGCTTCAACGCCTTCTTTGCCGTCAACTCCACCGCCTCGGTCTGGGCCCGGCCTCGGATTACCGACCCGGAGTACTGGGAGGAAACAGAGTACATCGGCGTCAATCCCGGCATGCTCTGCCGGCATGAACGCCGCTTCGACCTGGCCGAGGGCCCCCGGGACCTGGCCCCCGGCCTCCATCTCATCCCCGACCGGATCAAGCATGAGCAGTCCCTGGCGGCGGAGACGGCGGAGGGCCTGGTGGTGTTCAACTCCTGCTGCCACGCCGGGGTGGTGCGCATCCTCACCCAGCTGAAGGAGCAGTTTCCCCAAACTCCCATCCGGGCGGTGCTGGGGGGCTTCCACCTGATGGGCAGGGACGGCCCGGCCACCCTGGGTCCCGCCCCGGAAAAGGTACACGCCATCGGCGCCGCCCTCCGGGACGAGCTGAAGGTGGGAGACGTATACACCGGCCACTGTACCGGCGCCCCGGCCTATGCTATTTTAAAGGAGGAGCTGGGGGATCGGCTCCACGCCCTCACCACCGGAGCGGTCTACGAATTTTCAGATTAAGCTGTAAACAGGAAGGACGCGCTGATGCAGCGCGTCCTTCCTGTTTTACAATTCCCGCTCCATCCTCACATCGGAGAGCTGGAACCATTTATCCGAATAGGTCACATATGCGAACCCAAACTTCTCATAGATACGCAGGGCGTCCTTCAGCTGGTGGTTGGAGGTGATCACCATCGTCTTTTGTCCCGCGTCCCGGGCGGCCTGGAGCACGGCCTCCATCAGGGCGGTACCGATGCCCCGCCGACGATACTCCTCCTTCACGCCGAACTTCAGGGCCTCACACACGCCCTCCCCCTGGAGCTCCAGCATCACCATGCCCACAATCTCGTCCCCTGCCCGGGCCAGCAGCACCCGGCCGCCCCCGGCAACGAAGCGGTGGGGGTCCGCCAGCATTTCCAGATCCACCGGCTCCAGCAGGTCGTACTCCAGCAGCCAGGGCAGGGAGATGTCCTCCAGCGCCTGCTTATAGCGGTCCTCGTAGTCGATAATCTCTATCGGTAAGCCGTCCAACACGCATACCCCCTCTTTTGCCCATCATACCATTGAACCGTACTCCCGTCAACCGCCCTCTTTTCGCAGTCCCCCCTTCCGTCTGCCATGATTTTTCGTTCATATTTAATTTACAACCGGACCTCTTGACTTTTTTGCCGGAGGGTGCTACATTATGGTTAGCACTCAGGGGGTTTGAGTGCTAAAATCATAGAGAGGTGGCCGGAATGGATTTAACAGAACGCAAACGACGGATTCTCCGCGCCATCATTGAAAGCTACATCCAGTCGGCGGAGCCGGTGGGCTCCAAGGCAATTGCCCAGGCCATCGGCATGGAGGTATCCTCCGCCACCATCCGCAACGAGATGGCGGATTTGGAATCCATGGGCCTGCTGGAGAAGCCCCACACCTCCGCCGGGCGCATTCCCTCCCCCAAGGGCTACCGGTTATATGTGAACGAGCTGATGGAGGAGCACAAGCTCTCCCTCCAGGAGACCCAGCGCATCAACCAGGCCTTGCGGCTGAAAATGCAGGAGCTGGACCGGGTGCTGGACCAGGCGGGCCGAGTGGTCTCCCAGCTCACCAATTATCCCGCCTTCGCCCTCTCCTCCGGTATGAGCCGGGTGACCATCCGCCGGTTTGATTTGCTGATGGTGGAGCGCAACGCCTTCATCATTGTGGTGATGACGGACAGCAACATCGTCCGCAACCGGCTCATCCGCCTGCCCTCCGATTTGACGGAGGCCCAGCTGCAGATGCTCAACACCCTGCTGAACACCACCTTTACCGGTCTGAGTCTGGAGGAGATCACCCCGGAGCTGATGCGGGTGGCCCAGCACGCCGCCGGAGACGCCTATGGTCTGATTTCCCTGGTGGTCTCCTTTGCCATCGAGGTACTGGAGAGCCTGGAGCGGCGCACAGTGCACACCTCGGGCCTGGCCCATCTGCTGGAGCTGCCGGAGTACCGCTCCCTGGAGCGGGCCCAGCCCCTGCTGAGCTATTTGTCGGAGGACGCCGACCCCGCCCGCTTCCCCGTACCCAAGGACGACCCCATGAAAATCCTCATCGGCCCGGAAAACGTGGCCGACGCCCTGAAGGACACCAGTGTGGTGGTGGCCAGCTACGACATCGGGGACGGCATGCGGGGCGTCATCGGCGTGGTGGGCCCCACCCGCATGGATTATGCCAAAATCACCGCCCGCCTGTCCTACCTGGCCGAGGGCCTGAGCCGTCTGTTCGGCCGGGGCGAGCTGTCGGACGGCAGGGACGATTCAAAATAGGAGATGAGTGGACTCAATGAGCAGCAAGAAAGACAAGAAGCCGGCGGAAGAGCTGGAGCAGAATGCCGCCCAGCAGCCTGAGACACAGACTGAGGAGACCGCCGCTGCGGAGGAGACCCCCAATCCCCTGCTGGAGGAGCTGGAGGCGCTGAAGCAGGAGCGGGCCGAACAGGAGGACCGGTTCCTCCGGCTGGCCGCCGAGTATGACAATTACCGCCGCCGCAGCCAGAAGGAGAAGGAATCCGCCTGGGCGGACTCCAAGGCGGAGACCGCCGCCGCCTTCCTGCCGGTGTATGACAACCTGGAGCGGGCGCTGAAGCAGAGCACCGCCGACGAGGCCTACAAGAAGGGCGTGGAGATGACCATGACCCAGCTCAAGGAGGTTCTCACCAAGCTGGGAATCGAGGAAATTCCCGCCCTGGGCGAGCCCTTTGACCCCAACCTCCACAACGCCGTGATGCACGTGGAGGAGGAGGGTGCAGGCGAGAACACCATTGTGGAGGTGTTCCAGGCCGGCTTCCGCTCCGGAGACAAGGTCATCCGGTTCTCCATGGTGAAGGTTGCCAACTGACGGCGTCCCTGAATTCCGTTAAAAAACAATTTACGATATATTTGGAGGAATTGCACTATGTCTAAGATTATTGGTATTGATTTGGGTACCACCAACTCCTGCGTCGCCGTGATGGAGGGCGGCGAGGCCGTTGTCATCACCAACGCCGAGGGGAACCGCACCACCCCGTCCGTGGTGGCCTTCTCCAAGGACGGCGAGCGGATGGTGGGCCAGGTGGCCAAGCGCCAGGCCATTACCAACCCCGACCGCACCATCTCCTCCATCAAGCGGGAGATGGGCTCCAACTACAAGGTGAACATTGACGGCAAGGCCTACACCCCCCAGGAAATCTCCGCCATGATTCTCCAGAAGCTGAAGGCGGACGCCGAGGCCTATCTGGGCCAGAACGTCACCGAGGCGGTCATCACCGTGCCCGCCTACTTCACCGACGCCCAGCGCCAGGCCACCAAGGATGCCGGCAAGATTGCCGGTCTGGACGTGAAGCGGATTATCAACGAGCCCACCGCCGCGGCCCTGGCCTACGGCGTGGACAAGGAGACCGATCAGAAGATTATGGTGTACGACCTGGGCGGCGGCACCTTCGACGTGTCCGTGCTGGAGGTGGGCGACGGCGTCATCCAGGTGCTGGCCACCGCCGGCAACAACCGCCTGGGCGGCGACGACTTTGACAAGGCCGTCATGGACTGGATGGCCGCCGAGTTCAAGAAGGACACCGGCATCGACCTCACCGGGGACAAGGTGGCCATGCAGCGGCTGAAGGAGGCCGCGGAGAAGGCCAAGATTGAGCTCTCCGGCGTCACCTCCACCAACATCAACCTGCCCTATATCACCGCCGACGCCACCGGCCCCAAGCACCTGGATCTGACCCTGACCCGGGCCAAGTTCGACCAGCTCACCGCCTCCCTGGTGGAGGCCACCGCCGGTCCCGTGCGCCAGGCCATGAGCGATGCCGGCCTGGGCTCCGGCGACCTGGCCAAGGTGCTGCTGGTGGGCGGCTCCAGCCGGATTCCCGCCGTGCAGGACATGGTGAAGAAGCTCACCGGCAAGGAGGGCTTCAAGGGCATCAACCCCGACGAGTGCGTGGCCAT
>CALWOL010000128.1 GCA_944383135.1 uncultured Flavonifractor sp.
ATCCACCTGAGCTACAGGCGCGTATGGAGCGGGTGATGGGAATCGAACCCACGCGACCAGCTTGGAAGGCTGGGATTCTACCATTGAACTACACCCGCATGGGCACTGACCTAAAGCATGTCAGCCAAGATATAGTAGCATATTGAAGCGGGAATGTCAATCTTTTTTTCACCAGCATCCGCAAATTTTCCAGCCCGCCGGGTTCCCGGCGGGCTGGAAAGGGCTCAGTCGTTGGAGAGCAGGATGCGGTCGTTGTCCAGACGTTTACCCGCGCCGGCCCGGAAGCGCTCCAGCAAATCCTCCACAGTAAGGCCGGCCCGCTCTTGTCCCTTCAGATCCAGCACAATGCGGCCGGCGTCCATCATAAAGGTGCGGTTGCCCAGCTCCAGGGCGTTTTTCATGTTGTGGGTAATCATCATGCAGGTGAGGTGCCCCCCCTCCACAATCTCCCGGGTGAGAGCCAGCACCTTCTCGGCGGTGGCAGGGTCCAGGGCGGCGGTGTGTTCATCCAGCAGCAGCAGCCTGGGGGGCACCATGGTAGCCATGAGCAGGGTGAGGGCCTGCCGCTGGCCGCCGGAGAGCAGGCCCACCGGCTGGCGCATCCGGTCCTCCAGCCCCATATCCAGCTTGGCCAGCTGCTCCCGGAAAAATTCCTTGTCCGCCTTGGATACCCGGCTGAAAAAGGCCTTCTGGTGCTTGGCGGTGCGGAGATAGGCCAGGGCCAGATTCTCCTCGATGGTCATGTGGGGGGCGGTGCCCCGCATGGGATCCTGGAACAGCCGGCCGATCTGGCGGCTGCGGCGGTAGGCGGGCAGGTAGGTGAGGTCCTGTCCGTCCAGCAAAATAGAGCCCTCATCGGTGTAAAAGTCCCCGGCTACGGCGTTGAAGAGGGTGGATTTGCCCGCGCCGTTGGAGCCCACAATGGTGACAAAATCCCCCTCCTCCAGAGTAACGCTCACATTGTCCAGCGCCTTTTTCTCATTGACGGTGCCGGGGTTGAAGGTTTTGGAAAGCTGATGCAGTTCCAGCATGTCAGGACGCCTCCTTTCCGGCCGCCTGATTCCGGCGGGCGGCCAGTGCGGCCCGCTTTTTCCGCTGGAAGGCCGCCCACTGTTTCAGGGTGGGGGCGGCGATGGCCAGGGCCACCACAATGGCGGTGACCAGCTTCAGACAGTCAATGGGGATGACGGGGGAGCGGAGCACCAGAGCGTACACCACCCGGTAGAGGATGCTGCCCACGATGACGGCGAGAACCCCCCGGAACATGGAGCCCCGGCCCACGACGGTCTCCCCGATGATGAGGCAGGCCAGGCCGATGACCACGATGCCGGTGCCGCTGTTGATGTCGGCGGTTTTCTGAGCCTGCCCCACCACCGCACCGGACAGGGCGGTCATGGCATTGGCCAGGCACAGGCCCACGGTAATGGTGAAGGTGGGGTTGATGGAGGAGGAGCGCACCATGTCCCGGTTATCTCCGGTGGCCCGGATGGACAGACCCAGCCTGGTGCCCAGGAAGGCCACCAGGATCAGGCCCATCACCACGGTGATGCCCCCGGAGAGGAGAATGGCGTACCAGCCGCCCCCGATGCCGGTGTCCCGGAACAGGGAGAAAATAGTGTCCTGGCGCAGCAGGGCCTGGTTGGACTTCCAGCCCATGGCCATCAGGTTGACGGTGTAGAGCCCGGTGTTGGTGACGATACCCGCCAGGATGGAGGGCACCCCCAGCTTGGTCTGGAGGAAGGCGGTGACGAAGCCGGCGCAGGCTCCGGAGACCATGGCGGCGGGGATGGCCAGGAAGGGGTGGCCGGCGGCGGTGAGGGTCACCGACACCGCGCAGCCCAGGATGAAGCAGCCGTCGGTGGTCAGGTCGGCGATGTCCAGCACCCGGTAGCTGAGGAAGAGGGCCATGGCCACCAGGGCGTACTGAAAGCCCAGCTCCAGGGCGGTTTGGACAATATAGAGCATGGCGGAATTCTCCTTTCAAGCCAAATCCCCCGGCCATAGCCGGGGGTTGGCGGTGGGACAGGGATTTAATCCTCGGTGGTGGTGACGGGGACCAGGGTGCCCATGGACTCAAATACGGAGTAGTCCAGGCCCAGGCTCTGGGCGGTCTCGGTGTTGACGGTGATGATGCCGCCGGCCACCTGATAGAAGTCCTCCATGGCGTCCATGCCGTTGGTGATGGCGTCATAGGCCAGGTCGGCGGTCTGGGCGCCCAAATCGGTGTAGTTGACGCCGCAGGTGGCGTAGGCGCCGTTGCGGACGAAGGAGTCGGCCCCGGTGTAGTGGGGGATGCCGGCGGCAATCAGATCCTCGTAGATGGCCAGCTCGGCGGCCATGATGATATTGTCGGTGGGGGTGAAGATGGCGTCCACCCCGTCGGCAATGAGGGAGCTGGCGGCGGCGATGACCTCGTCATTGGTGTTGGCGGTGGCCTCCACATAGCTCACGCCCTTCTCCTCCAGGTAGGCCTTGGCGTCGGCGATGGGGGTGGCGGAGTTGGCCTCGGACAGGGAGTAGAGCAGGCCGATCTTGGAGGCATTGGGGTTCTGGGCAAAGATCATGTCCAGAATCAGGCTGGTGTCCAGGGCGTCGCTGGTGCCGGTGACGTAGTCAATGCCGGTGAGCTGGGCGGCGGCGGGGTCGGAGATGGCGGCAAAAACCACCGGGGTCTGACTCTCCTCGGCAGAGACGGCGGCCACCTGGGCGGCGGTGGTGGCGATGGGGATGATGGCGTCCACCCCGTCGGCAATGGCCTGGTCGGCCAGCTGGCGCAGCACGCTCTGGTCCCCCTGGCCGGAGGTGACATCGTAGGTAATGGTGACTCCGTTCTCGGCGGCAATCTCATCCAGCCGGGCGGTGATGGCATTGGCGATCTCATCCAGGGAGGCGTGGTCCATCTGCTTGATGACGGCAACCTTGTAGGCGGCGCCGTCGCCGGAGGCGGCGGGGGTGCCGGAGTTGGCGGCGGGGGTCTGGGCGGCGCCCTGGGTACCGCCGGAGCAGGCGGTGAGGGAGAGGGCCAGCGCGGCGGCGGCGGTGAGAGACAGGATGTTGTGCAGCTTTTTCATGGTAGTTCCTCCATAACATAAATTTAGGCGGCAGATGGTGCAGATGATAAAAAACGCTTTTGCCCCAGATATGGGACAAAAGCGTTACACTTCTGCGATACCACCCAAATTGACGTCGTGAGACGTCCGCTCGCTTCACGCACCATCATGCGTGCCCGATGGATAACGGGTGGGGTCCCGTCGGCATCTACTTGGTTGCCCGTTCAAGCCGCCCTCGGAAGTCCATTCGCCGGTCCCCTCACGCCCTGATTCCACCATCCAGGACTCTCTATGCATCGGGTCAGCCGGGTACTTCTCTTCCTCACTGGTTTCCTTTATGGAGCTGTTGTAGTGAATTATACGCACCTGCTCAGCCTTTGTCAACCCCTTTTTTCCGGAGGAAGGAGAACTTGGTCTCGGAGCACACCACCGCCAGGAAGATGAGGGCAAAGCCCAGGAACATGAGAGGGGTGGGGCGTTCGTCGGCCAGCAGGATGGAAAAGACCACGCCGAAGGGAGCCTCCAGGGAGAGAAGGACGGCGGCGGTGGCGGGGGCGGTGTATTTTTGGCCGATGTTCTGGAAGAGCAGGGCGCCGCAGGAGGCGAAGATAACCAGGTAGGCCAGGCCGAAAATCAGGCTTTTGTCAAACACCTCCGGAGCGATGGCGGTCTGGGTCACAACCACGCCGATCCAGGAAAAGACAGCGAAGGAGGCAAACTGAAGGGTGGTGAGGATGAAGATATCCCGCCCCTCGGAGTACTTGGCCACCGCCACGATGTGGCAGGCGAAGAAGAAGCCGCCGATGAGGGTGAGCACGTCTCCCAGGTTGAAGGCGGAGGCGTTCTTGCCGGTGACCGACACCAGTCCGATGCCCACAATGCACAGCACCGCGGCGATGAGGTTGAATTTATCCGGCCGGCGCCTGGCAATGGCCCAATAGAGGAAGGGGACGATGACGCAGTACACCGCCGTCAGGAAGGCGTTCTTGCCCGGCGTGGTGCCCGCCAGGCCGAAGGTCTGGAAGGCGTAGGCCACAAACAGGCAGAAGCCCATGACGGTGCCGCCGATGAGATAGTGCCGGTCGCACACCTTCCACCGGGGCAGGAACACGAGGGCCAGCACAATGGCGGAGGCGCTGAACCGGATGGCCAGCAGCCAGAAGGTGGGCAGCACATCCACGCTGTTCTTCATCACCACGAAGGAGCTGCCCCAGATGATGGTGGCAAGGACAATCAGCGGGGTGGCAAATTTGGCCAGGCCGGAGGTTTCTTTTTGTTGGCTCATGGTTGTACCTCTCCTTTGGCTATGGTAAGATAAAATGACATCTGCGAAAGGGGGCCGAGACTGTGGGGAAGCTGGGCCGGGACTTCTTTGACCGGGACACCGTGGAGGTTGCCCGGGATCTGCTGGGGAAGGTGCTGGTGCGCCGGCTGGACGGGATGACCCTGGCCGGGCGCGTCACCGAGACCGAGGCCTACGTGGGGCGGATGGACAAGGCCTGCCATGCCTACGGCTACAAGCGCACCCCCCGGACGGAGACCCTGTTTGCTCCGCCGGGCACCGCCTACCTGTACCTCATCTACGGAATCTATCACTGCCTCAACTTTGTCACCGAGGGGGAGGGAGAGCCCGCCGCGGTGCTTCTGCGGGGCCTGGAGCCGGTGGAAGGGACGGCGGAAATGGCCCGGCGCAGATTTGGGAAGAAGCCGGAGCAGCTCACCTCCTATCAGAAAAAGCATTTTTTGGACGGGCCGGGAAAGGTGTGCATGGCCCTGGGCCTGACAAGGGCCCAAAACGGGCTGGATTTGACGGGGGAGGAGCTCTTCCTCCTGGATGACGGCGCGCCGCGGCCGGCCTTTCACACCGGGACGCGCATCGGCATCGACTACGCGGAGGAAGCGGTTTCCTTCCCCTGGAGGTTTTATCTGTGAAATTGTTTGACTTTGACGGCACCCTGGTGGACTCCAACGGGGTGTGGGTGGAGGTGGACAACACCTTCCTGGCCCGCCGGGGCCTGGAGGCCACCCGGGAGTACAGCGAGACGGTGGGCCACTCCATTTTCCCCATCGCCGCCCGGTTTACCAAGGACTACTATCACCTGGCGGAGAGCCCGGAGGCCATCATGGCCGAGTGGACCGAGCTGGGCCGGGCGGCCTACGCCCACCAGGTGGGGCTGAAGCCGGGGGTACGCCCCTATCTGGACAGGTGCCGGCGGGCGGGAGAGCGGATGGCACTGTTCACCGCCTGCGTGCCGGAATTCTGCCGGGCGGCCATGGAGCGGCTGGGCCTGACGGGGGACTTTGAGCAGGTGCTCTACGTCCAGGAACTGGGGGTGGAAAAGCGGGACCCCAGGGCCTTTTCCCTGGCCCTGGCGCGGCTGGGGGAGCGGCCGGAGGCCTGCACCCTCTATGAGGATTCCCCCGGGGTGTGCCGCACCGCCAGGGAGGCGGGGCTGACGGTGGTGGGGGTATATGACCCATTTTACGCCCGCCATGAGGCGGAGATGAGGGCCTTCTGCCACCGGTATATCCGCTCCTTTACGGAGCTTTTGTAGGGACGGGCGCTGCCCGTCCCTTTTTATTCGGCCTTTTTCATATACTGGGCGGCGGATTTCAGCATCAGCTTTTTGGTGCCCACGGTGTCGAAGGCAATCTCCACCAGGGCGTCGCCTCCCATGGGGGTGAGCTTGGTAATCAGCCCCTTGCCGAAGGCCTTGTGGATTATCTGTTCTCCCGCCCGGAAGCCGGGGGCGGAGGGGGCAGGACCCGCGCCCGCGCCGGGACTCTTCCAGTCGGGGGCGGGGGCGGAGGGACCGGAGGGGGAAGGGGTTCCCATGGAGTAGCCCCGGTCAAAGGTCCGGCGGGGCGGCCGGGGACGCTGGGGCCGCTCCTCCCCGGCGGGCCGCTCCCCATAGGGCAGACGGCCGGATTTTTCCACGTACTCCGGCGGAATTTCGCTGAGGAAGCGGGAGGGACGGTTGGAGTTGGTGCGGCCGAAGAGCATCCGCTGGGAGGCGCAGGTCATGTGCAGCTTCTCCTTGGCCCGGGTCATGGCCACGTAGCACAGCCGCCGCTCCTCCTCCATCTCCTCCGGCTCCCCGATGGCCCGGATGCCGGGGAAGATGCCCTCCTCCACGCCCACCACAAAGACCACCGGAAACTCCAGGCCCTTGGCCGAGTGCATGGTCATCATCACCACGCAGTCCTCGCTGGCGTCGTGGCTGTCAAGGTCGGTATACAGGGCGATTTCATCCAAAAAGCCCGCCAGGGAGGGGTTCTCCGGGGCGTTGTCCAGGTAGCTCTGGATGGAGGAGAGCAGCTCCCGCACGTTCTCCAGCCGGGTGCGGTCCTCGATGGTGTGCTTCTGCTCCAGCATGACGGCGTAGCCGGTGCGGGCCATGACCTCCTCGTAGAAGTCGGGGAGGGACAGCTCCCGGGACAGCTTCTGCAAATCCGCAATCAGCTCGGCAAACTGCCCCAGCTTGGGGGCGGCCTTCTGGAGCTCCGGCCAGTTCCGGGGGCGGCTCACCACCTCCCACAGGGAGAGACCCTCCTGCCGGGCGATGGCCTGGGCCCGCTCCACGGTGGAGGGGCCGATGCCCCGGGGGGGATTGTTGATGATCCGGCTCAGCCGCAGATCGTCCCCGGGATTGTTGACCACACACAGGTAGGAGAGCATGTCCTTGACCTCCGCCCGGTCGAAGAAGCGGATGCCCCCGATGATGCGGTAGGGCACGCCGTTGCGCTTGAAGGCCTGCTCCAGCTGGTTGGACTGGGCGTTCATGCGGTAGAGCACCGCGTGGTCCTTCCACGTCCGGCCGGCGGAGTAGTCGGCCAGAATCTGGGCGGCCACGTACTGGGCCTCCTCATGCTCGTTCATGGCGGTATAGCACTGTACCTTGTCTCCCACGCCGTGTTCGGTCCACAGCTCCTTGCCCTTGCGGCCCTCGTTGTTGCGGATGACGGCGTTGGAGGCCTCCAGAATGTTCCTGGTGGAGCGGTAGTTCTGCTCCAGCCGGATGACCCGGGCCCCCTTGTACTGGCTTTCAAAGGAGAGAATGTTCTCAATGGTGGCCCCCCGGAAGCGGTAGATGGACTGGTCATCGTCCCCCACCACGCAGATGTTCTCATAGCCTCCCGCCAGGGTGGAGGCCAGCAGATACTGCAGGTGGTTGGTATCCTGATACTCGTCGATGAGCACGTACCGGAATTTCCGCTGGTAGTAGTCCCGCACGTCCTGGTACTGCTGGAGCAGGCGGACGGTGTCCAGGATGATGTCGTCAAAGTCCAGGGCGTTGGCTTCCTTCAGCCGCCGCTCGTACTCCACATAGATCTTGGCAATCTTCACCAGACGGAAATCCCCGGCCTTCTCACACTGGGCCAGGTAGTCCGCCCCGGAGAGCATGGCGTCCTTGGCCCGGGAGACGTACCCCAGCACCGAGCGGGCGGAAAAGGTCTTGTCGTCCAGGTTGAAGTCCTTCACAATGTCCTTGACCACCCGCTCGGAGTCGGCGGTGTCGTAGATGGTGAAGGAGGAGGAGAAGCCCAGCCGCTCAATGTCCCTCCGCAGGATGCGCACGCAGGCGGAGTGGAAGGTGGAGGCCCAGATGTCGTTGGCGGCGGGCCCCAGCAGCCGCTCCAGTCGCTCCTTCAGCTCCCCGGCGGCCTTGTTGGTGAAGGTGATGGCGATGATGGACCAGGGCACCGCCGGGTCCTTGGCGCACAGCCGCTCCTGCTCCGCTTTCCTGGCCGGGTCCGGGTGGGAGACATAGTCCTCCAGAAAGGCCAAATCGGCCGGGGTCACCCAGTCGGGGGCCTCGTCAAAATCGGAGCCCCGGCCGTACTTCATCAGGTTGGCGATGCGGTGGATGAGCACCGTGGTCTTGCCGCTGCCCGCCCCGGCCAGCAGCAGCAGGGGCCCCTCCGTGGCCAGCACCGCCCGGCGCTGCTCCCGGTTCAGATTCTGGAAATCCAGCTCGATGGCCGCCCGGCGGGCCTTGCAGAAGCGCAGTTCTTCCTCTCGGTTCAGCATAATGTTTCTCTGTTCTCCCTTGGCAATGGCGGAGCCGCCCACGAATGGACGGCTCCCTCTGTTTTGTGATTCTATTGTACCGGAAACCGGCGGGCAGGTCAACCCCGCTTTACGCGGGGAGATACTCGATGGAGGTGACCACCCCGTCCTCCAAAATGAAGCTGAGGGTCACATCCCCGGCGGTATAGCTCAGCATGCCCTCGGTGCCGCTTTCGCTCTCGCCGTAGGCGGCGGTGACATCGGCCTCGGCGCTGCCGATGTACACCCCCTCCCCGGTGGAGACGGTGTCGTCGGTGAGGCGGATGGAGTTGACATAATCCTCCTCTCCCTCGGGACGGGTGGTGATGACGAAGCCGGGATAGGTGTAGGTCTTGTCCAGCCCCTCGAAGGCGCAGGACTCCGCCTCAAAGTAGCTCTGCTCCTCCCCCAGAACGGCCAGCACGTCGGCCATGTTGTCGTTGACCGCCACGGTGTTTCCGTTGACGGAGAAGGTATAGGCGGTGCGCTCCCCGCCGGTCTGGGCGCTGTCCAGGGGGGCGGCGCTCCCGCCGCCGGCGGGGGTGTCGCTGCCGCCGGAGCAGGCGGTGAGAGACAGGGTCAGGCCCGCAGCCAGGGCCAGGGCAAGCAGTTTCTTGTTCATTGTGGGGTATCCTCCTTTTGTTCGGCGGCCCAGGCCGCCTCCAGCGCAGTCTTTCTCTGGGCGTAGGTCTCACTTTTCTCCGCCCAGATGGTCTCGTAGGGCTCCTGTCCCCGGCGGTCCTCCACCTGGGGACAGTGCTGGGTGAGCCAGGCCCCGAACCAGCGGGCCAGTTTCTCCGCCCCGTACAGATTCAGGTGCAGGCCGTGGTCGTAGGTGTCGGTGCGGAAGTCCAGCCCCGCCTCGTCCACAATCTCCAGACAATTGACATATTGCAGGCCGCGGGCGGCGGCGTAGTCCTCCATCTGCGCCTCCCACTCGTCGTACCAGTAGGGGTACAGGCTGGGGGCCTTCACCAGCACCAGCTCCACCCCGTGGGATTCACACAGCTCCGCCATTTTGTCCAGATACTCGTAGCAGATATCGGCAAACTGGTAGTCCGCCAGGGGCTTGCCCTCGGGCACGTTCTCCGCCGGGCGGACCTCCACATTCATCAGATAGCCGCTGTCCGATACCTGGTCCCGGTGGAACAGGTACTCCACGTCCTCCCCGGTGAGCTCGTTCCAGCGGGAGTGGTAGCGCAGCAGGGGGAAGAGGTAGGAGAGCAGGCTCTCCTCCTCGGTCATGGAGGCGTTCACCGCCGCCAGCTTCTGGGGGGAGAGGCGCATCCCGTCCAGGTTCAGGCGGTTGTAGGCCTCGCTCTGGGGCTCGCCGTACTGCATGCTCAGCACGTTGAACACCATCACCTTGGGGGTTTCGTATTTCAGGGTCTCCTCCATCAGGTAGTAGGACTGCCAGATGAGCTGCTGGGCCGAGCCCCGGATGTAGCTGGTGATGCCGTACTCCCGCCACAATACGTCGGGGGAGAAGTTCTCATACACCTCGCAGTCCCCGATAAACACCACGTCGTGGCCGGCGGTCTCGTTGTAATACTCGGCGATGAGGGCCCCCTCGGGAATCTCGCTCATGTACTTGGGCATGAACAGGGCGTTGAGCAGCCACAGGGCCGCCGCCAGGATGACGCACCAGAGGATGCCGGTGAAAATCAGCTTCTTTTTCATCTCCGGCCTCCTCAGAATTGGTTGTAGATGAACTGGGTGGCGTCAAAGCCGATGCCGTAGATGCCGAAGATGACCATGCATACCACCAGCGCCGCGCAGCCGCCCCAGGCCAGGTTGGGATTGCGGCGGACCAGCTGCTCCCGCATGGGCTCCTTCCGGCCCAGCAGGGAGCAGGCCAGCATGGCCAGGGTGCCGAAAAAGGCCACCATCCAGTCCGCCCCGGTGATGCCCAGCTCCAGGAAGGAGCCGTTCCACAGCACCGAGGGCCGGAAGGAGGTGAAGATGGTGCCCACCTGCTTGAAGGTGAGGGGCACGTCCCGGTACACGTCCAGCACCCGGATGGAGCTCATCAGCACAAAGGTGCGGCCCACCTCAAACAGCCGGTAGCCGAAGCTGCCCTTCAGGCCGGGGAAGCGCCCGTGAAATTTGGCGTACAGGGGCTCGCACTCCTGGGAGACCAGGATGACCACCCCGTTGAGCAGGCCCCAGACGATGAAGTTCCAGCTGGCCCCGTGCCACACGCCGGTGACGAACCACAGCAGCATGGTGCACAGGTACACCGACACCCGCTTGCCCGGCTCCCCCAGCTTGGCTCTGGCCTTCTGGTGGAGCTTTAATACGCCCTTGCTCACCGACAGGGGGTAGAACACGTAGTCCCTGAACCAGGTGCCCATGGTGATGTGCCAGCGCCGCCAGTACTCGGCGATGTTCTTGGAGAAGAAGGGCCGCTCAAAGTTCTCGGTGACCTGGACGCCCAGCATCTGGGATACGCCGATGGTAATGTCGATGCCGCCGGTAAAGTCGGCGTACAGCTGCACGGCGTAGAGGAACATCACCGCCAGCACATATATCCCGGTGTATTGCTCGGGGGCGGACACCAGCTCCCGCAGGGGGATGGCCAGCCGGTCGGCCACAATGAGCTTCTTGGCAAAGCCCCACACCACCCGCATGCCCCCCATGGCAATCTGCCGGGAGTCCCAGCGGTGCTCGGCATACAGGCTCCGGCTCAGGTCGGAGAAGCGGCTGATGGGGCCCTGGATGAGCTGGGGGAAGAAGGTGACGAAGAGGGCGAATTTCCCCAGGCTGCGCTCCGGGGGATACTTGCCCCAGTACACGTCGATAAGGTAGCCCATGGACTGGAAGGTATAGAAGGAGACGCCCATGGGCAGCACCAGATCGGCCATGGGCAGCCGGGCGGCGGAGCCGGCGGCAGCCAGCACGCCGTTGACGTTGCCCAGCACAAAGTCGGTGTACTTCACCACCGCCAGAATGCCGAAGTTCAGCAGCAGGCAGGCCAGGGTCCACCGCCAGCGGACCTTTTTCCCGGCGGCCTTATAGGCCTTGCGCTGCTCCTTGTCCATCTGGTCCCGGTGCGCCTTGAGCCAGGCGTCCTGCTCCTGCTGGAGCCGGCCCACCTTCTGGGCCGCCAGCCAGGTGGTCACCGCCGTGACGCCGATGTAGATGAGGCAGTACCACCCGGCGAAGAAGTAGAAGAACAGGCTGCCGGCCAGCAGCAGCTTCCACTGGTGCCGCCTGGGGATGAGGTAGTACAGGACAAAGAGCACCGCGAAAAAGCACAGAAACTGTGCGGATGCAAAACTCATGGGGCCGGCTTACGCCTCATCCAGCCGCTGGATCATCTCCCACAAGGCCTGGGCGGAGTTGAAGTTCTCGGGCACAATCTCCTCGGCGGGCACCGCCACGTCAAAGGCGTCGTTGATCTCCGCCACCAGGGAGACGATGTCGATGGAGTCCAGAATCTTGTCGTCGATGAGGGTGGTGCAGTGCTCGAAGTCCACGTCGGGGTGAAGCTCCTTCAGAATGTCCAGCAGTTCTTCCATGATGTAATTCTCCTTTATTGTTCTTGGTTTGCAGACAGTGCCTTTCGGTCAATCTTTCCATTGGGGGTGAGGGGCAGGCGCTCCAGCCGCTCCATCTTGTTGGGGAGCATGTACCGGGGCAGCTTCTCCTTCAGGAAGGCGGAGAGGCCGGCGCTCTCCGCCGTGCCGGTGTAGTAGAGCAGGATTTTGTCCCGCTTCCCGTCGTACACCGCGCAGGCCTGGGCGATTTCGGGATGCATGGCGGCCACCACCTCAATCTCCTGCAATTCAATGCGGTGGCCCATGTGCTTGATCTGAAAATCCTTCCGGGAGACGAACACCAGCTCCCCCCGCTCGTTGTACCGGCCCAAATCGCCGGTGCGGTAGATGAGCTCGGGGTAGGCGTCGTTCAGGGGGTTCTGCACAAAGCACTCCGCCGTCTTTGACCGCATCCGGTAGTAGCCCAGGGTGAGGCAGGTGCCCTTGATGCAGATCTCCCCCAGCTCCCCGGGGGCGGCCTGCCGGTTGTCCTCGGTGAGCAGCAGGATGCCGGTGTTGGGGAAGGGCTGTCCGATGGGGATGACCTCGTCGGGGCCGAATTCCCGCTCCACGTGGTAGTAGCAGCTCATCCCCGTGGCCTCGGTGGGGCCGTACAGATTGGTAAATCTGGCGTGGGGCAGGGCGGCCCGCCACAGCTGGAACTGCCGGATGGGGAACACCTCGCTGCCGAAGGCGATGGTGTGAAGGTACTCCGGCACATGCTTCTCCAGCACCCGCAGCCCGGAAATCATGGTGAGGGCGGACACCACCCAGCACACGGTGTTGATTTTGTGGGCGTTGAGGTATTCCACCAGCTTGATGGGAAAGAGGAACAGGCTCTTGGGAATCAGGTAGGTGGTGGCCCCGAATTTCAGGGTGGGATACAGCTCCTTCAGACAGGCGTCAAAGTAC
Organism: uncultured Flavonifractor sp.; assembly: GCA_944383135.1. Taxonomy (GTDB): domain Bacteria; phylum Bacillota; class Clostridia; order Oscillospirales; family Oscillospiraceae; genus Flavonifractor. The sequence goes on from CALWOL010000128.1 coordinate 12,552, forward strand.
AGGGGAGTCTGGTTGCCGAACACCGTCTTCTCTGAAAAGCCCAGGGTGGCGGAGAGCTGCTCAATGTAGTCGATGACCGAGCGGTGGCAGGCCACCACCCCCTTGGGCACCCCGGTGGAGCCGGAGGTGAATACGATGTACAGTGGGTCGGTGTCCAGCTGCCCGGCCCGGATGCGCTCCAGCAGCGGGCCGTCGGGCTCCGCCGCCGCCGCGTCCTCATAATCGCACAAAATGCCCTGATAGCCCAGAGCCTCCGCCTGGGGGCGGGTCTTTCCGTCGCACAGCACCGCCCGGGGGCGCAGGGTCTGGAAGATGAGCTCCACCCGGTAGGGGGGCATCTCCTCGTCAATGGGCACATAAAAGCACCCGGCGTACACCACCCCAAAGAAGGCGGCGATGGAGCGGGGATGCTTCTCCATAAACACCACCACCGGCTCCTGGCGCAGGCCCTGACCGGCCAGCCAGGTGCCGATGCCCCGGGCCGCCCGGGAGAGCTGGGAGAAGGTGAGGCTGTCGGCGCCGTTGCTGAAGGCCACCTTGTCCGGCAGCCGGGGGGCGGTAGCCTCCAGATATTCCAATACATTACGCTGCACTTGCGGATTCCTCCGGATTCTCCGGCGACTGGGCCGGGCTTTCAGATGTGCCGGTCTCCGCCGGCGGGGTGGGGGCGGGGCCGGGACTGTCCGCCGGGGCCGGACTGCCGGAGGGGGCGGCGGAGGAGCTGGCCTCCGGAGACTCGGCGGCGCCGGGGGAGGGGGTGGCCTGGGGGGAGGTCTCCGGGGCGGGGGCCTGTGTGGGGGAGACCTCCGGCGAAGCCGTGGCCGTGGGAGAAACCTGCGGCGGGGGCGTCACGGTGGGCGTGGGCTCCGGCACCGGGGTGGGCGTGGTCTCCGGTACAGGGGTGGGCCTGGGCGTGGGGGTCACCGGAGCGGTGCCCTGCACCACCTCCACCGGGCAGGCGTCATAGTCATAGACGTAGTAGTTTTTGCGGATGCCGCTGCACTGCTGGGTGTAGGCCTGCACCTCCGCCTCGGTGAGCAGGAAGGAGTACAGGGGGTAGCTGTTGGGGTGGGGGCAGGCGTCAAAGTGATAATAGCCGCTTCCCACGTCCACCAGCTGCCAGTAGTGCCGGGAGTTGCCCCCCACCCGGGTCAGATCCACATTTGGGATACCCGCCCGGGTGAGCAGGGCCTTGGAGCAGGCGAAGTAGTTGTAGCAGTCCCCGCTGCGGCGGGTAAAGCCCACATAGGCCCCCACCAGCCAGCTGGACTTATCGGAGGTGCCCACGTATTTGATGTTGTTGTGGACATAATTGTAGATGGCCAGGGCCTTTTCCCGCTGGCTCATGCCGGCGCTGGTGATGTCGGCCAGAATGTCGTCGGCCAGGGCGTTGACGGTGTCCAGGGTAATTTCCGTGTTCCCGGCCTCCACCACGTCCTCGGTTTCGCCGGTGTCCTCGTCGTCCACCGTGACGGTCTCCACTACCGTCACGGTGATGGGCACCTCCGTCCGGTTGCCGGCGGCGTCCTCCGCCCAGTAGACGGCCTGGTATTCCCCGGGCACCGACAGGTTGACCCCGCTGGCGTCCACCTGGAGCTGGACGGTCTCATCCACATCGTCGGTGACCGAGACTCCGGTGCGGTAGCTCAGGCTCTCCCCCACCGCCACCGTCAAATCCCGGGTGCCCAGGATTTCCGGGGGCTGGGTGTCCTCCGCCGGGGCGGGGGAGTCAGAGCTGTTGGGCGCGGGGGAGGCGTTCGCCCCGGGGGCGGAGCCGCGGGGGAGCAGAACGGCCAGCAGAATCACCGCCGCCACCGCGCACAGGGCGAGAATCGCCCACAGCAGGGGAGGACGCCGGGCGCCGCGCTTATGTACTTCCACCATGGGCATGGTCCCTTCCTTCTCGCTCCATCCGGACCTCGGACATCCGGAAAAATGGGTATAGCAAAATAAGCAGAGTTGCCCCTGCTTTGGTCAGTATAGCGCGCCCCTTCCAGGGCTGTCAACCCCCTAAATCCCCGTCCCTTTCCCCCAATCCGGCGAAATCCGACCGGGACAGAAAGGGGTGCAAAGAACGGAGAACTGTGATATAATCGAAAAGCTGGTTTTCAAGGAGGGAAGGACCATGACGCCATATGTGTTTCGCTCGGCCCGGCTGTACTATCTGGCGGCCAATCCGGACCTGGCGGCGGCCGCCGCCGCCTTTTTCCGCCGCAACCGGGCCGCCTTCGCCCCCTTTGACCCGGTACAGCCGGAGGAATTCTTTACCCCGGCGGGGCAGGCGGACCGGCTGGCGGAGGACCTGAAGCGGGCGGAGGCGGGACGGAGCTTCCGCTTTCTGCTGGTTCAGCCCCGGCATCCGGGAAAGGTGGTGGGCCTGGTGGGGCTCAACGAAATCGTCCGGGGCGCCTTTCAATCCTGCTTCCTCTCCTATAAGACAGACGCCGCCCTGTGGGGGCGGGGCTATGGCAGCGAGGCCATCGCCGCGGTGACGGACTGGGGCTTTCGGGTGCTGGGGCTCCACCGGGTGGAGGCCAATATCATGCCCTGGAACCTGGCCTCCCGCCGGGCGGCGGAAAAGGCGGGCTATGCGGAGGAGGGCCTGTCCCGGCATTACCTGAAGATCAACGGCCGGTGGGAGGATCACCTCCACTATGTCCAGCTCAACGAGGAGGATACGGATGGAAGAACATAAGACGGGCGGCAAGTTTACCAGCTCCCTGGGCTTTGTCCTGGCGGCGGTGGGCTCCGCCGTGGGCATGGGGAACATCTGGCTGTTTCCCTACCGCATCGGACAGTACGGGGGCGGGGCCTTTCTCATCCCCTACTTTTTCTTCGTGGCCCTGTTCAGCTATGTGGGCCTTTCCGGGGAGTTCGCCCTGGGCCGCCTCACCGGCACCGGCGCCATGGGCGCCCTGGACTATGTGCTGCGCAGAAAGGGAAAGCGGGGCGGCAGGGTGCTGGGGGTCATCCCCCTGCTGGGAGTGCTGGGCATCGCCATCGGCTACTCGGTGGTGGTGGGCTGGGTGCTGCGGTACACCGCCGGGGCGGCCACCGGCGCCATTCTGAACGGGGACGCCCAGGGCTTTTTCGGGGCCCTGGCGGTGGACTTCGGCTCCATCCCCTGGCACCTGGCGGCGGTGGCGGTGACGGTGATCATCCTGGTGCTGGGGGTATCGGGCGGCATTGAGAAGCTGAGCAAGGTGATGATGCCCGCCTTTTTTCTGCTCTTTCTGGTGATTGCCGTCCGGGTGGCCTTTCTCCCCGGGGCGGCGGAGGGCTACCGCTATCTGCTCCAGCCCGACTTTTCCCGGCTGCTGGAGGGGGAGACCTGGGTGATGGCCATGGGCCAGGCCTTCTTCTCCCTGTCCATCAACGGAGCGGGCATGCTCATCTACGGCAGCTATATGAAGAAAAGCGAAAGCATCCTCCGCCACGCGGGGATGACGGCGGTGCTGGACACCCTGGCGGCGCTGCTGGCGGGCTTTGCCATTATTCCGGCGGTGTTTGCCTTCGGAATTGATCCTACCAGCGGACCGGCTCTCATGTTTGTCACCCTGCCCCAGGTGTTTGCCCAGATGCCCGGCGGACAGCTTTTCGCCTTCTTTTTCTTCCTGTCGGTGGCCTTTGCCGGAATCACCTCCCTGATGAATATGCTGGAGGCCTGCGGCGAGGCCCTCGGCTCCACCGCCCGGCTGTCCCGGAGCCTGTCCCTGGCCCTGGTGGGGGCGGTGACCTTTGGGGCGGGGCTGTTTGTGGAATCCCTGGCGGGCATGGGGAGCTGGATGGATTTCATCACCATCTATGTCTCCCCCTTCGGCGCCCTGCTGGTGGCGGTGTGCCTCTACTTTGTGCTGGGACCCGGGGCGGTGAAGGACGAGCTGGCCCTGGGGGGAAAGCGGCCCGGCCGGGCCTTTGATGTGACGGCCCGGGCCTATGTGCTGGTGGCCGCGGCGGTGTGGGTGCTGAGCATCTGCTACAAGGGCATCGGATAACGGAAAAGCGGAGCGTGCACGGCACGCTCCGCTTTTTTATCACTCCGACAGCCAATGCTGGAAGCTCTCCCACCACTCCATGGCCCGGAATTTTACCACATAGCCCTCCTCCTCCCCGGTGATGAGGGCCACCTGGTCCTCGCTCAGTCCGGCGCTGAGGGCGGTCTGGGCGGCACTCTCGCTCACCGAGCCCAGGCACAGGGGGGGAAAGACCACGCACCACCAGTTCTGCCCGCCGCCGTCGCCGATCACCACCCGAAGGGCGGTGTATGACCCGGCGGGGAGCGCGAAGTCCTGATATTCCTTGGTGGGGAACCAGCAGTCCTCCTCCAGGGAGACGGTGACCGGGTAAGCATAGCCCGCTTCTCCCACCGCCTCCGCCCCGGCGGCGGCCAACTCCTCCAGATGGCTCCCCAGGGCGGCCAGGGCCTCCGCCCGGTCCCCGCCGGCGGGGAGGAAGGCCTCCGCCTCCGCCAGCACCCGGTCCCGCACCGCCAGTTTCAGGGCTTGGTCTGCCTGGGAGTCGGAATTGGCCAGCACGTGGAGGCGGATAACCTGCTCCGCCAGGGCGGCCTGGCCGCGGTCCAGCCAGCCGCCCAGCAGGGCGGCCAGGGCCAGGCCCAGCAGCAGGGCCAGATCCCACCGGCGGAGGGTATGTGTCTGAAAAACACGCTTCATGTAACAATCACCGTCCAAAATGGATTTGCCTCCATTCTGGACGGTGAGATTGGATTTTATACCTTTTTTCAGCAGGCACCTGCCGCCTCCACCAAAAAAGTTTCCCGGTACAGCGGCTCCAGGGCGGCATAGGCCGCCTCCGCCTCCGCCCGGCCGGGGAACAGGCCGAACACGGTGGGACCGGTGCCGCTCATGGAGGCCCCCAGGGCTCCGTGCTGGATGAGGGTGTTTTTGATGGCGGCAATCTCCTGGTACCGCCGGCGGGGGAGCACGTCCTCAAAGACGTTGTACATCCGCCGGGCCACCTCCGGCAAATCCGCCCCCGCCAGGGCGTCCATCAGCCCGGCGGTGTCCGGCCGGCGGAGGATGCGGCAGCCGTCCAGGGCGCGGAACAGCTCCGGGGTGGACACGGAGAAGGCGGGCTTGCACAGCACCACCTGACAGTGAGGCAGGGGCGGCAGGGGGGTGAGTATCTCCCCCCTGCCCTCCGCCAGGGCGGTGCCCCCGGCCACGCAGTAGGGCACGTCGGAGCCCACCAGGGCGCCGATTTCTTCCAGCCGCTGCCGGGAAAGCCCCAGGTTCAGCAGCTGGTTCAGTCCCCGGAGCACGGCGGCGGCGTCGGCGCTGCCCCCGGCCATGCCGGCGCACACCGGGATGGTCTTGTCCAGACGGATGGCCAGCCCGCCGGGGTCGGTCCCCGTCTCCCGGCACAGGGCCAGGGCGGCGGCGGCGGCCAGATTGTGCTCGTCGGCGGGGAGAAAGCCCAGATTGCTCGCCATCTCCAGGCCGCGGCCCGTGCCGGTGGTGAGGGTGAGCCTGTCCCGGAGGGTGACGGTCTGCATCACCATCCGCATGTTGTGATAGCCGTCCGGCCGCTTGTCCAGCACGTCCAGGGAGAGATTCAGCTTGGCGCAGGCAAAAACCTCGGTGGCTGCCATGGCGGAGCCTCCTTTTATCGAATCTTCCGCGCCTCCAGATAGAAGCGCTTGTCATGGGCGTGGCCCATGGAGAAGGTTTTCCGGGGGAGCACTCCGTCCCGGATGACGGTGGGGAAGAGCTGATCCTTCCCCATGGCGGGAAGGAGAAAGGCCAGGTTGCCCGGCTGCCGGGCCAGCTGCCGGGCCACGTCCTCCCCGTGGATGTAATCCATGCGCACGCCCCGGGCCTTGACATATCCGTCCAGGAAGCCCTGGAGGGTGCCCACCGCCAGCTGGCTGGCGGGGTGGGGGATGGTGATGGCGCCCGCTCCGCCGGCGTGGACGTAGCGGAGCACGTGGCCCGCCCCCTCCCCCGGATGGGCGCCGGGGAAGGCGGCGCACAGGCTGGCCGTCACATCCGCCGTATCCACCCCGAAGAGCACCCGGTGGATGGCCTCAAATTCCAGGGAGGGGTCGTGGAGGTTCACCAGCTCGCACAGGGCGAACCGGGCGGGCAGGCTGTCCCATTTATCCCGGGGAGTAAGCCGCTTCTGCCGCTCATAGCACTCCTTGGCGGTGGCCAGGGAGTGGTTGCCGTCCCCCACGGCGAAGAGCATCACAGCCCCGCTGTCCGCCCCATATTTCTTCCGGAAGGCGGCGGGGTCGGCCAGGGCGGACAGGGCGGCGGCGACGTGCTCCATGCTCGCCCCGTCCAGCCGCCAGCCGGTGATGTGCCCTCCCCGCTCCATCAGATCAAAGTCGTACACCAGCTCCATCTCCGCCGTCCGGGCGGCCAGGGGCTCAATCACGGTTTTGTCCGGGTCGTCGGCCAGCAGCATGGCGTGGGGCAGCTCCAGAGGGGCGTTTTTCCGCACCGCCACCCGGGGCGGGATACGGGCCATGACGGTACCCTCGGTGGCCCGGATGGCGGCGGAGGAGCCGGGCTCATAGTCGTACTGCTCCAAATCCACCATGCCCACCAGACCCCGGCGGAGCCTGCCGTCGTCCAGCCGCCGCTCCACATAGACAAGGGAATCCGGCAGCGCCCGGAACCGCTCCTCCCGCAGGTAGCGGGTCATGGTGTTGTTGACCTCCATGATATCAGTCTCCACATTGGGACCGTCCAGGCAGCTCTCCGGCAGGATGAGCCGCAGGGCGGAGGGGGCGGAGCCCACGTATTCCTCCACCCGCTGCCAGTATTCCGGCTGGGAGGTGTACTGGTCGCAGGCCACCACCGACCACTTGCCGTAGGCGCAGTTCTGGGGCAGCAGGATATCGGCGGGGCGGAAGGGGAGCTGGGAAAAGCCATGCATCATGTTTCTCACTCGCTTCCTGTCTGTCAGTCCATGGCGCCGCGGATGGCGGCCAGCAGGTCGGGGAATTCCTCATAGGCGGGCAGCTGGGGGTAGTCGGCCTTGATCTGGGGGGTGCTCTTGAACAGGAAGCCCGCCTTGCTGGCCTGAATCATCCCCAGGTCATTGAAGCTGTCTCCGGCGGCGATGGTGTCGTAGCCGATGGATTGCAGGGCCTTCACCGTGGTGAGCTTGGACTGGGGGCAGCGCATCTGAAAGCCGGTGATGGCGCCGTCGGGCGCCACCTCCAGGGTGTTGCAGAACAGGGTGGGCCAGCCCAGCTTGCGCATCAGGGGCTGGGCAAACTGCTCAAAGGTGTCGCTGAGGATGATGACCTGGGTGAAGGAGCGCAGCTCGTCCAGAAACTCCCTGGCCCCCGGCAGGGGGTCGATGGTGGAGATGACCTGCTGAATCTCCTTCAGGCCCAGGCGGTGCTCCTTCAGAATGTCCAGGCGGAAATGCATCAGCTTGTTGTAATCGGGCTCATCCCGGGTGGTGCGGCGCAGCTCCGGAATGCCGGTGGCCTGGGAGAAGGCAATCCAGATTTCGGGGACCAGGACCCCCTCCATATCCAGACAGGTGATGTACATACCCGTTCCTCCTTTTTTAGCCTTCCTGCGCCCTGGCCTGCTTTTTCTTCAGGTTGGTCAGGAAGTTGTCCAGCCGGGTCAGTGCCTCGGCAATATCCTTCATGGAGGTGGCGTAGCAGCAGCGGACAAAGCCCTCCCCGCCGGCGCCGAAGGCGGAGCCGGAGATGACCGCCACCTTCTCCTCCATCAAAAACCGCTCGCAGAAATCGTCGGAGCTCAGGCCGGTGCCGCGGATGTCGGGGAACACATAGAAGGCCCCCTTGGGCTCGAAGCAGGGCAGGCCGATGCGCCGCAGGCCCTCCACCAGATAGCGGCGGCGGCCGTCGTACTCGTCCCGCATGTGCTCAATGTCCTTGTCCCCGTTGCGCATGGCCTCAATGGCGGCGTACTGGCTGGTGGTGGGGGCGGACATGATGCCGAACTGGTGGAGCTTGCGCATCTGCTGGACGATGGGGGCGGGGCCGCAGACATAGCCCATCCGCCAGCCGGTCATGGCGTGGCTCTTGGAGAAGCCGTTGACCACGATGGTGCGCTCATACATGTCGGGCAGGTTGGCCATGGACACGTGGTGCTGGCCGTAGGTGAGCTCGGCGTAGATTTCGTCAGAGAGCACCATGATGTCGGTGCCCCGGAGCACGTCGGCAATGGCCTCCAGGTCCGCCCGCTCCATAATGCCGCCGGTGGGGTTGGAGGGGAAGGGGAGCACCAGCACCTTGGTGCGGGGGGTGATGGCGGCGCGCAGCTGCTCCGGAGTGAGGCGGAACTCGTTCTCCGCCTTCAGCTCCACGTATACCGGCGTACCACCCGCCATGGAGGCCAGGGGTCCGTAGCACACGAAGGAGGGCACGGGGACAATCACCTCGTCCCCGGGATTGAGCAGGCAGCGCAGGGTCAGATCAATGGCCTCGCTGCCGCCCACGGTGACGATGATCTGATGGGCGAAGTCATACCTCAAATCAAACCGGCGGTCCAGGTAGGCGGCAATCTCCCGGCGCAGCTCGGCCATACCGGCGTTGCCGGTGTACTTGGTGAAGCCCTTTTCCAGGGAGTAGATGCCCGCGTCCCGGATGTGCCAGGGGGTGACAAAGTCGGGCTCCCCGATGCCCAGGGAAATGGCGTCCTTCATCTCCTCCAGAATATCGAAAAAGCGGCGAATTCCGGAGGGCTTGACCTCCTGGATGCGCTTGCAGAGTATCTCGTCGTAATTCATGAGAAAATCCACTCCTTCTCCTGCTTCTCCTGCTTTTCAAAGATGAGGTGCTTCTCCTTATACTTGTGCAGGATAAAGTGAGTGGCGGTGCCGGTGACATCCTCCAGGGTGGACAGCCGCTCCCCCACAAACTGGGCCACTTCCTTCAGGGTGCGGCCGGAGATAATGACAATCAAATCGTAGGCGCCGCTCATCAGATAGACGCTCTCCACCTCGTCATACTGATAGATGCGCTCGGCCACCCGGTCAAAGCCCTCGCCCCGCTGGGGGGTGACCTTGACCTCGATCAGGGCGGTGACGGATTCCCGATCCGTCCGGTCCCAGTCCACAATGGCCTTGTAGCCCAGGATAACCTTCTCCTCCTCGTACCGTTTGACGGCGGCCTTTACCTCCTCCACGGACAGATCGGCCATGGATGCAAGCTGTTCAGGGGTCAGGGTGCAATCATTTTCCAAAAGCTGGAGCAGCTTCATAGCGCGAATACCTCCAATCCAGATGATTTCCATGCAAAATAAACGGAAAACATGATTTCCCTCTATTATATACGCCCTGGGGAAGAATTACAATAGCGCACTTTGAACTGCCGCCGCTTGCATAAAGACGACGGAAAGGAGGGAGGAAAACGGCATATCTTTGTCTATTTTCCCGTAGAAACGCCCATGCGGAAGTGCTATGATGACGTATCATCAAAGGGGCGGCGCCCTGGAAGGGCGGCCCGGAGGAGGCGCTGCATGGAGTATCTGGACATGGTGCGTCAGATTGTGGCGGCGGAGCACAACGCCAAGACGCTGGCGGAAGAGGGACGCAGGCAGCAGGAGCAGCTTCAGGCCGGTCTGGAGGGGGAGATTGACCGCCTCCGGGCGGACTATATGGAGCGGGCCCGCCGCCGGGTGGAGCTGGTGGAGCAGACCGAGCGGGCGGGGGCGGAGGAGACCATCGCCCGGCTGGACGAGAAGCAGCGGCAGGCCATGAAGCGGGTGGAGACGGTTTATGAGCAGAACCGGGAGGCCTGGGCGGACACCCTCTTCTCCCTGATTGTGGGGGAGCGGCCGTGACTGGGGAGGAGATGCGCTATGGCGCCCTGTCCGCCAAGGTGCACGCCCTGTACGGCAAGCGGCTGCGGACGGAGGACTTCCACCGGCTGGCCGGGCTGAAGAGCGAGGCGGAGATTCTGGACGCCCTGCGGCAGTACCCGGGCTGGAGCCAGGCCCTGTCCCAGTGCGTCCCCGGCAGCTGGAGCTACGTGGGCCGGGTGGAGGTGGAGCAGGTCCTGCGGGAGGAGCTGCGGCTGGAGTATCTCAGCCTGGTCCACTATGTGCCCCGGGAGGACCGGCCCCTGATGGGCTTCCGGATTCGTATCGCCGAGCGCACCGCCCTGCTCAACGCCCTGCGGCGGCTGAAGGTGGGGAAATACGGCATGGGCATGCCCCCCGCCTCCCGCATTGTGGTGCTGGGGAAGGTGGACTACAAGGCCCTGCGGGAGTGCGCCAGCTACGATCAGCTGCTCTCCGCCGCCCGGGGCAGCATCTACTATCCGGCCCTCCTCCATCTGCGCCCCGGCCCGGGGGAGCCCCTGCCCGACTATACCACGGCGGAGTGCCTGCTGCGCACCGCCTACTTCTCCCACATGATGGGCCTGGCCCGGCGGCAGTACGGCGGGCGTACCAGGAAGGTGCTGCTCCAGGCCATGGGAGGTCAGGCGGATTTGCTGAACCTCATCCACATTCTGCGGCTGAAAACCTACTTTCCCCAGATTCCCCAGGAGGATTACCTGACCATGCTCCTTCCCTTCCGCCACCGGCTGAAGCCGGAGGATCTGCGGAGCCTGTGCGCCGCGGCGGGACCGGAGGAGGTGTTCGCCCTGCTGAAGCAGACTCCCTACCGGGACTGCTTTGAAGGGGTGGAGGTGATGGACGCGGAGGAGTATTACCGCCGGGCCATGTACACCTTCAACCGCCGCCAGCTGCTGTGCGCGCCTCCCTCCATTTACACCGCCATGGCCTATCTGGATTTGAAGGAGCTGGAGATGATGCTGCTGGTCAACGTCATCGAATCGGTGAAATACGGCGTGCCCTATCACGCGTCCCTGGCGGAGCTGGTGGGCGCCTGAGGGTATGAGAACACGAAAAAGGAGATGAGGCCATGTCGGTGGTTCCCATGAAGCTGCTCACTCTGGCCGGGCCGCTGGACAAGTTTGATCAGGTGGTCAGCGCCTGCGTCATCGACCAGCCCTTCCACCCGGAAAACGCCCTGCGGCTGATGGGCCAGGTGAAGGGAGTGCTGCCCATGGAGGGCGGCAATCCCTACGCCGCCCTGCTGCGCCGGGCGGAGGAGGTGGCCCGGGAGGCGGGGGTGGCGCTGGACTACGCCCCCTTCCCGGAGAAGCTGCCCCGGAAGGAGCTGGCGGCCTATTTTGACGAGGTGGAGGGCAAGGTGACAGCGCTGCTCCGCCGGAAGGAGGAGCTGGAGCGCCAGGGGGCGGAAGCCGCCGCCGTGGTGGAGCAGCTGGAGTACCTCCGGGGCATCGGCACCGACCTGGACGAGCTGTGGGACCTGGAGTACGCCCGCTTCCGGTACGGCTACCTGCCCCGGGAGACCTATGACAGCTTCCAGGAGACCCTGAATCAGGAGGAGGATATCCTCTTTGTCCCCACCAGCGTGGGTCCCCGGCGGGTATATGGGGTGTACTTCACCACCAAGCAGGCCCGCAGCCGGGTGGATATGCTCTTTTCCTCCCTCCACTTCACCCGGGTGAATCTGGAGGTACAGCCCCACGGCACCGCGGAGCGGGCCATTGCCGACCTCACCGCCCAGGCGGCGGAGAAGCGGGCCCAGGCCGCCCAGGCGGAGGAGGAGCTGAAACAGCTGCGGGAGCAGGAGAAGGGACGGCTGCTGTCCGACTACGCCTACCTGCGCTATCACAGCGAATGCCGCCAGCTGCGGCAGTACGCCTGCCGCAGCCGGGACAGCTTCTACCTGGTGGGCTGGGTGCCGGAGGACGCCCTGGAGGAGCTGCGGAAGAAAATGGAGGGCTTCGACCAGCTCTCCTGCGTGGTGGATGTGGCCGACGATGTGGAGCGGTTCAAGCCCCCCACCAAGCTGAAAAATCCCTTCCTGGGCCGGGTGTTCCAGCCGTTTCTGGAGATGTACGGCCTGCCGGCCTACAACGAAACGGACCCCTCCCTGCTGATGGCCGTCACCTACTGCCTGTTCTTCGGCATTATGTTCGGGGACCTGGGCCAGGGGCTGTGCCTGGCCCTGCTGGGGCTGGTGCTGAGCAAGGTCAAGGGCATGTGGCTGGGGAGCATCATCACCTGCTGCGGCCTGTCGGGGGCCCTGTTCGGCTGCGTCTACGGCTCGGTGTTCGGGTTTGAGGACATCCTGCCCGGCTTTAAGATTATGGAACAGACCACCCTGGACGGGCTGGGCGCGGTGAGCAACGTGCTGCTGCTGCTGGTGCTCTCCATCGCTCTGGGCATCTTCATGCTGCTGCTGGTGATGGCGGTAAACATCGTCAACGGCGTGCGGCAGCACAATTTTGAAAAGATACTCTTCGGCCCCAACGGCGCGGCAGGCATCCTGTTCTACGCCGGGGTGCTGTTTGCCGGCCTGGCGGGCACTGCCTTCGGGGTGAACCTGCTGGTGCCCGCCTATGTGCTGCCGGTGCTCCTCCTGCCCCTGGTTCTCATGCTGTTCCGGGAGCCCCTGTCCCGGCTGTTGGCGGGGGATGCGCAGTGGCGGGACTTCTCCCTGGGAGAGGTGCTGGGCACCGGGCTGTTCGAGCTGTTTGAGACCCTGCTGAGCTACCTGACCAACACCCTGTCCTTCATGCGCATCGGGGCCTACGCCATCACCCACGTGGGCCTGATGCTGGTGGTCCACATGCTGGCCGGCCTGGCCGGCGGGGTGGGGGGCCCGGTGGGGGTGCTCATCCTGGTGCTGGGCAACGCCTTCGTCATGGGCTTTGAGGGCCTGCTGGTGGGCATCCAGGTGCTCCGTCTGGAGTTCTACGAGCTCTTCGGCCGCTTCTACGACGACGGGGGCGTCCCCTTTGTCCCCCGGAAGATCGACTATACCAGACATACCGACTGATTCCAAGGAGGCCAATGATTATGCTGAAATTCATCGTGTTGTGTTTTGCCGCCCTGGCGGTGCTCTCCCCCCTGTTCCTCATCGGCATCCGCAGCTATACCGGCCGGAAGGCCAAGCGGGCCCTGGGGGTCAACGTGCTGGCCTTCTTCGGCTGCCTGATTCTCTCCGCCGTGGTGGGCATCGGCGGCAGCGCCTCCGCCGCCGGCACCGCGGAAACCGCCGCCGCGGCCGCCGCTGCCGGCGCCGGCCTGGCGGAGGGCCTGAAGTACGTGGGCGCCGCCCTGGCCGTGGGCCTGAGCGGCATCGGCGGCGGCATCGCCGTGGCCTCCTCCGCCTCCGCGGCCCTGGGCGCCATTTCGGAGAATGAAAAGGCCTTCGGCAAGGCCCTCATCTTCGTGGGCCTGGCGGAGGGCGTGGCCCTGTACGGCCTCATCGTGGCCCTGCTGCTGCTGTTTGTGTAATTCCAGGGGGTATCCCATACCCCCTGGATACAAAAGCGCCGCGCCGCTCTGGCGGCACAACGCTTTTGATACCCCCGGCTTCGCGCCCGGGGCGCGGGTCGGGGTGTTTTCCGGAGAAATGAATTCCCCGGAAAACGGATTTGAATTCAGATTCCGTCGATGGGGGAAAGAGGCGAGGCAGCTATGAAATACTTTGTGATTACCGACTCCACCGACACCCAGGTGGGCCTGCGGCTGGCCGGGGTGGAGGGGGTGGTGGTGCGGGAGCCCGCCCAGGTGCGCCAGGCCATTGAGACCGCCGCCGCCGACCGGGAGATTGGGGTGCTCCTCATTACCGAGAAGCTGGCCGCCCTGTGCCAGGATTTGATTGCCCCCATGAAGCTCACCGCCCAGCGGCCCCTGGTGGTGGAGATTCCCGACCGCCACAGCGCCGGTCGGGCCCCCGACTCCATCACCCGCTACATTCGGGAGGCCATTGGGGTCAAGCTGTAACAAGAAGAAGGGAGGGGCCTTTCCATGCCCGATATGACAGACAAACTGGACCGCTTTACCGCCAAAATCCTGGCGGAGGCCTCGGACGAGCGCAGGCGGGCCATGGACGAGGCGGAGCAGCAGCGGCAGGCCGCCCTGCGCAGGGCGGAGGACCAGGTGGTCCGGGAGGCCTACGCCTACATCCACGGCGAGGTGGCACGCATCAAGGCCGAGGCGGGGCGGAGCGTGTCCCGCCGGATGCTGGAGCACCGGCGGGCCCTCTCCCTCCGGCGGGAGGAGATGGCCCGGGAGACCTTTGCTCTGGTGCGGGCCCGCATCGCCGCCTTCACCCGCACGCCGGAATACGGAAAGCGGCTGGAGGCGCTGCTGGCCGCCGCCCTGGAGAAGCTGCCCGGGACGGAGGAGGTCCAGGTGTGCCTGCGGGAGGAGGACAGGGAATGGACGGACGCCCTCACCCGCGCCGCCCCGGGCCGGAAGCTGAGCTTCCAGCCGGGGGATTTCCGCATGGGGGGGCTGGTGGCCCTGGCCCCCGGCCTGGGCCTGCGGGTGGATGCCACCTTTGACACCGCCGCCCAGGAGCGCTCCGGCCACTTTGCCGAGCTCTTCGGCCTGTCCCTGTCCGACGAATGAGAAAGGAGGGCGACTCCATGACGCAAGACAGCTATACCATTCACGGGGTCAACGGCCCCGTGGTCACCGTCACCGGCGGCCGGGGCCTGGCCATGATGGATATGGTCCATGTGGGGGCGGAGGGGCTGATTGGCGAGGTGGTCCGGGTGGAGGACGGCCTCACCACCGTCCAGGTGTATGAGGACACCGCCGGCCTGATGCCCGGCCAGCCGGTGGTACCCCTGGGCGCCCCCATGTCCATTGAGTTGGGGCCCGGCTTGCTCCACAATATTTTTGACGGCATTGCCCGGCCCCTGGAGGTCATTCAGGCCCGGAGCGGCCCCTTTATCGGCCGGGGGCTGAACCTCCCCTCCCTGGACAGGGCGCGGAAGTGGCAGGTGACCCTCTCCGTCCGGCCGGGGGACGAGGTGGGGCCCGGCACGGAATATGCCAGCTGCCCGGAGACCGCCGTCATCACCCACCGCTGCCGCGTCCCCGCCGGGCTCGCCGGCCAGGTGACCTGGACGGCCCAGCCGGGGGAGTACACCGTGGAGGAGCCCCTGGTGGAGGTCACCGACCGCCGGGGTACCGTCCACCGGCTGACCCTGAGCCAGCGCTGGCCCATCCGCACCCCCCGGCCGGCGGCGGAGCGGCTGCCCATTTCCCGGCCCCTCCTCACCGGCCAGCGCATCATTGACACCCTCTTCCCCGTGGGCAAGGGGGGCGCCGCCGCCATCCCCGGCCCCTTCGGGGCGGGCAAGACCATGACCCAGCACCAGCTGGCCAAGTGGTCCGACGCCGACATCATCGTCTACCTGGGCTGCGGGGAGCGTGGCAACGAGATGACCCAGGCCCTGGAGGAGTTCTCCCAGCTGCTGGACCCCAGGAACCAGCGCCCCCTGATGGAGCGCACCATCCTCATCGCCAACACCTCCAACATGCCGGTGGCCGCCCGGGAGGCGTCGGTGTACACCGGCATGACCATGGCGGAGTACTACCGGGACATGGGCTATCACGTGGCCCTCATGGCCGACTCTACCTCCCGGTGGGCGGAGGCCCTGCGGGAGATTTCCGGCCGGCTGGAGGAGATGCCCGCCGAGGAGGGATTTCCCGCCTATCTGGCCTCCCGCCTGGCGGAGTTCTACGAGCGGGCGGGCTGCGTCAGGACGCTGGGCGGGGAGGAGGGCAGCGTCACCGTCATCGGCGCCGTCTCCCCCCAGGGAGGCGACTTCTCCGAGCCGGTGACCCAGAACACCAAGCGGTACGTCCGCACCTTCTGGGGCCTGGACCGCTCCCTGGCCTACGCCCGCCACTTCCCCTCCATCAACTGGCTCACCTCCTACTCCGAGTACACCAACGACTTGAAGGGCTGGTATGACGCGAACGTGGGCGCCGATTTCGTGCCCTGCCGCCAGCGGATTTCCAACCTGCTCCAGGAGGAGGCCAAGCTGATGGAGATTGTCAAGCTCATCGGCGCGGACATCCTGCCCGAGGAGCAGAAGCTGATTATGGAGACCGCCCGCCTCATCCGGGTGGGCTTCCTCCAGCAGAACGCCTATCACGCCATTGACACCTACGTGCCCCTGAGCAAGCAGCTGCGGATGATGGAGCTCATCCTGCGGCTGTACGACGGGGCCCGCGCCCTCACCGCCCGGGCCATCCCCCTGTCCCAGCTGAAGGCCACCGGCATTTTTGACCAGCTGGCCAAGATGAAGTACCAGGTGCCCAACGAGGACCAGAGCGGCTTTGACGACTACCAGCGGCAGATTGACCAGGCCCTGGAGCAGGTGAGCCGGGCCAACAGCTGACACCCCATAAGGAGCTGATACCATGAGACTGGAATACATTGGCCTTTCGGAGCTGTCCGGCTCCCTCATCGCCCTGGAGGGGGTGGAGGGGGTGGCCTACGACGAGATGGCGGAGGCCACCCTGGACAAGGGGGAGCGGCGCTGGGGCCGGGTCATCCTGCTGGACGGGGACCGGGCGGTGCTCCAGGTCTTTGAGGGCACCCGGGGCATTTCCCTGGAAAACGCCCGCACCCACTTTACCGGCAAGAGCATGGACATGGCCCTGTCCCGGGAGATGCTGGGCCGGGTCTTTGACGGGGCGGGGCGGCCCATCGACGGGCTGGGAGAGCTTTTTCCCGAGACGCGCCGGAACATCAACGGCGCCGCCATCAACCCGGTGTCCCGGCAGTATCCCCGCAGCTGCATCTACACCGGCATCTCCGCCATTGACGGCTGCGCCACCCTGATTCGGGGGCAGAAGCTGCCCATCTTTTCCGGCTCGGGCATGTGCCACAACGAGCTGGCCGCCCAGATTGTCCGCCAGGCCCGGGTGGCGGAGCAGGAGGAGGACTTTGCCATCGTCTTTGCCGCCATGGGGGTCAAAAACGACACGGCGGAGTTTTTCCGCCGGAACTTTGAGGAGGCGGGGGCCCTCCAGCGGGTGGTCATGTTCCTCAACCTGGCCTCCGACCCCATCATCGAGCGCATCCTCACCCCCCGCTGCGCCCTCACCGCGGCGGAGTATCTGGCCTTTGACTACGGCTACCACGTGCTGGTCATCCTCACCGACATGACCTCCTACTGCGAGGCGGTGCGGGAGTTCTCCTCCTCCAAGGGGGAGATCCCCTCCCGGAAGGGCTTCCCCGCCTACCTGTACTCCGACCTGGCCTCCCTCTACGAGCGGGCGGGGATGATTCAGGGCCGGAAGGGCTCGGTGACCCAGGTGCCGGTGCTCACCATGCCCAACGACGACATCACCCACCCCATCCCCGACCTGACGGGGTATATCACCGAGGGACAGATTGTGCTGGACCGGTCCATGGAGCAGAAGGGCATCTATCCCCCGGTGGCCATTCTCCCCTCCCTGTCCCGGCTGATGAAGGACGGCATCGGCGAGGGCTTCACCCGCGCGGACCATCCGGACCTGTCCAACCAGCTGTTTGCCTCCTACTCCAAGGTGCAGGAGGCCCGCAGCCTGGCCAGCGTCATCGGGGAGGATGAGCTCAGCGACACCGACAAGCGCTACCTCCAGTTCGGCGAGGCCTTTGAGCGGCACTTCATCCGCCAGGACGCCGGGGAGGAGCGCACCATGGAGCAGACCCTGGACCTGGGGTGGAAGCTGCTCACCATCCTGCCCAGAAGCGAGCTGGACCGGGTGGACGCCAAGACCCTGGACGCCCACTATGCGGAGGGGGCCTGGGAGGACCTGGGGACCGGGGAAAGCCCCCGGACGGCATAAGGGGGGCGCGCCATGGCCAACCTGCTGCCCACCAAGGGAAACCTGATGGCCGCCAAGCGCTCCCGCAGCCTGGCCCAGACGGGCTATGAGCTGATGGACCGCAAGCGGAATATCCTCATCCGGGAGCTGATGGCCCTGATGGATACCGCCCGGGACCTCCAGAGCCAGATTGACACCGTGTTTACCCAGGCCTACGCCGCCCTCCAGGCGGCCAACATCCGCCTGGGCATCTGCGACCGCATTGCCGAGGCGGTGGACGTGGACAACTCCCTGGAAATCCGCTACCGCTCGGTGATGGGGGTGGAGCTGCCCCACATCCCCGGCCAGTCCCCCGCCCCCCGGCCGGAGTATGGCTTCGCGGGCACCTCGTCCCTGCTGGACGACTGCTATCTGAAATTCCACAAGGTAAAGGAGCTCACCCGCCGCCTGGCGGAGGTGGAGACCTCCATCTACCGCCTGGCCCAGGCCATCAAAAAGGCCCAGAAGCGGGCCAACGCCTTGCAGAACATTGTGCTGCCCGACCTGGACGACACCATCCGCTTCATCACCGACGCCCTGGAGGAGAAGGAGCGGGAGGAGTTCGTCCGCATGAAGGTCATCAAGCGGACCAGCGGGAAGGGCGGATAACAAAAGGGCCCGCCGCAGAATGAAAAAATTCTGCGGCGGGCCCCTGTTCCGTTCAGATGGGATAGGTGCGGGAGCAGATTTCCCGGACCTTGCGCTGGAGTGCTTTCAAATCCACAAAGGCCTCCGGCCGCTTGGCCGGGTCCCGCAGCAGGGCGGAGGGGTGGTACATGGCCATCATCCACACCCCCGCCTTTTCCATCCATTGGCCGTGCTCCCGGGTGATTTTGAAATCCTCCCGCATCAGCTTCATGGCGGCAATCCGCCCCAGGCAGACGATGATTTTGGGGCGGATGAGGGCCACCTGGTTGCGCAGGTAGCCGATGCAGGCCTCCTGCTCAATGTTCAGCGGGTCCCGGTTGCCCGGCGGCCGGCATTTGACCATGTTGCCGATGAACACCTGCTCCCGCTTTATGTCAATCATGGTGAGCATGTCGTCCAGCAGCTGTCCCGCCCGGCCCACGAAGGGGCGGCCGGTCAGATCCTCCTGCTCCCCCGGGCCCTCCCCGATGAACATGACCTCCGCGTCCCGGGCGCCCTCCCCAAAGACCACGTTGTGCCGGGTGTCCGCCAGGGCGCAGTTTCTGCAGGTCATGCAGGCGGCGTAGAGCTCATCCCAGTTCTTCACGCTGATGCCCCTCTCTCCGGTGTTTTTTTCATTGTAACACAGGGCGGGACCTTTGCCTAGGCGGGATTTTGTCAAATTTTACAGTTGCTTTTCCCTGGTAAAGCGTTTATACTACCCCCATACAGGCGATGAGAACGACCGCCCTCCGTGAGAGCCGCCAGAGAATCCGGGTCACCGACTGAGAGCCCGGTCCGGCAGGATGGAGCGGCGCAACACGTTTGAGCCGGCGACCCGATGCCCCGCGGGGAGGTAGGTCCGCCCGTCCCGCCCGCGTTAGGGGCTCCGAGTGGCGTACGTTGCACACGACGGCGCAATTTTGGGTGGTACCGCGGAGTTTATCCGTCCCGAAGCTGTTTGTACAGCTTCGGGACTTTTTTTATGTTGATGCAGAAAGGTTGTGAGCGGTATGGTATTCTTGAGACGGCAGGACGAAGAAAAGGTGGTGGCCCGGAATAACCAGGCCGCCCGCCTTCACGGCATGGTTCACGCCCTGCGGGACATGGGAGGCATCACCTTCCTCACCCTGCGCACCCGGCGGGGGCTGGTGCAGTGTGTGTGCTCCGGCAGGGAGGCCCTGGACGGGGCGGCCGAGGGCTGCGCCGTCACCGCCGCCGGGGTCTGGCGGGAGGAGCCCCGGGCCCCCGGCGGCCGGGAGCTGGCCCAGGCGCGCCTCACCGTTCTCTCCCGACCCGCCGCCCCCCCTCCGGTGCCCCTGGCCAAGAAAAAGCTGGAGCTCCATCTGGACACCGAGCTGGGCCTGCGCCCCGTGGTGCTTCGCGCACCCCGGCGGCAGGCGGTGTTCCGCATCCAGGCGGCCATCTGCCGGGCCTTCCGGGAGTACCTCCAGCAGGAGGAGTTTACCGAAATCCACACCCCCAAGATTGTCCGCACCGGGGCGGAGGGGGGCGCCAACATCTTCCGCCTGGACTATTTTGGAAAGAAGGCCTTCCTGGCCCAGTCCCCCCAGTTCTACAAGCAGACCATGGTGGGGGTATTTGAGCGGGTCTATGAAATAGGCCCGGTGTTCCGGGCGGAGAAGCACGCCACCCAGCGCCACCTGAACGAGTACACCTCCCTGGACTTTGAGATGGGCTATATCGACGGCTTTGCCGACGTGATGAGGATGGAGCAGGGCTTTCTCCGCCGCCTGACGGCGGTGCTGGAGGCGGACTGCGCCGCCGAGCTGGCGCTGCTGGGGGTGGAGCTGCCCCGGACGGAGGAAATCCCCGCCGTCCGCTTTGATGAAATCAAGGCCCTGGCGGCGGAGCGGTACGGCTACTCCATCCGGGATCCCTATGACCTGGAGCCGGAGGAGGAGGCGGCCATCGGCCGCTATGCCAGGGAGGTGTGGGGGAGCGACTTTGTGTTTGTTACCCACTACCCCAGCAAAAAGCGGCCCTTCTACGCCATGGACGACCCCGCCGACGCCCGGTATACCCTCTCCTTCGATTTGCTCTTCCGGGGGCTGGAGGTGACCACCGGCGGCCAGCGCATCCACGACTACGCCGCCCAGGTGGCCAAGATGGAGGCCAGGGGTATGGACCCGGCGGAGTTTGAGAGCTATCTGATGATTCACAAATACGGCATGCCCCCCCACGGGGGGCTGGGCATCGGCCTGGAGCGGCTGACCATGCAGCTGTGCGGCCTGGACAACATCCGCCGGGCCTGCCTGTTCCCCCGGGACCGCACCCGTCTGGAACCGTAAGGAGGAAATACGATGAAGATTACCGAAGAAATGGTGGATTATATCTCCCGGCTCTCCCGCCTCCGGCTGCCGGACGGGGAAAAAGCGGCCATGACCGCCCAGCTGGAGGGGATTGTGGCCTATATGGATGTGCTGGACGGTCTGGATACCGCCGGAACGGAGCCCATGAGCCATGTGTTCCCCCTGAAGAATGTGACCCGGCCCGACGAGACGGCGCCCTCCCAGGCCAGGGAGGAGCTGCTGGCCAACGGTCCGGCGGTAAAGGACGGGGCCTTCCTGGTGCCCAGGACGGTGGAGTGAGGTGGAGAAGATGGAGCTGTACAAACTGACCGCCCTGGAGCTGGGGGAAAAGCTCCGCACCGGCGAGGTCACCCGGCGGGAGGCGGCGGAGGCCGCCCTCTCCCGTATCCGGGCCGCCCAGCCGGACAACAACGCCTTTGTCACCATCACCCCTCCGGAGGACCTGGAGGGCGTCCTGCCCGCCTCCCCCCTGGCGGGGGTGCCCATGGCCTGGAAGGACAACATCTGCACCCGGGGGGTGCGTACCACCTGCGCCTCCAGAATCCTGGGGGAGTTCACCCCTTGCTACGACGCCACGGCGGTGGAGCGGCTGACCGCCGCCGGGGCGGTGAGCCTGGGCAAGCTGAACATGGACGAGTTTGCCATGGGCTCCACCTCGGAGACCTCCCGCTTCGGCCCGGTGAAAAATCCCTGGGATTTGTCCCGGGTGCCCGGCGGCTCCTCCGGCGGGGCGGCGGCCGCAGTGGCGGCGGGGGAGGTGTGGTACGCCATCGGCTCGGACACCGGCGGCTCCATCCGCCAGCCCGCCGCCTGCTGCGGCGTCACCGGGATGAAGCCCACCTACGGCGCCGTCTCCCGGTACGGGCTGATTGCCTACGCCTCCTCCCTGGACCAGCTGGGCCCCATCGCCCGCTCCGCCGCCGACTGCGCCGCGGTGCTGGACGGCATGATGGGACGGGACCCCCGGGATTCCACCAGCCTGGACGTGCCCGCCGGGGGGCTGCTGGCCGCCCTCACCGGGGACCTGCGGGGCAAGCGGATTGGCCTGCCCGCCCAGAGCTTCGGGGAGGGCTTGGACGGGGAGGTGCGCGCCGCTGTGCTGGCCGCCGCCCGGGTGCTGAGGGATCGGGGAGCGTCGGTGGAGGAATTTGATCTCCCCGCCGCGGCCTACGCGGTGCCCGCCTACTATGTCCTGGCCTGCGCCGAGGCATCCTCCAACCTGTCCCGGTTTGACGGGGTGAAGTACGGCTGGCGGGCAGAGGGGTGGGAGGATCTGGAGGAACTGTACACCCAGACCCGCACCCAGGGCTTCGGTACCGAAGTGAAGCGGCGGATTCTCCTGGGCACCTTCGTGCTGTCCTCCGGCTACTATGACGCCTATTACAAAAAGGCGCTTCAGGCCAGAGCGGTGATCAAGGGGGCTTTTGACGCGGCCTTTGCCCGGTATGATCTGCTGCTCACCCCGGTGACCCCCACCACCGCCCCCCGGCTGGGGGAGAGCCTGACCGACCCGCTGAAGATGTA
>CALWOL010000129.1 GCA_944383135.1 uncultured Flavonifractor sp.
TGAACGTGCAGCTGTCCAAGGACGACATCCATGTGGATGTGGTCGAGGTCGTGAAGGCCGCCAAGAAGATGGTGGACCTGATCGGCGCCGACGTGGTGGTGTCCGTGGGCCGCGGCATCAGCAAGGACGTGGAAGGCGGCATCAAGCTGGCGGAGGAGCTGGCGGGCGTGCTGGGCGGCGTCGTGGGCTCCAGCCGCGCCGTGGTGGACGCGGGGTGGATCTCCGCGGACCACCAGGTGGGCCAGACGGGCAAGACCGTGCATCCCCGCATCTATGTGGCTCTGGGCATCTCCGGCGCCATCCAGCACCTGGCGGGCATGCAGGACTCCGAGTGCATCATCGCGGTGAACAAGAACGAGGCCGCCCCCATCTTCGACGTGGCTTCCTACGGCATCTGCGGCGACCTGTACAAGGTCACCCCCATGCTCATTGAGGCCATCCGCGCCGTCAAGGCTTCCAAGTAAATACCGGGAAAAACAGGGCGGGCGGTCAGCAGACCGCCCGCCCTTTTCAAGGACAGATAATCTCCCACACCCCCAGGGCTACCAGCAAAGCCCCGGAGAGGGGGAGGGCAAACCGGCCCAGCAGCCGCCCCATCAGCCCGTCTCCCAGCGCCCGGCCCAGGGGGAGGGCGGCCAGGGTGCAGACCAGGTTGGCCAGGGCGGCCAGGCCGGGACTTACCCCGGACACTCCGGCGGCCACCCCCATGCCCGCGTTGTTCACCGCCAGGGCGGCGGCCAGGGCCACCCACGCCCACAGGCCGGAGCCCCGGGGGTTGGGGGCGGCCTCCGTGCCGCCGGCGGAGCGGAGCCAGTCCAGCACACACCACAGCCCCATGCCCACCAGCACCAGCCCGCCCAGGGCGGCGGTCACGCCCGCCGCCCCGGCCTGGGCCCCCAGCAGCAGGGACAGCCAGGTGATGAGGGTGGTGAGTCCCGCGATGACCAGCCGCTGCCCCGGCCCGGGGCGCACCCCCCGGACGGCCCAGCCCATGGCCAGCAGCACCGTGTCCAGATTACAGGCGGCGGCAAACATCCCTGCCGCCCCCAAAAGGGAAAGCCATTCCATGCCAAACCTCCTTGCTCCGGCCATTCTATTCCTCCCGGAAATCCCCGGTGCATGGGGTGGCTTTTCTCAGACGGGTGTGCTATACTAAAGGGTAAGCGAAACAGCAAAGGAGAAGGGCTATGGACGGCAAGGAAGCATTTTTGCAGATTTATCGGGAGCACATTCACCGGGAGGGCGCCGATGCCCTGCTGGAGTATCTGGAGCACAAGAGTGACTTTTTCACCGCCCCCGCCTCGGCCCGGTTCCACGGGGCCTACGCCGGCGGCCTGTGCCAGCACAGCGTCAACGTCTACCAGTGCCTTTGCGCCTATCTGGAGCGGGAGCGGGTGAAGGAGCTCTACGGCCTGGAGTACACGGCGGAGAGCGTGGCGCTGGTGGCCCTGCTCCATGATGTGTGCAAAATCGGCTGCTACAAGGGCGGCACCCGCAATGTCAAGGGCCCCGACGGCAAGTGGCAGGCGGTGCCCACCTTCTTCTATGAGGACAGCCTGCCCTACGGCCACGGGGAGAAGAGCGTGTATATCCTCTCCGGCTTTCTGCGGCTCACCCGGGAGGAGGCCATGGCCATCCGCTGGCACATGGGTTTCTCCGGGGACGAGGACAAGCGCCTGGTGGGTCAGGCCCTTCAGCAGTACCCCCTTGCCTTTGCCCTCAGCCTGGCGGACATGGAGGCCACTTACTTTTTGGAAAAGGAGGAGTGAGCCATGGCGAAACGGGAGAATGACCTGGGCCGGGACCCGGTGGGCAAGCTGCTGCTGCGGCTGGCCCTGCCCTCGGTGACCGCCCAGCTGGTCAACGCCCTGTACAACATTGTGGACCGGATGTACATCGGCCACATCGAAGGGGTGGGGGACCTGGCCCTCACCGGCCTGGGTGTGTGCTTCCCGGTTATCATGTTCGTCTCCGCCATCTCCTCCCTGGTGGGCATGGGCGGCGGCTCCCGGGCGGTAGTGCGCATGGGGGAGCGGAAGGAGGACCAGGCCAACGCCATTCTGGGCAGCTGCGCGGCGCTGCTCCTGCTGCTGGCGGTGGCGGTGACGGTGTTCTTTCAGCTGGTGAAGGAGCCCATGCTGCTTCTCTTCGGCGCCACGCCGGAGACGCTGGGCTATGCCAGCGACTACCTGACCATCTACCTGTGGGGCAGCATTTTTGTGGAGCTCTCCCTGGGCCTGAACTTCTTCATCACCGCCCAGGGCTTTTCCACCATGTCCATGGCCACAGTGCTCATCGGCGCGGTAACCAACATCGTGCTGGACCCCATTCTGATTTTCGGCTTCCACATGGGGGTCAAGGGGGCCGCGCTGGCCACCATTACCGCTCAGGCGGTGTCGGCGGTGTGGGTGCTCCGCTTCCTCACCGGGAAGCGCACCAAACTGAAGCTCCAGAAGCGCTTTTTCCGCGTCAACCTGGGAGTGCTGGCCCCCGTGCTGGCTCTGGGGGTGTCCCCCTTCATTATGAATTCCACCGAGAGCCTGGTGAACATCGCCTTCAACTCCTCCCTGAAGGTCTACGGCGGCAATCCGGCAGTGGGAGCCATGACCATCTGCTCCTCCATCATGCAGGTGTTTTTCCTCCTGCTCCAGGGCATTGCCCAGGGGGCCCAGCCCATCATCGGCTTCAACTACGGCGCCGGCCAGCTGGACCGGGTGAAACAGACCTTCCGGCTGCTCATTACCTGCGCCCTCACCTTCAGCTGTACCGTCTGTGCCGCGCTGGAGCTCTTCCCAGGCCTGTTTGTGGCCTTGTTTAACGACAAGCCCCAGCTGGTGAGTGTGGCGGTGTGGTCCCTGCGGGTGTATGCCGCAGGCATGTTTATGCTGGGCATCCAAAGCGCCTGCCAGCAGAGCTTTGTGGCCCTGGGCCAGGCCAAGATATCCCTCTTCCTGGCCCTGCTGCGGAAGATTATCCTGCTCATCCCCCTGATTCTGGTGCTGCCCCACATTTTGTCCGACCGGGTGTTTGCCGTGTTGCTGGCCGAGCCGGTGGCCGATATCCTGGCCGCCCTCACCACCGGGAGTATGTTCCTGTGGCACTTCCCCCGGATTTTGGAGCGGCGGCGGCGGGAGCTGGCGGAAAACGGCGGCCTCCCACAGGGCTGAAAAAACGTCCCGGCGGAAGCCCAATGTCATTAAATTAGCCCCGCGCGGGGCATGAAAAAAACGTCTCGGTCACGTCCAGTTTGGAAGTGACCGGGGCGTTTTTTGTGCTGTCTAACAGACATTTCTATTCAAAGAAAACTGAAAATAAATGCAAGCAATCATGTATCGCTTTTCCGGCGGTTGCAGTCCGCACAGCGCATTTTGCAGTTATCCGAGGTTGTATGTCCGCCCTTGCTCCACGGCGTGATATGGTCGCCCTGCATTTCCTCAAAGGCAAAATGCTTGCCGCAGTCAGGGCATATCCCATTCTGCCGCTCGTAGGCTTCCCGCTTCTGCTTTTCCGTAAATGCGCGGATATTCAAATTCCGCTCGTCGCGGGTGAGGACATAGGGGTAAATCCCTTTCTTATTCGTCACATCGTCATCAATCATCAATGCCTTGATTTCCGCTTCCAGCTTGTCCGGGTCTAAAGTTGCGTCCTTAAACTGGTTGTAGAGTAATCCCCAGGAAAGTCCCTTCATCTCTTTCCGCTTCGCCGGGAAGATGGTCTGTACCCATTCAATGACGCGCTTGAAGTAAATCCAAAGCTGATTCGCGTTTTCGTCCTGCTGGTGAAGCGCCATATATGCCTCAATGGACGGCAAGCCGTCGCGGGCGGCAATCCATTCGATTGCCGTTTCCAAATACTCCTGACGGATGGGGGAGCCGCTCATATAGTCCTTTGCCATGCGGTAAGCGGTGCAGTTCGGTTTGGAGAAATGCAGCTTCGCGTCGGAGAGCCACGGGCCGGTGTAAGAGGTATTCCGCAACTCTTGTTCCGTCAGCACTTTGCCCGCGATATTGATAATGCGGAACCAGTCAAGCACTTCGGAGGGCGTACCGTCGCACACATAGATGTCCAGCACATAGTCCAGAATGTTTTGTTTCTGGTCGGGTTGCAGATTGAAAAAATACAGATTATCCACGGAGAAGCACTGTTCATAGCTTTCCCGGTTGTCCTCATCCTTTGCCGCCGCGTAGCGGCAGATGGAAATGGTGCGCTGCTGCCCGTCCATCAGTTCAAAGCGGCCGTCGCCCGTTTTAGCCCAATACATCACATTGACAGGAAAACCCTTTTTAACGGAGCGGATGACCTCATCCCGGTCTTTATCGGGGTAGATAAACTCCCGCTGATAGGCGGGGCGCACATCCAGCTTGCCGCCGTAGGCCACAACGCCCTCAATGCCGTCTGTTCCCCGTTCTTCATAGCCGTCAATCAGTTCCCGGACGGTTACTTGTATGC
>CALWOL010000130.1 GCA_944383135.1 uncultured Flavonifractor sp.
CGGCCCCTCTTTCCCGCCGCTGGGGCAAAAAACGGGAATGATAGTTGAGTATGGCGGAGATATGTGGTACAATATAGCATTAGCGCATAGGATACCAGGAGATCAATTTCTCCCTGACGAGGTGTAAATATGAAGATTGTCGTGTTGGCCGGCGGCCTTTCCCCTGAGCGGAATGTATCCCTTTCCACCGGCGCCATGGTGACCGATGCCCTGCGGCAGCTGGGCCACCGGGCGGGACTGGTGGACCTCTATTTTGGCGTGGAGCGGGCGGAGGAGGACTTTTTTGACGCACCGGTGCCGGAATCCTTGAAAAAGGTGAGCCGCGAGGCGCCAGACCTGGAGCAGGTGCGCGCCAGCCGCCCGGGAGACAGCGGGAGTATGTTCGGCCCCCATGTGCTGGAGCTGTGCGAGATGGCGGAGCTGGTGTTCCTGGCCCTCCACGGCTCCTGCGGCGAGGACGGCAGAGTCCAGGCGGCCCTGGAGCTGATGGGGATTCCCTACACCGGGGCGGGCTATCTGGGCAGCGCCATCGCCATGGACAAGGATTTGACCAAGCGGCTGGTGGAAGATGTGGTGAATACGCCAGGCTGGAAAACGGTGGAGTACGGGGCGGAGGACATTGAGGAGCTGGTACGCACCGCCCGCCTGCCCCTGGTGGTCAAGCCGGTGGCCAGCGGCTCCTCCATCGGGGTGTCCATCGCCCACACCGCCGATGAGCTGCGGGACGCCCTTACCGCCGGGCTGGAGCTGGGCGGCCGGACGGTGCTGGAGGAGTACGTCAAGGGCCGGGAGATTCAGGTGGGTATTCTGGAGGACAAGGCTCTGCCCTCCATTGAGATTATCCCCAAAGAGGGGTTTTACGATTACGCCAACAAGTACCAGCCCGGCGCGGCGGTGGAGGTGTGTCCGGCGGAGATTCCCGCCCAGACGGAGGAGAAGCTCCGCGCCGCCGCCCTGCGGGTGTATGAGACCCTGGGCCTGTCGGTGTACTCCCGGGCGGACTTCATTGTCACAGCCGACGGGGAGCCCTGGTTCCTGGAAATCAATACCCTGCCCGGCATGACCCCCACCAGCCTGCTGCCCCAGGAGGCGGCGGCGGTGGGCATCGACTACAAGCAGCTGTGCGGCCGGATTGTGGCGGCCTCCCTGGAGGCCAGGCGGCAGGGCCGGTAAGGGACAGAAGAGAAGAGAGAGGAAGCTAAATATGGAGCCTATGACCATAGGTGAGATTCTGGAGGCTGTCCACGGCAGTCTGCTGGGAGAGTTCGGAGATTTGAAACGCACCGTCAGCCGGGTGGAGACCGACAGCCGGACCATCCACGCCGGGTCTCTGTTCGTTCCCCTGTCCGGGGAGCGGTTTGACGGCCATGCCTACATCAACGCCGCCCTGGAGGGGGGCGCCGCCGGGTGCTTCACCCAGCGGGAGCGGGAGAGCTATCTCCCCGGCAAGTTTTATATCAAGGTGGAGTCCACCCACCGGGCCCTCCGGGATTTGGCCAAGTATTACAAAGCCAAGTTTCCCATCCCGGTGATTGCCATCACCGGATCGGTGGGCAAGACCACCACCAAGGACATGGTGGCGGCGGTGCTGGGGGAGAAGTACAATGTGCTCAAAACCGAGGGCAATCTGAACAACGACATCGGGGTGCCCCTCACCCTGCTGCGCTTCAAGCCGGAGCACCAGATTGCCGTGCTGGAGCTGGGGATGAACCACGCCGGGGAGATTGACTATCTCTCCGCCATGGTGGAGCCAGACGTGGTGCTGATGACCAACATCGGCGATTCCCACATTGAGCACTTCGGCTCCCGGGAGAAGATTCTGGAGGCCAAGAGCGAGGTATTCCATCACACCAAAAGCCACGCCCTGGCAATCATCAACGGCGACGATCCCCTGCTGAACACCCTTCCCGGCAGCCAGCCCTTCTCCTTTGTCCGGGTGGGCGGGGGGGAGGGCCTGGACTACCGGGCCACCGACCTGCACAGCGACGGCAAGCACAGCCTGACCTGCCGCCTCCACACCCCCCGGGGCACATTCCCGGTGGAGATTCCCGCCCTGGGCGAGCACATGATTTACCCCACCCTGATGGCCGCCGCCGTGGGGGAGCACTTCGGCCTCACCGCGGAGGAGATTGCCGCCGGGGTGCTCCATTTTGCCCCCACCAAGATGCGGATGAATATCCTCCAGCGGGGGCAGGACATCACCATCCTCAACGACACCTACAATGCCAATCCCCAGTCCATGCGGGCGGCGGTGCAGGTGCTGTCCAACGCCAAGGGGAGCTTCAAGGCCGCGGTGCTGGGGGACATGTTTGAACTGGGCCCCCTGGCCCCCGCCCTCCATGCGGGCATCGGGGAGTACCTGGGCAAGGCGGGCATCGACTGCCTGGTGGCGGTGGGGGAGCTGGCAAAGCACATCTACACCGCCGCAAAGGAATCCGGCGTGCCCCAGTGCTTCTACTGTGAGAACAAGCGGCAGGCCGGGCCGGTGCTGGACGGCCTGGTGCGGCCCGGCGCCACCATTCTGGTAAAAGCCTCCCGGGGCATGGCCATGGAGGAGCTGGTGGAGTACCTGCTGGGCATCACCCAGGAGGCATAATAGAAAAAGAGGGCCTCCCCCCTGACGGGGGAAGGCCCTGTTCCCGCATCGGCCCGCCGTTATCCGAACAGCGTTTGGAGGTTTTCCCGGAAGGGGGGATAGATGACCCCCTTCTCGGTGATGATGCCGGTGACCAGACTGTGGGGCGTCACGTCAAAGGCGGGGTTGTATACCTCCACCGACGCCGGAGCGGTCTGTACCCCATACAGAGTGCGCACCTCGTCCTTTGCCCGCTCTTCAATGGGAATGCCCGAGCCGTCGGGAAGGGACAGGTCAATGGTGGAGCAGGGAAGGGCCACATAGAAGGGCACGCCGTGGTGGTGGGCGTTGACCGCCACCGAGTAGGTGCCGATTTTGTTGGCAAAGTCCCCGTTGGCCGCCATCCGGTCGCAGCCCACCACCACCATGTCAATCCGCCCCTTGGCCATGAGGCTGGCCGCCATATTGTCGGCGATGAGGGTGGCGGGAATGCCGTCGCTGACCAGCTCATAGGCGGTGAGCCGGGCCCCCTGGAGGAGAGGACGGGTCTCATCGGCGTAAACCACTTCTACTTTCCCCTGTTCGTGGGCTGCCCGAATGACGCCCAGGGCGGTGCCATAGCCGCCAGTGGCCAGAGCGCCCGCGTTGCAGTGGGTGAGGATACGGGCGTGCTCCGGCACCACCGCAGCGCCGTAAAGGCCCATAGCCTTACACATCTCCACATCCTCCCGATGGATGGCCACGGCCTCGGCGATGAGGCGATCCGGATTTCCGCCGCAGGCCGCCGCCTGCTGCTCCATCCGCTCCAGGGCCCAGAACAGGTTGACCGCCGTGGGACGGCTGGCGGCCAGGGCGGCCTTGGCTGTCCGCAGGTCCGCCCCCTCCAGGGCGGCCAGGCAGTAGGCGTAGGCGGCGGTGACGCCGATGGCGGGAGCCCCCCGCACCACCATGGTGCGGATGGCGCCGATAACCGGCCGGTAATCGGTATAGGACAGCCAGACCTCCTCCACCGGGAGTCGGGTCTGGTCCAGCAGGAACAGGGTGTTTCCTTCCCAACGAATCGCGTCCATAAGCAGGACCTCCTTTTTCTGGAGCAAATTGTACCACACATACAGTAGGGAGACAAGCTATGATAGATATCTCCGTCTCGAACCTGTCCAAGGAGTTCGAGGTTGGCAAAAAAATATTGGACGGCCTCACCTTCCAGGTGGACCAGGGGGAGCGGGTGGGCCTGCTGGGCAGGAACGGCGCCGGCAAGACCACCCTCTTCCGGATGCTCACCGGGGAGCTGGACTGGGATGAGGGGGAAATCCACATCGCTCCCGGCAAGGGCCTGGGCCTCATCTCTCAGATTCCGGTATATCCTCCGGCCTACACGGTGGAGGACGTGCTTCAGACGGCCTTCCGCCGTCTCCACGACATGGAGCGGGAGCTGGGGGAGCTGACGGGCCGGATGGCGGGGGACAGCGACCCCGCCCTGCTGAAGCGGTACGACGCCCTTTCCGCCGCCTTTGAGGCGGGGGGCGGATACGACACCGCCACCGCTCTGAATAAGGTGTGCAACGGCCTGCTCATTTCCCGGGACATGCGCAGCCAGCTGTTCTCCTCCCTGTCCGGAGGGGAAAAGACTCGGGTGAACCTGGCCCGGCTGATTTTGGAGGATACCGACATCCTGCTGCTGGACGAGCCCACCAACCACCTGGACCTGCGGGCCACCGAGTGGCTGGAGGAGTATCTGGACAAGTACAAGGGCACCGTGCTGGCCATCTCCCACGACCGCTGGTTTCTGGACCGGGTGGTGCAGCGGGTCATTGAGATTCAGGACGGCAGGGCGGAGTTTTACGCGGGCAACTACTCCTTTTATGTGGAGGAGAAGGAGCGCCGCTATCAGGAGAAGCTGAAGCAGTACGAGAAGGAGCAGGCGAAAATCGGCCAGCTGGAGAAGGCCGCCGAGCAGCTGCGGATTTGGGCCTACTCCGGCAACGACAAGACCTTCAAGCGGGCCCAGTCCATGGAGAAGCGGATTGAGCGCCTGCGTACCACCGACAAGCCCACCCGGGAGCGCCGCCTGGACATGAAGTTCGGGGAGCGGGAGTTCCGGGGGGACGAGGTGCTCACCATCAAGGAGCTGAAAAAGTCCTTTGACGGGCGTACCCTTTTCGACCATGTGAATCTGGAGGTGGTGGGCGGGGAGCGCATCGCCCTGCTGGGGGACAACGGCACCGGCAAATCCACCCTGCTGAAAATCCTGCTGGGGGAGGAGGAGCCGGACAGCGGAAAGCTCCGGATGGGGCCGACTGTAAAGGTGGGCTACCTGCCACAAATCATCCACTTTGACCGGCCGGAGCGGAACCTGGTGGACACCATGCTCTACGCCCAGGACTGCTCCACCCAGACCGCCCGCAACCGGCTGGCCGCCTTCAACTTCCGGGGGGAGGACGTGTTCAAGCCGGTGTCCGCCCTGTCCGGCGGGGAGCAGAGCCGCCTGCGGCTGTGCATGCTCATGGACGAGAAAATCAATCTCCTCATTCTGGACGAGCCCACCAACCACCTGGACATCGCCAGCCGGGAGTGGATAGAGGACGCGGTGGCGGAGTATGAGGGCAATCTGCTCTTCGTCTCCCACGACCGCTATTTCATCAAGCAGTTTGCCACCCGCATCTGGATGCTGGAGGACGGGCATATCACCGACTTCCGGGGCACCTTTGAAGAGTTCCGGGCGGCCCGGGACCGGGCCGGGGCCCAGACCGCCCCCCCGGTGAAGGCAGAGCCGGAGAAAAAGGAAAAGCCCAAACGTCCCGGCGGCACCAAGGAGCTGGAAAAGCAGGTGGCGGCGGCGGAGCGGGCGGTGGCCAAGGCGGAGGAGCGGCAGTACGAGCTGTCCCTGAAGGCGGAGGAGGTCTCCTCCAACTACCTGGAGCTCCAGAAGGTGTATGAGGAGCAGAAGGCCCTGGAGGAGGAGATTGCCGCGCTCTATACCCAGTGGGAAAAGCTGGCGGCGGAGCTGGAGGAGGCCAGGGGATGAAAAGAAAGCAGTACTATCATCCCTATGAGGGAAAGGGGAAGCCCCTGTGGCTCAAGGCGCTGCTGGCCCTGCTCCTGGCCGGGGTGCTGGCCTTCGGCGCCCTGTTCGGAGCGGTGCTCTACGGCGCCTATGACCACGTCCGGGGCGATCCCCAGGTGATGATTATCCTGGGCTGCCAGGTAAAGCCCTGGGGTCCGTCGATCCTCCTTCAGGACCGGCTGGACAAGGCCCTGGATTATCTGGAGGACCACCCGGAGCTGACCATTGTGGTCTCCGGGGGCCAGGGGAAGGACGAGCCTATCAGCGAGGCCCAGTGTATGTATGACTATCTGACGGAGCACGGCGTGGACGGGGCGCAGATTCTCCTGGAGGACCAGTCCGGAAATACCGTGGAGAACCTGCGCAACTCCAGGGAGCTGCTGGCCCGGGAGGGATATGACACCTCCGGCGATATGGTGGTGGTGTCCAACGGCTTCCACCTCACCCGGGTACGGATGCTGTGGGACCGGGTGTGGGGCGGAGACGGCGAACTGTCCACCCTGGCGGCCCCCAGCTCCCACGTGCCCTCCCGGCTGAAAATGTACCTCCGGGAGCCTCTGGCCCTGGTAAAATCCTTTGTATTCGACAGGTGATGGACTTTGGATATGCAGGCAAAGCTGAGCGCCCTGGAGCTGCGCTTTTCCAATCTGGAGGCCCAGCTGGGGGCGGGGGAGACCTACGGGGACCCGGCCCTGGTGGCCAAACTGAATAAGGAACAGCGGGAGCTGGAGCCGGTGGTGACCGCCTACCGGCAATATCTCCGCCGCCGTCAGGACCTGGCCGACGCCGAGGCCCTGATGGGGGATGCGGAGCTGGGGGAGATGGCCAAGGAGGAATTCCAGCAGGCCAAGGAGGATTTGACCCGGCTGGAGGAGAAGATCCGCATCCTGCTCCTCCCCCGGGACCCCAACGACGGCAAGAACGTCATCGTGGAAATCCGGGCCGGTGTGGGCGGGGAGGAGGCGGCCCTGTTTGCCCACTCCCTCTTCCGCATGTACTCCATGTACGCCGACGCCCGCCGCTGGAAGGTGGAGGTGGACTCGGTGAGCGAGACCGAGCTGGGCGGCATAAAGGAAATCTGCTTTACCATGGAAGGGGACGGCGCCTACTCCCGGCTGAAGTTTGAAAGCGGCGTCCACCGGGTCCAGCGGGTGCCGGAGACCGAGTCCGGCGGGCGGATTCACACCTCCACCGCCACCGTGGCGGTGCTGCCGGAGGTGGACGAGGTGGATTTTGAACTGAATCCCGCCGACATTGAGATGCAGGTGTTCCGCTCCTCCGGAGCGGGAGGCCAGCACGTGAACAAGACCTCCTCCGCCGTGCGCCTCATCCACAAGCCCACCGGCACGGTGGTGGAGTGCCAGCAGGAGCGCAGCCAGTTCCAGAACCGGGACAAGGCCATGCAGCTGCTGCGGTCCCGGCTGTACGAGGAGAAGGTCAGGGAGCAGGAGCAGGAGGTGACCGACCAGCGCCGCAGTCAGGTGGGCACCGGCATGCGCAATGAGCGCATCCGCACCTACAACTTCCCCCAGGGCCGGCTGACTGACCACCGCATCGGACTGACCTTGTACAAGCTGGAGCATGTGATGGATGGCGGCCTGGACGAGATCATTGACGGGCTGATTACCGCCGATCAGGCGGAGCGGCTGAAGAACAGTCAGGACACATAAGGAGGAGCACCCATGGAATTGCTGATTCACTTTACCGCCCTTCCCCGGGAGCTGTCCCTGGAGGCGGTGAAATCCGACCTGGCGGAGCTGCTGGAGGAGGACGGCTGGCTCACCGGCTCCGGCGCGGACTATCTGGAGCTGGAGCTGGAGGACGAGAAGGTCAACCCCAAGTACGGCATTCTCACCGTGAAGAACTATCTGCAAAAGGCGCATTTTGCCCCCGACACTACCATTGAATTGGCGGGTACGCCGGTGGGCATTTACGAATAAGGAAAAGGAGGCGCACCCCATGAAAACAGCCATTGGCATCGTGACCATTGTGGCCGGCGCCGCCCTGGTGGCGGCCGGCATCCTGACCATTGCCCAGCCCGGCCATCCCCGCCGGCCCCGCCGCCGCCGGCACTTCTAAGGAGCTGACGAGCAAGGTGAACACACAGCGACTGACCGCCGGCCAGACGGAGCAGGCGGCGGAAATTCTGCGCCGGGGGGGCCTGCTGGGCATCCCCACCGAGACGGTGTACGGCCTGGGAGCCAACGGCCTGGACGGAGCGGCGGTGTCCCGCATTTTCGCGGCCAAGGGCCGGCCTCAGGACAACCCCCTCATCCTCCACATCCCCACGGCGGACTGGCTGGAGCGGTACTGCGAGGAAATTCCCGCCGCCGCCTATGCCCTGGCGGAGCGGTTCTGGCCGGGACCGCTGACCATGATTTTAAAGCACAAGCCCCTGGTGCCCGTCCAGGTGACCGCCGGGCTGGATACGGTGGGCATGCGCTGTCCGGCCCATCCGGTGTGCCGGGCCATCCTCACCGCCGCCGATGTGCCGGTGGCCGCCCCCTCCGGGAACACCTCCGGCCGGCCCAGCCCCACCAATATGGCGGACATGCTGGAGGATATGGACGGCAAAATTGACGGCATTGTGGACGGCGGCCCCTGTGCGGTGGGGGTGGAGTCCACCATCATCGACCTCACGGAGCGGCCGCCCCGTCTGCTCCGGCCCGGCGGGATTACCCTGGAGGAGCTGGAGGAGGTGCTGGGAGAGGTGGCGGTGGACCCGGCGGTGACCCGCCTTATGGGAGCCGGGGAACAGCCCCGCGCCCCCGGCATGAAGTACCGCCACTATGCCCCCAAGGCCCCGGTGACGGTGGTGCGGGGGGAGGGCGCCGACGCCGCCCGTTACATCCGCCGCCACCTGGGCGACGGAGACGGGGTCATCTGCTTCAACGAGTTTGTGCCCCTGTTCGAGGGCCATCCCGTGGAGCCCATCGGCCCCAAGGACGATCCGGCGGAGCAGGCCAGGCGGGTGTTTGACGCCCTGCGGTACTTTGACGGCACCGACGTCACCCACATCTGGGCCCAGTGTCCCGACGCGGTGGGCATCGGCCTGGCGGTGTCCAACCGGCTGAACAAGGCGGCGGGGTTCCACATTGTGGACGCCACCTAACGATTTTTCTCCGGCGGGTGAATGGATTGGGCCCGTCCCGTCGTATTGGTAGTGAGACGGGGTTGCAAGCCCCCATTCAAAAGGAGGAACCACCATGAGGAAACTGAGACTTGCGGCGCTGGCCGCCGCCCTTGTACTGACCCTGGGGGTCACCACTGCCGCCGCCTGCGGCGGACACCACGCTTGGACGGGAGCGGACCGCTGCGGCCAGACGGGCGTGTGCTTTGTGGATGCCGACGGGGACGGGGTGTGCGACCGCTGCGGCACCGATCTGGGCCGCTGGTCCGGCCATGGCTGCCGCGGCGGCCGCTGCCGGTAGAGGAACAGGAGAGGGGACGGGGTGCGGATGCGAAGCGAGGCGGAGACCAACGAAGCCATTGAGCGGTATGGGGACACCGTCCGCCGGCTGTGCATGGTCCATCTGAAAAACGAGGCGGATACCCAGGACATCTTTCAGACGGTGTTTTTGAAGTATCTCCTCCATACCGCCCCCTTCCAGAGCCGGGAACACGAAAAGGCCTGGTTCATCCGGGTGACCCTCAACGCCTGCCGGGACGTGCTGAAAAGCATGTTCCGCAGGCGTACCGTTTCTCTGGAGGAGGCGGGGACCCTCCCCGCGCCGGAGGGGGAGAGCGGCGAGGTGCTCCGGGCGGTGCTCTCCCTGCCCAGGAACTACCGGGAGGTGGTGTACCTCCACTATTATGAGGGCTATACCGCCCCGGAGATGAGCCGCCTGCTGGGCAGAAACGTCAACACGATATATACCGAGCTGGGTCGGGCCCGGGAAAAGCTGAGAGAGATGCTGGGCGGTGAGGCGGATGGATGAGCGCATCAGAGCGGCCTTTGGGGAAATCCACGCAACCCCGGAGGAGAAGCAGGCTGTCCGGGCCTGTCTGGAGCGGGCCCGGCGGAGGAGGGCGCCCCGGCGAAGCCTGGGCGCCCTGGCGGCCTGCGCGGCCCTGCTGGTGGTCCTGATCGGGGGCTGGTGGGCCTGGTTCCTTCCCACCTCCGCCGTCAGCGTGGCGGCGGATACCAGTTTGGAGCTGGAGCTCAACCGCTTTGACCGTGTGGTGGATGTCCGCTGTGACGATTCCGCCCTGGCGGCGGAGCTGCGGGGGCTGGACTATGCCCAGGCTCTGGAGCTGCTGCTGGAGGAGCTGGGCGGGGAGCAGCCGGTATCCATCACCGTGTCCGGGGCGGAAAATCAGTGCGGCCGGCTGCTGGAGCAGACGGAGCGCTGTGCCGCCGGGCATGGAAACGTCCGCTGCGGGCAGACGGAGGCCGGAAACGGCGCCGGCGGGGGGCATGGCCACGGCCACCACGGCGGGCATTGAAGTTTACAAATTCCTCACACACAATTGCCCCAATGTGGTATACTATGGACAGCTGCCGCACATGTGCGGCAGGATACCGTCTCCTGGAGGCGAGCAGCCATGAAGCGTATCGGCATCACCGGCCCCACTGGGGCGGGGAAAACCACCGCCCTCCGCGCCCTCACCAGCCTGGGGGCTCATGTCATCGACGCGGACGCGGTGTATCACCAGCTGCTGGCGTCCAGCGAAGAGCTGAAACGGGCGCTGACGGCGCGGTTTGGTCCGGACATTTTGGATGAGGCGGGCGGAATCCAGCGGAAGGCCCTGGGCGGCGTGGTATTTGCCGATCCGGCGGCCCTGGCGGATTTGAACGCCATCACCCACCGCTTTATCCTGGCGGAGATTGACCGCCAGACGGCTCAGGCGGAGGCGGAGGGCCGGCCGGCGGTGGCCATTGATGCCATCGCCCTCATTGAGAGCGGCGCGGCGGAGGGCTGCGACGCGGTGGTGGGGGTGCTGGCCCCCAAAGAGGTGCGCATCCGCCGCATCATGGCCCGGGAGGGCATTTCGGAGGAATATGCCCGCAAGCGGGTGGAGGCCCAGCGGGACGACGCATTTTTCCAGGCCAACTGCACCCACATCCTGGAAAATGACGGAGATGACCCGGCGGCCTTTGAGGCCCGGGCCCGGGCGCTGTTCCGCCCCTGGCTGGAGGAAACGCAAAATTAAAATACAGGAGGAACCACACCATGGAAGAGAAGCAGAAAACCCCAGGCGAGCTGCGGCGGGAGGCCCTGCTCTACCAGCCCAAGAACGGCTATGACCGGCTGAGCGCACAGGAAGAGGCGGATATGAACGCCTACTGCGAGGATTATAAGAAGTACCTGGATGCCAGCAAGACCGAGCGGGAGTGCGTGGCGGAGACCGTCCGCCTGGCCCAGCAGCACGGCTTCAAGCCCTATGTGCGGGGTACAGCCCTCAATCCCGGCGACAAGGTCTACCGGGTGAACCGGGATAAGGCCGTGATGCTGGCCGTCATCGGCAGCCGTCCCCTCAGCGAGGGCGTGAACATCGGGGCGGCCCACATCGACTCCCCCCG
Organism: uncultured Flavonifractor sp.; assembly: GCA_944383135.1. Classification (GTDB taxonomy): domain Bacteria; phylum Bacillota; class Clostridia; order Oscillospirales; family Oscillospiraceae; genus Flavonifractor. Next base: position 11,164 of record CALWOL010000130.1, read on the forward strand.
GCTGGATTTGAAGCCCAACCCCCTCTATGAGGACGCCGAGCTGGCCTTCTTCAAGACCCACTACTACGGCGGCATCCGCAAGTACCAGTGGGTGACCATTCCCCTGGAGCTCCGGGGTGTCATTGCCCTGAAGGACGGCAGCAAGGTGACGGTGGCCATCGGCGCCGGGGAGGATGAGCCCCGGTTCACCATTGACGATCTGCTGCCCCACCTGGGTGCCGAGCAGTCCAAGAAGCCTCTGGGGGAGGCCATCCCCGCCGAGAGCCTGAATCTGCTCATCGGCAGCCGTCCGTTCAAGGACGATGAGGGCTCCGATCGGGTGAAGCTGGCCATTCTGGATTTGCTGAATCAGAAGTATGGGATTGTGGAGGAGGACTTCATCTCCGCCGAGCTGTCCGCGGTACCCGCCTTCCGGGCGGTGGACATCGGGTTTGACCGCTCCCTCATCGGCGCCTACGGCCACGACGACCGGGTGTGCGGCTTTGCCGCCCTGGCCGCCCTGTTCACCCTGTCCACCCCCAGCCGCACCGCCGTGTGCATGCTGTCGGACAAGGAGGAGATTGGCTCCACCGGCGTGTCCGGCATGAAGTCCGCTACCTTTGATACCTTTATGAGCGATCTGTGCGACGCCCAGCGGGTGCCGCTGAAGGTGTGCTATGAGAAGTCCTTCTGCCTGTCCGCCGACGTAACGGCGGCCTTCGACCCCAACTTTGCCGAGGTGTATGAGAAGCGCAACAGCGCCCGCATCAACTACGGCATGGGCCTGTGCAAGTACACCGGAGCCCGGGGCAAGTCCGGCGCCTCCGACGCCTCCGCCGAGCTGGTGGCCTACACCCGGAAGGTGCTGGATGCTGCTGGCGTGGCCTGGCAGATGGCCGAGCTGGGGAAGGTGGACGCCGGCGGCGGCGGCACCGTGGCTTGCTATATGGCCGAGCGGGACATCGACACCATTGACGCCGGTGTGCCGGTGCTCTCCATGCACGCCCCCTTTGAGACGGTGTCCAAGCTGGACTGCTATATGACCTACCGGGGCATGAAGGCGGTCTACGAGGCCCAGTAATCCCATATGGAAACAGGGAGCCCGCTGCAACGCAGCGGGCTCCCTCAGCTTGTGGAAAAAGCCTCGCAGAGTTCGCGCCCGCAGGCGTGAAGAAGGTCCAATCCGTGTTCAGCCGCGACATGTGCGTGGCTGAACACACTTGATGGGAAGAGGTTAGCAATCTGGAAAAAGTTTAGATTCCATTTCCTGAAGTGAGACAAACAAGAGCCCATATGCTATAATATAGACATAATATAAAACTTCTTGCGGTTGACAAGGAGGGAATCCCTGTGAGAAAGCACATCGCATTATTGTTGGCGTTGGCCTGTGTGTTGGGCCTGGCCGGTTGCAGTCAACAAGGAGAACAGGACATGGCAGCTCCAGCTCAAAATAACGAGGAAATGTCTCGGACAGATATTCAATCCGAAAGTGAGCAGGGATATACTTATGAAGAATTATCCGAAATGCCCGCAGAAGAATTACTTGCTTTATTCCTTCAAAATGGCCTGACAATAAATGATGATTTGAAAGCATCGTTTACAGAGGAAGAACTCCAGACCCTTTTTAAGGAAAACTTCCATTTGTGGCATACGGGGGTATCTGCACACAGCCACACAATGTATTGTGATCTGGCAGAGCAGACAAAGGCAGTTTTTGATCAGATTATGGAATAGCAATACGCTCCGACCGATGGGGCAGCCTACTCGAAAAAGTGGCGGACGCCACTTTTTCGACAGTCTCAGGGGAGACGGCATCCGTCTCCCCTGAAATCAGAATATATTTTTCAGCGTCAGCTGCTCCGCCTCATAGAGCAGCTCAATCTGGGTGAGCAGCCGGGCGTTGGAGGCGGCATACTCCCCGTATTCCCGGCTGTCCAGCAGGGCCAGCGTCTCCCGGAAGCCGGCGTAGATGGCGTCGGTATCCCCGTGCCGGAGGAGGACGTGCAGGTAGACGTCCCGCTCCGCCCAGGCCTCCTGGGCCTGAACGGTGAGGGCGTGGGCCTGTGTCCAGTCCTCCGCCTCCGCCTGGGCCTGGGCCTGCTCCAGCAGACTGCCCAGGGTGTCGGTAAAGCCGTGGAGGGAGTGGACGTGGAGAAGGGTCCCGGCGAAAATGGCCCCCAGCAGGGCTATGGCAATCCAGAGCCGCTTCATGCCCCGGCCTCCTTTTTGGCCAGATAGACGGTGTTTTCCTCATCCACCGTCAGCAGGAAAACCTCCCGGGTGCTTTTGATATGGTGCCGCTCCAGCTGCTTTTCCAGCCACGCCTCATTGAGGCCCCGGCTGCGGAGGGAGCGCTGGATGACCCGGCCGTCGTTGATGAGCACCACCGGCAGCCCCGGCTCCGGAGGGGCCAGGTCCATCTGTCCGGCGGTGACCGGCTGCTGGGCGGCATAGAGCAGCACGGAAATCTGGCCGTTGGTTTCCAGAATGGCGTACTTGACGGCGGAGAGGTCCGTGATTCCCTTCATCCGCAGCTCCTCCATCAGCTCATCCAGGGTGAAGCGGTTTTTCCGCATCTCCGCCTGCCGCAGCCTGCCGTTTTCCACGATGACGCTGGGCCGGCCGCAGAGCACCGCCCGGAAGCGGACGCTCTTCATGGTGAGCACAGACAGAGCCATGGTGAGGCAGAGCAGGGTGAGGATGGGGATGAGGCCGGTGAGCAGGGGGATGCCGAAGTCCTGCATGGGCACCGCCGCCAGGTCGGCGATGAGCAGGGCCAGCACCAGCTCGGAGGGCTCCAGCTCTCCCACCTGCCGCTTGCCCATGAGCCGGATGCCGATGATAATGAAGGTGTATAAAAGAATGGTGCGCAGAAAGGCGATGACCAAGGCTGTTTCTACCCCTTTCCCTGCGTGCTGCGCTAGTTTGTCCCCGGTGCCCGGGGAATATTCCCCGGCAGCCGGACAAATCAGAAAGGAGCATGACGCATGAACTGCTGCGTTCTGACCGGAAGTCCCCGCCCCCAGGGCAATACCGCGGCCCTTACCGCCCCCGTGCTCCGGGTGCTGGAGGGGGGAGGGGTCCGCTGCCGCACAATCCGGCTGCATGGCAGGGATATCCGCCCCTGCACCGCCTGCCGGGTCTGCCAGAGGGACTGGTCCGGCTTTTGCTGCGTCCAAAAGGATGACATGGGGGAAATTGCGGAACAGGTACTGGAGAGTGAGCTGCTCCTCCTGGCCACCCCGATTTATTCCTGGTACTGTACCCCGCCCATGAAGGCGGCACTGGACCGTCTGGTCTACGGATTGAACAAGTACTACGGCGGGGAGAAGGGCCCCTCCCTCTGGGCGGGCAAGCGGGTGGCCCTGGTGACCACCTGCGGCTACCGGCCTGAAAAGGGAGCCGACCTGTGGGAAGAGGGGGTGCGGCGCTATTGCAAGCACTCCAATCTGACCTATCTTGGGATGCTTGCCGGGCGGCACCTGGGGTATGACACGGTCTTTCTGACCCCGGAGCTGGAGCTTCAGGCCGAGGCGTTTGGACGGATGCTGCTGGAGCGGTGTGACCCATCGCGGGCGGAAAGGGGCGGAGCTTGAAAAAACGAAATCGGAACCTGCTGCTCACCGGGGGAATTGCCCTGGGTCTGCTGCTGTGGGCGGGTCTGGATACCCGCCTGACGGTGCGGGAATACACCGTGGAGAGCGGCAAGCTGACCGGCCCGGTGCGCCTGGTGCTGCTCACGGACCTCCATGGCTGCGACTACGGCCAGGACCAGCGGGAGCTGCTGGACGTGGTGGAGGCCCAGAACCCGGATTTGGTGCTCCTGGGCGGGGACATTGTGGATGACGAGGCGCGGATGCCGGAGGAGCGTTCGCTGGCCACGGTGGAGGCGCTGGCGGAGCGGTGGCCGGTATACTATGTGACCGGCAACCACGAATTCTGGACCGGCCGGGTGGACGCCATCCGGGAGGAGATCAGCCGCCGGGGCGCGGTGGTGCTGGCGGGGGAGTGCGTGCAGGTGACGGCGGCGGGGCAGCCCCTTCAGCTGTGCGGCATCGATGACCCAAACGTGGGGGAGCGCGCCTGGCAGCGCCAGCTGGAGGACGTGACGGCCGCCCTGGAGGAGGATACCTTTTCCATCCTGCTCACCCACCGGCCCGAGCGGGTGGAGGACTATACCGGCCGGGGCTTTGACCTGGCGCTGGCGGGCCACGCCCACGGCGGCCAATGGCGCCTGCCCGGCCTCATCAACGGCCTTCTTGCCCCCAACCAGGGACTGTTTCCCCCATATGCCGGGGGAAGCTACGACTTGGAGGGGACCACCCTCATTGTCAGCCGGGGCCTGGCTCGGGAGAGCACCCGGGTTCCCCGCTTTTTCAACCCGCCGGAGGTAGTGGTGGTGGAGCTGGTGCCGGAAACAAAAAAATAATCAGACAAAATTTCTATTTTGTAGAACACCGGGGCGCATTGACTGTGAAAAACAGGAAGTGCGCCCTGGTATTTTGTCCAAATTTACGATTTTAGAAAAGAGGGGAAAAAAGGGAGTTGCCGCCGGGGGAAAATCAGTGTAGAATCAAACAAATACCATGGGAAAGAAAGGCGTGAGGCAGGAGATGAAAGCGACCTTAATCTTGGCCAACGGCGCGGTGTTCCAGGGCGTCAGCATGGGTTCACCGGCGGACCGGGTGTGTGAGATGGTATTCAACACCTCCATGACCGGCTATCAGGAGATTCTCACCGACCCCTCCTATGCGGGACAGGGGATTGTGATGAGCTATCCCCTCATTGGCAACTACGGTGTGAACCACGAGGATAACGAGTCCTCCCGTCCCTGGGCGGAGGCCTTTGTTGTCCGGCATCTGTCCCATCGGGGGAGCAATTTCCGCTGCGAGGGGGAGCTGAATGCCTATCTGAAGCAATACGATATCACCGGGATTGAAGGTGTGGACACCCGGGCATTGACCAGAATACTCCGCAGTCAGGGGACCATGAACGGCATGATCACCTGTGCGGAGCATTTTCATGTAGAGGAGTGCCTGGAGCGCATCCGGGCCTACCGGGTGGAGGGCACCGTGGAGCGGGTAACCCGGAAGCAGGCCCAGGTCTATCCCGCCCTTACCACCCAGCAGTACCGGGTGGCCCTGATGGACTACGGCGTGAAGGAGAACATGATCCGCTGCCTCCAGAAGCGGGGCTGCCAGGTGACGGCCTATCCTGCCCACACCCCGGCGGAGACCATTCTCACCGGCGGCTTTGATGGGGTGATGCTGTCCAACGGTCCAGGTGACCCGGCGGACAACGTGGACATCATCCGGGAGGTGAGGAAGCTCTACGATTCCTCCATCCCCCTCTTTGCCGTCTGCCTGGGTCACCAGCTGCTGGCCCTGGCCACCGGGGCCCAGACCCGGAAGATGCGCTTCGGCCACCGGGGGGGCAACCACCCGGTAAAGGACCTGGCGGCGGGCCGGGCCTTCATCACCAGCCAGAACCACGGCTATGTGGTCACCGCCGAGAGCGTGGACCCCGCCGTGGCCGAAATCTCCCACGTCAACGTCAACGAGGGCAGCGTGGAGGGACTGAAGTACAGGCGGCCCCACTGCTTTACCGTCCAGTTCCACCCGGAGGCCTCTCCCGGCCCCATGGACACGGAATATCTCTTTGACCGCTTTGTGGACAGCATGAAGGGAGGGAACCGGTAATGCCCAAGAATCCGAATATCAAGAAGGTCCTGGTGCTGGGCTCCGGCCCCATCGTCATCGGCCAGGCGGCGGAGTTTGACTACGCCGGCACCCAGGCCTGCCGCGCCCTGAAGGAAGAGGGCGTGGAGGTGGTGCTGGTCAACTCCAACCCCGCCACCATTATGACCGACAAGG
>CALWOL010000131.1 GCA_944383135.1 uncultured Flavonifractor sp.
CTTTGCTATCGTTTGTGCAGTTGACAGACCGCACTCCTATTATAGCAAAGGGAGTTTTTTTATCTTTTTCATCGCCTTAGGCTTTTTTGAACCACTCGCCTAGCGAGTGGTTTTCTTTATACAAAAACTCCCCCGGAGCGAACGCTCCGGGGGAGGTCTGTTTTGCGGCTGTTATCCGCCCGCGGGCACGTAGGGTTCTTCCGTGGGCGTCTGGGCGGGCGGCGGGCTGGAGGTCTGAGGAGACTCCACGGCGGGAGACTCCGTCTCCCCGCCCGGCGTGGGCGATATCAGCGGCGGCAGATTATAATCGGGATAGGTGGTCTCGTCCGCCGGGTCAAACCCGGGCCACTGCTCCGCCGTGGGCCAGGTGGAGGGATCATACCGGTTGAAGGAATAGGGGTCGTATTCCGCAGGCGGCGCCACCGGAGCGGAGGTGTGAACGGTGCAGGGGCCCTGGTCCTCCAGAAAGCTGTTGAGGTAGTTGGCGTCTCTCGCGGACGCGCCCCCCACCGCCTCCCGGGTGTAATCCAGGATGCCGATGGTCTTTACCGTGGCTTCCGTAATGCCCAGCGCCTCATTGGCCTCCCGGGGACAGAACTCCCCGGCCAGGTGGTACAGGCCGGAAATGGCCTCGCCATTGGCGTCCAGCACCGGGCAGGCGGTGCACACCTCCACCTCCTTGTGCAGTCCGCAGCGCTCCGCCGGGATGTCCCCTTCAAACAGGGTGACGCTGATCACCCGGCTGCCCCTGGGGTCTGCGGCACAGGCCTCCGTGGCCAGCAGGCCGCTGTCCTGACAGATTTGTACCGTCTTGGTGGCGGCGGGCGCCGAGCTGAAGCTCTTGTTCTCTAGCCCCTCGTGGATGGGCTCCATCACCTTCCGCCACATGCTCACCGCCGGGTTGGTGCTGCTCTGCACCCGCTCGGGATTTTTGTAGCCCACCCAAACGGCGGCGGTATAATAGGGCGTATAGCCCACAAACCACTTGTCGTTGCTGGAGCTGGTGGTACCGGTCTTGCCGGCCACCGTCATGCCGGAGAGCTGGGCGCCGGTGCCGGTGGCGCCGCTGTATCTGCCGTTGACCACGCCCTTGAGCAGCTCGTTCACATACCAGGTGGTCTTGGTGGACAGGGCCACCTCCGGCTCGTCGTTGGTGTGGTCCAGCAGCACCTCCTCCACTCCGTCCACCTCCCGGGTGACCTTGGTGTAGGTCTTGGGCTCCATATACAGCCCGTCCCGGGGGAACACCGAATAGGCCGCCGCCATGTCCATGACGCTGACGCCCTTGGTCAGGCCGCCCAGACCCAGCTGGCTGGTGCCATAGTCGTTCTTGACCTCGCCGCCCACCACCAGCTCCTCCACCAAATCAATGTGGAAGTTCTCCTGCATAAACTGGAAGGAGGTCTCCACCCCCAGCTCCTGGAGGGTGCGCACCGCCACCGGGTTGGAGGAAACGGCAATGGCGGGAGCCAGGTTCATCAGGCCCTTGTAGTGGGAATAGGAGTTTACCGGCCAGGCGTTTCCGCTGTATACCTGCACCGGATAGTCGTCAAAGGTGGAGGCGGGGGTAATCACTCCGTACTCCAGGGCCGGAGCATACACCGACAGGGGCTTGATGGAGGAGCCGGGCTGCCGGTAGGTCCCGCTGGCCATGTTGAGCAGCAGGTTGCCCTCCTTCTCTCCCAGAGCGCCGGCCAGGCCCACCACGTTCCCTTCCGGGTCGATGATGACGATGGCCGACTGAATTTCCTGGCCGCTCTTGGACACCAAATCCAGACTGCTCCGGTCCAGGTAGACGGACTCCACAATGGACTGGATCTCCGTATCCACACAGGCGTAGATGTTCAGGCCGCCGGAGAGCACCATGTCCTCGGCAATCTGCTCAGAGTACCCGTATTTGTCCATCAGGTCCTCAATCACGTCGGAAATGACCTGCTCGTCATACCAGTTGTAGATGACGCTGGGCTTTGTCTCGTCCTGTCCGCGGACAAAATTCAGCTCCTCCGCAACCGCCGCGTCATACTCCTCCTGGCTGATCATGCCCAAGTCCATCATCTTCCACAGTACCAGCTCCTGGCGCTGCTTGTTCCGCTCCCGGCCGGTGGTCACCACACCGTCGGCATTGGTCATGCGCACGGTGGAGTTGGGGCCGTAGATGGTGGGGTTGTTGGTGATGGAAATGAGGCTGGCACTCTCGGCCAGGCTCAGCTGGGAGACATCCTTGCCAAAATAGTTCTCCGCCGCGGTGGCCACGCCGTAACAGCCGTCCCCCAGATAAATATAGTTGAGATACCACTCCAAAATCTGGTCCTTGGAGTAGGTGGAGTCAAAATCCAGAGCGGTAAAGATCTCCAGAATCTTGCGCTTCACCGTCACATCGTCGTACTGGGTGACGTTCTTGATGAGCTGCTGGGTGATGGTGGAGCCGCCCTGGATATCCCCGCCGGTAAACATGAGCAGCACGCCCTTGAGGGTACGCTTCCAGTTGACGCCGTGGTGCTTCAGGAAGGTCTCGTCCTCAATGGCGATGGTGGCCTTCTGAAGATCCTCGGGAATTTCGCTCAAGTCCACCAGCTTCCGGTTTTCGCTGCCGTGGAGAGAGAGATGCTCTACATATTCCCCGGTGTTGGAATCCATGTAATAAATGGTGCTGGTCTCGTTCATCACGAAATTGGCCTCCAGGTGGGCCTGGGGGATGATGACGGTCCGGATATAGTTGGCCGCAAAGCAGGCCAGGATTACCGAGGTGATGATACCGATGAGAATCAGGGTACCTAAAATTTTCCCAATGGTGGAACAGACCACCACAGCCGCGGAGGGCTTCTTCCTCCGGCGCTCCGGCCGCGGGTTGTGATTGCTGGCTTCTGACAAAATGGCACCTCCATTTTCGCTGGGACGGACAATTGGGTACAATACAATAACTTATATTATACCACGTTCCGCCTTTTTGTCCACCCCAGGCCTTTTTGTTTCCCCCTATTTTGCGCCCCGTAAAATTTTGGCTTGTCTCACTCTTGCATTTTTCCGCCGCTCGGGCTACAATATAGACGAAGAAAAGGAAGGTATGGTGCCCGATATGAGTGAAGAATTTGGCCCTGATTTTATCACCGTCACCGATGAGGACGGCAATGAATTCGAGCTGGAGCATCTGGACACGCTGGAATACAACGGCCAGACCTATATGGCCTTCTTCCCCGCCGTCCGCGGCGAGGAGGGGGACGAGGTCCGGGACGTGGATCTGGATGATGAGGAATACGGCCTGATTATCCTCAAGGCAGTCACGGTGGACGGGGAGGAGCAGCTCTCCACCCTGGACAGCGAGGAGGAGCTGGAGCTGGTGTACCAGCAGTTTATGGAAGCCCTCTTTGCCGACGAGGACGACAGCTGAAGGTATTCCTGCTCGGTGCGTGACGGGTTTTATTTAAACCCACATCTCTCAAACGGGACGCCCCACTCATGGCGTGGATTGCAGGCCTCCCGGCCCCCCTCCGCGGGCGGCTGGAAGTTGGAAGCAGGGAAGCGTCATGGAGACGACCCACCTGCCATTGCGTGCAGGTTTTAAATGGACTCGCACGGCCAGAGCGGGGCCCCCACGAAACGGAAGTTTCGTGGGGTTTTTTCTTTTGCAAACCGGAACCACCCGCAAAAACCGTTTTGGGGCTTGAAAGAGTGGCAATTTTCCGATATAATAAGGGACTGTCTACGAGTTTCCCTGCTCTTGCAGGAACATTTATCTATCGAGAGGACTGAAGCTATCAAATGAGCGCATCCAGAGAAAAAAAGCAGCGCCAGGGCGATCTGGCTCAGGGTCTGACCCAGAAGCAGCGCCAGGAGCTGAAGGAGCAGCAGGCCGCCAAGCGCAAGGCCGCTCTCTACACGGTGATTGGCGTGATCGTCGCCGTTCTGGTGGTGATTCTGTTGGTATGGCACTCCGGCATCTTCCAGCGCCGGGCCACCGCCCTGAGCGTGGGCGGACGGGATTATAACGTCAATGATGTGAGCTATTACTTTTACAATGTGCTGACGGAAGAGTATTATTATGCCAGCATGCTGGGCACCGCCTCCTTTGACCCCACCGGTGATCTCCACACCCAGTATGTGGACGAGGAGGAGACCCAGAGCTATTACGACTACTTCCTGGAGAAGGCCGTGGACAGCCTGACCCAGGCCGCCGCCCTGGAGAACGCCGCCGCGGAGGAGGGCTATACCCTCACCGAGGAGGACAAGGCCTCCGTGGAGGAGGGTCTGGCTTCCTATCAATCCTACGCCGACCAGCAGGGCTATCCCAATCTGGCCAGCTTCCTGAAGGCCAACTTCGGCCAGTATATGACCTTCTCCGCCTTCCGCACCTGTCTGGAGCGGGAAACCCTGCTGAACAGCTACAAGAACGCCTATCTGGACAAGCAGGAGGTCACCGACGCGGATTTGGAGGCTTACTACGAGGAGAACGCCGCCAACCTGGACAGCTATGACTTCCGCTATATTCTGGTGGATGGCTCCGTGCCCACCACCACCGACGAGGAGGGCAACACCGTGGAGCCCACCGAGGAGGAGGAGGCCGCCGCCATGCAGGCCGCCGAGGTGAAGGCCAACGAGTTTGCCGACGCGGTGAAGGAGGCCGAGGACAAGGAGGCTGTCTTTGCCGAGCTGGCGCCCGACTATGTCAGTGAGAGCAGCAAGGACAGCTATTCCGAGGACCCGGACCGCTCCCTCACCACCGGCACCGTGGGCAGCAATCTGTCTTACCTCAGCTATGGCTCCTGGCTGCTGGAGGATGGCCGCACCGCCGGCGATGTGGGCGTGATTGAGGCCAGCACCGGCTATTACGTGGTGCTCTTCCTGGACCGCTACCGGGTGGAGGAGCCCACGGTGGATATCCGCCACATTCTCATCAAGGCGGAGACCGCTGAGGCGGACGACGAGACCACCGAGGACGTGGACGAGTCCACCACCCCCACCCAGGAGGCGCTGGACGCCGCCAAGACCGAGGCCGAGGACCTGCTGGCCCAGTGGGAGGCCGGGGACAAGACCGCCGAGTCCTTCGGCGCCCTGGCGGAGGAGTACTCCGACGATACCGGCTCCAACACCCAGGGCGGGCTGTATGAGCACGTGACCAAGGGCCAGATGTTCGACGCCTTTGACGCCTGGATTTTTGACCAGACCCGTCAGAGCGGGGACACCACCCTGGTGGAGAATCCCCAGTCCGGCCAGCAGGGCTGGCACGTCATCTACTTCCAGGACTGGGCCGCCCCGGTGTGGGAGAACACCGCTGACGACAGCATTCGCACCCAGCGCCAGACCGACTGGCTGGCTGAGCTGACCGATGGCCTGGAGGCCGTCCAGGGCAGCGGAATCAAGTACGTGGGCTGAGAAATGAGACAGAAAGGGCCTGCCGCGCTGCGCGGCAGGCCCTTTTTCAGAAGGAGAAGCATATGGACGAGCGATTTCTGAGAACGGAAATGCTGCTGGGTCGGGCCGCCATGGAGAAGCTGGCCGCCAGTCATGTGGCGGTGTTCGGCCTGGGCGGGGTGGGCAGCTGGTGCGCCGAGGCCCTGGCCCGCTCGGGGGTGGGCGCCCTCACCCTGGTGGACCACGACACCGTGGGCCTCACCAATCTCAACCGTCAGGTGGAGGCCACCCTGTCCACTCTGGGCAGGCCCAAGGCTCAGGCCATGGCGGAACGGGTGGCGGAAATCAACCCCGGCTGCCGGGTGACCGTCCGGGCGGAGAAATACGAGGCGGCAAGCCGGGACGCCTTTTTTGCCCTCCGGTACGACTATGTGGTGGACTGCATTGATTTGGTGTCCTGCAAGCTGGACCTCATCGAAACCGCCCTGAACCGGGGCATCCCCATTCTCTCCGCCCTGGGCACCGGCAACAAGCTGGACCCCGGACAGTTCCGCATCGGGGACATCGCCAAAACCGAGGGCTGCCCCCTGGCTCGGGTGGTGCGCAAGGAGCTGCGGGCCAGAGGAATTCTCCACCACCGGGTGCTGTGGTCCCCGGAGCCCCCCCGCCAGGCGGAGCAGCATGAGGCCCCTCCGCCCGGCCGCCGCTCGGTGCCCGGCAGCGTGGCCTGGGTTCCCCCGGTGGCCGGGCTGATGATGGCGGGGGATGTCATCTGCTCCCTCACCGGAACCCAGATTTAGCGCATAAAAGCATCCCCCCGCCGGCACACTAATGGCCGATGGGGGGATGCTTTTTGAAGGAAAAACAGATATCCTGGCTCCGCCCCGCCCTGGCGGGGGCGGCGGCGGGGCTCATCAACGGCTTCTTCGGCGGCGGGGGCGGCATGATGCTGGTGCCCCTGCTGGCGGGCTGGTGCGGCTTGGGACAGCGGAAGGCCTTCGCCACCTCGGTGGCCGTTATCCTCCCCCTGTGCGTCCTCTCCGCCGCCATCTACCTGGTCCGGGACGGCGTGGAGCTGCTGCCCGCCCTGCCCTACCTGCTGGGCGGGCTGGCCGGGGGCCTGCTGGGGGGCAGACTGTTCCGGGGGCTGAACATGACCTGGCTCCGCCGGGGCTTCGCCCTGCTGATCCTCTGCGGCGGTGTGAGGGCCCTGCTGGGATGAGGGGCTGGCTGCTTCCCCTGCTGGCGGGCGCCGCCGCCGGAGTGCTCTCCGCCTTCGGGGTGGGGGGCGGCACCCTGCTGCTCCTCTACCTCAGCGCCTTTGCCGGCCTGCCCCAGGCCCAGGCCCAGGGCATCAACCTGCTCTACTTCCTCCCCGCCGCCGGGGCCTCCCTTCCCGCCCACTTCCGGAACGGCTATGTGGAAAAATCCGTGCTTCTCCCCGCCATCGCCGCCGGGCTGGCCGCCGCCGCCCTGGGGGCCTGGTGGGCCACCGGCCTGGACACCGGCCTGCTCCGGCGGTGCTTTGGAGGCTTTCTTATCCTCATTGGCCTGCGGGAGCTGTTCGCCCGTCCAAAAGAGCCCTGAGTGCGGTATAGGTCTCCCCGGAGGTGCCGTCCCCCGCCCCCACCAGCCAGGTGGTCTCCTCCGTCTCCACCAACAGCCAGGGGCCGGTGCGGGGGTCCAGACAGACGGTGAGGGGGCCGTATGCCTCGCAGCGCCAGCGGCCCTTGTCCACCGTGTCCATGGCGGTACCCGCCACCCGGCGGATGGCGGGCAGCTCCTCCAGCAGCTCCGCCCGCTGAATCTCCTCCAGGGGAATCTCATAGCGGGTCCCGGCATGGGCGGCCACCAGAGCGGTATCCGTCAAGGTGAGAGTCACCGGGGCCCGCTCCTCCCCCATGACCCACACCCCCGCCAGGGGCATGAGCAGCAGCAGGGCGGCAACCGCCGCCATCAGCACCTTGCCCACCGGCCTGGCCAGATTGACGGTGGTGTTCAGCCCCACCCGGGCGTTGATCACCAGCCGGCTGTCGTTGGGGTCATAGTAGAACATCCCCCACAGCCACTTGTCGTCCTCATCCACATAGTAGTCCCGGCCGCTGTCCGCGGTGAGCTTCTCCTGAAGCCTCCGCAGCCGGAATTCCAGCCCCACCATGGCCGCTACCATGGCCGCTGACAGGACCAGCATCAGGATAAGCCCCGCCAGGGGGCGGTCAAAGGTGAGCAGCATGGTCCAGCTGAACAGGGCCATGAACCAGGCCCCCCACAGCCAGCACCGCCGCCAGGCCCGGCGGCGCAGGCGGGTGAGGGCGGCGGTCAAATCCTCGTTGTCATCCACCACCTCCGCCTTGCGGCGGAAGGCGAAGCGCCAGCACAGCCAGAACAGCGCCACACAGCCCGGGTTGAGAAGCAGAATCAGCCCCTCCAGAGTATCCCCCCAGCCCAGCGCCCACCACACCGGCAGGGCGCTCACCACCAGCGGGAGGACAAAGGACCGGGCGGACAGCTTCTTCTCCTCCGGCTGGGCCGCCGCCCGCAAATCGGCCACCGCCGTCTGCCGCCTCCCGCTTCCCCAGCCCCGCTCCCGCTTCAGGGCTTTCAGGGTCCTGTTGCACCGGATGTAGGGCACCACGGGCAGAATCACACATAAATCCGTCCACACCAGAAAGAGGGTAAGCGCCAGCCCAAAGGACACCGGCAGGAGGATCAGCACCGCCGCCAAGGCCAGCAGAGTCAGACACGTCCAGCCCAGCTCCCTTCTGAAGCGGGACAGGATGGCCAGCGTGTCCGGATGGGCCCGGCCCTCCTGGGGGAGCGTCACCCCCACGGCGATGTTCTTTTTGAATTTGGCCTCGTTTTTCAGAAGGAAATACATCAGGGGCACCAGCCAGATGGTGCTGCCCCACAGAATCAGCCTGGCAATCATACGCTCCCCTCCTCGTCAAACAGCCTGCCGCACAGCTCCAGCGCCGCCGCCCGGTCCAGCCCCGCCAGCCGCAGCTCGGACAGGCTCACCCGCAGGGCCCGGAGGGTGGCCGCCTCCGGCCCGCCCCGGCCGGACAGCGGGCACACCACCGTGCCGCTGCGCCGGTCGCTGCGGAGATAGCCCTCCTGCTTGAGCAGCTGGTAGGCCTTGCTCACCGTCATGGTGTTGACCCCGCTCTCCTCCGCCAGGGCCCGGACGGTGGGCAGCCGCTCCCCGGGGCGCAGCTGGCCGCCGGCGATTCCCACCACAATCTGGTCCCGAATCTGCTGGTAGATGGGGATGTCGCTGCCAAAGTCCAGATGGAGCAGCATGACCCTCACCTCCATGTATTATTTGTATTATTTATTATAATACAATATAGACAAAAAAGCAAGACCGGAAATTGCACTTTCCGGTCCCGCCTGTTCAGCTCCTGGCGCGCTTAAAGGTCAGGTACCCCTCCAGAATCAGGGTGGCGGCCACGGCGTCCACGGTTTTTTTGTGGTTCTTCATCTTCTTGCCCGAGGCGTGGAGGATGTTGTGGGCCTCCACGGTGGTGCGCCGCTCGTCCCACAGCACCGGCTTCAGGCCGCAGGCCTCCTCCACCTGGCCGGCAAAGGCCCGGTACAGCTCCGCCCGGGGGCCCTCGCTGCCGTCCATGTTCCGGGGAAAGCCCCTCGCCAGCTCCCCCCCCCGGTGCTCCCGCACCGGCCGGGCCAGGTCCCGCGCCACCTGCTCCGCCCGGCGGCTGTGAATCACGGTGGTAAACCCGGCCAGCAGGCCGGTGGCATCCGATATGGCAACTCCCGTCCGGGCGTCCCCGTAGTCAATGGCCATAATGCGCAATCCAATCCCTCCTTTTGCTCCACTATACCGAAAAAAAGGAGAAAAAACAAGGGGAAAGTCCTTGACTTCCCTCTCCCGCTGTGGTATAGTTCATTTACCTATGAAAAAGGGCTCTTTTTTTGTGCGCATTTTTACGGTGTGATGACGCATGAAACCCTTCCCCTTCCCCGTGAGGACATAGGGAGGCAATGTGCCGAATCCGCACCGTAACGTGAAAAAGGGCGTCTTTGCGCGCCCGCGCGTTGCTGGATTCGGTCAGAGGCCGGGTTCAGCTTTTTTGCTGTCCACGGCAAACAATGAAGGAGGTGCCGAACATGGCGAAAGCCGGCAACCGGGTGAAAATCACCCTGCGCTGCTCCGAGTGCAAGCAGCGGAACTACAACACCAACAAGAACAAGAAGAACACTCCCGACCGTCTTGAGTTGAACAAGTACTGCCCCTTCTGCAGGAAGCACACGGTTCACAACGAAACCAAGTAATGAGTGCTGCTATGGCTCAGAAGAAAGAAGGGTTAAACGGAATGTCTGAAAACGAGAAGCTCGAGCAGGCC
>CALWOL010000132.1 GCA_944383135.1 uncultured Flavonifractor sp.
TGCCACGGCAATATCTGCCGCAGCCCCATGGCGGAGTTTGTGATGAAGGACCTCATCCGGAAGGCGGGCCGGGATGCGGAATTTGAGATTGCCTCCGCCGCCACTAGCAGCGAGGAGCTGGGCAATCCCGTCTATCCCCCCGCCCGGCGGAAGCTGGCCGAGCACGGCATCAGCTGCGCCGGAAAGACCGCCCGGCAGCTTGCCGCCGGCGATTACAGCCGCTGGGACCTGCTGATTGGTATGGATCAGGCCAACCTGCGGAACATGCAGCGGCTGTTCCCCCAGGACAAGGGAGAAAAGCTCCGCCTGCTGATGGATTACACCGGACGCCCCGGTGAGGTGGTGGATCCCTGGTACACCGGGGACTTTGAAGCCACCTGGCGGGATGTGCTGGAGGGCTGCCAGGGACTGCTCCGTCAGCTTTAAAAGAAAAGAAAAAGCGGGCCGTGCGGCCCGCTTTTTTACGGTCTGTTTTTCTCCCGCTGATAGATGATGCGCAGGCCGTCCAGCACCAGCTGGGAATCCACCACATCAATGAGGGGTGTATTGTCCGCCACCATCCGGGCCAGGCCGCCGGTGGCAATCACCCTGATGGTTCCGCCCCCCATCTCCTCCTTGGCCTGGCGAATCAGATACTCCATGGCCCCGATATAGCCCATTACCGCCCCCGCCTGGATTTGACCCACGGCGGTGGTGCTCAGCACGGTCTCCGGCTTCACCAGCTCCACCCGGGGCAGCAGGGCGGTTTTTTGAAAGAGCCCGTCAATGGATACCCGCACTCCGGCGGTGATGCAGCCGCCCAGATACACACCGTCGGCGCTTACCGCGTCCAGGGTGGTAGCCGTTCCGAAGTCCAGCACAATAAGGGGAGCCCCGTACTTCTCCAGGGCGGCAATGTCGGCCACCGCCCGGTCCGGACCCAGCCGCTCATCGCTGTCACAGGGAATATAGGGCAGCCGGGGATCCAAATCCTCGTCAATGACCAGCGGTACCTTTCCCAGGTACTTCTTTACCGCGTTGGTGAGGGTGTGCATCACCTGCGGCACCACCGAGCCGATCACCACGTCCTCCAGCTGCTCCAGCTCCACGCCAAAGCGCTGAAAATACTGGCACACCAGCAGTCCCACCTCGTCCGAGGTGCGGTTGGCGTCGGTCATCAGGCGGAAGCTGCCCTTCAGCTCCGTCCCCTCATAAATGCCAAAGACCATGTTGGTGTTGCCCACATCAATGGCAAGCAGCATATCCATTCCTCCTTCCTTTACGCGGTGCCCAGATAGCACACCGCCCCATCCTCCACCAGTATCGCCACGGCGTAGGTGGGCCGGGCCAGACTGCCGATGCTGCCCGGGTTGACCACCCACATTCCGTTTCGGAACTCACACCGGGCCTCGTGGGTGTGGCCGAACAAAAGCATTCCCGCCCCCGCCGCCCGGGCGGCCCGGACGGCAGCCTCCGGGCTGAGCTTGACATGATAGGCGTGCCCGTGGGTCATCAGCAGCTTGCAGTTCTCCAGGGTAAACACCCGCTCCTCCGGCAGGTCGGGCCGATAACCGTCACAGTTTCCCGGCACAAAGGTCACTGGAATCTCCGGAAACTTCTCCTGAAGCCGCTGGGCATCCCGCACCAGGTCTCCCAGGTGGAGGATGCGGTCCGGGCACTCCAGACGCACCACATCCTCCATATTGGCCACATTTCCGTGGGAATCGGAAAAAATCAGCAGCTTCATGCAATCACCTTTCCTCCGAGGCACATATAATGACCTGAGACCCACTATAAATAATCGAGATGGAGCTGATGGTATGAGCAAGCTGGATGAACTGATGAAGGACCCCAGGGCTGCCGGTCTGCTGAAAAACAAGGAGCTGCTGCAAAGCGTCCTTAACGCCCCGGACACCAAGCGGCTGATGGAGCTGCTGGATCAGCAGTCCGGCGGTACGCTCAGGCAGACCGCCGGCAAGGGTGACGCCCAGGCTCTGACCCGCCTGGTTCGGCAGGTCATGGGCAGCCAGGAGGGCGCCCGGCTGATCGGGCAGCTCAATCAAACACTGAACCAGGGAAAGGGATAACTGCCGCCTCCGGCGGCGTCAGGGGGGAAGCTGCATGGCAGATTTGGAAGAAAAGCTCAACGCCATTTTGAATGACCCCCAGGCAATGGGGCAGATTCTCTCCGCGGCAAAGACCCTCTCCGGGGAGCGGGAGGAAGGGGCGGCCCCGCCCCCTGAGGAAGCGGACAATCCGCTTTCCGCCCTGGGGCAGCTGGACCCCAGGCTGGTACAGCTGGGGCTGAGCCTGCTCTCGGAATACAGCGGCGGCGAGGACCGCAGAACGGCCCTGCTGGAAGCGCTCAAGCCCTTCCTGCGGGCAGAGCGCCAGGCAAAGGTGGACCAGGCCGTCCGGATTGCCCGGCTCACCAAGGTGGTCCGAAGCGCACTCCGGCTCTTCCGGGAGTCCAGAGAGGAGGCGGCAGATGTATAACCGCTACATTCCCAACGGTACCGCCTACACCCGTATTACGGAGCCGGACCCCCCTCCCCCGCCCCGCCGGGACGCAAAGGAGAAAAAGCAGTCCGGCCTGCTCTCCAGCCTGCTTCACACCCTCCGTCTGGAGGAGCTGGACACCGGAGATATCCTGCTGCTGCTCATTTTGCTGCTGCTTTTTCTGGAGGGGGACGATATGGAGCTGGTCATCGCACTTGGCCTCATTCTCCTGCTGGGGCTGGGAAAGGAGCCGGCTACCGGGTAACGGTGTGGAGCACCGTCCCATCGGGCAGGGTAAAGGAGCTGTCGGAGGGGACGGGACGCTCCAGGGCGCCAGCCGTCATGCGGTAGACCACCTGGCCGTCGGTCAGCCGCTCCGCCCGGACCAGCAATCCGCTGTCGTCGTCCACCCAATAGCGCTCCACATGCCCGGCGTCATCCTCCGCCGTCTCCACATAGATACAGCCCAGGCCGTCCAGCTCCTGGTACTCCGCGGCTATAATCCGGCCGGGGTCCAGCGCCAGGACGGTCTCATAGGTGGGAATCCGCTGGCCCTCCAGGTCCGCCGAGGTGCCGTCGGCCGGTCCGGTGAGCACCTGCTGACTGTCGCCATACCACAGCCAGAACCGGTCCTCCCCCACGATGGAGTGGCGGACCGTCCCTCCGGGCCAGACGGCGTCGGTGCGAATCCACCCCCCGTCCACCCAGACCTGGGCCTGAGTGGTCCCCTGCTCCGTCTCCCCTTCCCCCCAGATATCCTGGATGGTTACGGTACGGCCGTAGCTCTCCGGCCGCCGCAGGGTGGAGATGACATTCTGAACCGTCTGAGGCGTTACCTCCACCCGGAGCAGGTCTCCGTTCTCTTCCCCGGAGGGCGTGGCGGAGGGGACCGCGGTGGGCAGGACAATCTTCGCCGTGTCCGGCGCAAAGACGCTCAGGCCGAAGCTGGAGAGAATGGCCACCGTGATAATGACGGCAATCAGGGCCACGATGAGATTCCGTTTGCGCCGCTCCATACCCCGTCCCTCCTCTCCGCCGGAGTCCCTGCTCGGTTATGCGCCGAAAGCCGCCGGGGGCTGCGGCCGCAGGCCGAATTTCCATTCAATGGCATCCACAATCCGGGCGCAGGCCCGGCCGTCCCCATAGGGATTCACCGCGTGGGCCATGGCCCGGTAGGCCGTCTCATCTGTCAGCAGCCGGGCGGCCATCTGGTAGATGGGCTCCTCCTCGGTACCGGCGATCTGCACCGTCCCCGCCGCCACCGCCTCCGGCCGCTCCGTCTCCCGCCGCAGGACAAGCACCGGACGGCCCAGAGCGGGGGCCTCCTCCTGAAGGCCGCCGGAGTCGGTCATCACCAGATAGGCCCGGGCCATCAGGTTGTGCATCTCCTCCACGTCCAGGGGGTCAATCAGATGGATGCGGGGGTGGCCGGAGAGATACTTCCCCGCCGCCTCCCGCACCACCGGGGACAGATGGACCGGATAGACCAGCTCCACCTCCGGAAAGGCATCCGCCACCCGCCGCAGTGCGGTCATAATATGGGCCATGGGCTGACCGTAATTTTCCCGCCGGTGGCAAGTCACCAGGACAATTTTCCGGTGTTCGTAGTTCAGGTGGTTCAAAAGCTCAATTGCAAAGTGATAATCCTTTACAACCGTTGTTTTCAGGGCGTCAATGACCGTGTTTCCGGTAATAAACACCCCATCTCTGATATCCTCCCGGGCCAGGTTGTCCCGGTTGGCCGCCGTGGGGCAGAAGTGCAGGTCGGCAATATCCCCCACCAGCTTGCGGTTCATCTCCTCGGGGAAGGGGGAATATTTGTCCCAGGTGCGCAGGCCGGCCTCCACATGGCCCACCATAATCTGGCGGTAAAAGGCGGCCAGGGCGCCGGCAAAGGTGGTGGAGGTGTCCCCGTGGACCAGCACCAGGTTTGGCTTGGCCTGCTCCAGCACACCCTCCATCCCCAGCAGGCACTTGCTGGTAATGGTGGACAGCGTCTGGCGGGGCTCCATAATATTCAAATCATAGTCCGGCCTGAGGTGAAAAATGTCCAGCACGGAGTCCAGCATCTGCCGGTGCTGGGCGGTCACACAGCAGATGGACTGGACTCCCGCCCGCCCCTGGAGCTCCTTCACCAGGGGGGCCATTTTAATGGCCTCCGGCCGGGTGCCGAAGATGGTCATCACACGAATGGGGTTCATTTCTTTTCCTCCTCGCCCTGTTCCCCGGATTTCTCCTCCCGCTCCCGCTCCTTCCGGTTGTTGCTCAGGAAGATGCGTCCGGCGATGGCGCCGGCAAAGCACAGCGCCATGAGAAGGAGCATGGCCTTCACCGGCCCGCTGGTGGTAAGCACCACGGCGGACAGGCCCAAAATGGCGCTGATCATGTAGAGCACCGCCACCGCCTGCTTCTGGTTCAGGCCCATGTCAATGAGCCGGTGGTGGACATGGCTGCGATCGGCGTGCATGGGGCTCTGCCCGTGGGCAATGCGGCGGATAAAGGCAAAGCAGGTATCGAAAATCGGCAGGCCCAGCATAAGGAAGGGCACCGCAAAGGAGATAATGGTATACAGCTTAAACAGGCCCTGAATGGACACCACCGCCAGGATAAAGCCCAAGAAGGTGGACCCGGTATCCCCCATGAAGATTTTGGCCGGATTCATGTTATAGGGCAGGAAGCCCAGGCAGCCGCCGGTCAGAGCGGCCATCAGGATCGCCACCGGTCCATCTCTGATGGCCAGGGAGATGACCAGCAGGGTCATGGAGCCAATGGCGGACACGCCGCAGGCCAGCCCGTCCAGACCGTCAATCAGATTCACCGCGTTGGTAATGGCCACAATCCACAGCACCGTCACCGGGATGGCCAGCCACCCCAAATCCCAGTAGAGGTTGCGGGAAAACACATTGGGATTGGACAGGGTTTCAATGACATTGCCCGCCAGCGCCGCCACCAGGGCGGCTACAATCTGCACCACAAACTTGAACATGGCCCGCAGGCTGTAAATATCGTCAAAGATGCCCAGCACCACGATGATGACCGCGCCCAGCAGCATTCCCCGCATCTGATCGGTCAAATCCAGAAACACCAGCACACTGAGCAGGAAGCCCAGGAAAATGGCCAGGCCGCCCATCCGGGGGATGGGGTGGTTGTGCATACGGCGGCTGTCCCTGGGCACATCCACCGCCCCCATCCGGAAGGCCAGGTTCCGCACCACCGGGGTGGTGATAAGGGCTACCAGGAAGGCCACCACCAGAGCGGCGGCCACAATGCCGATGAGCGGCAGATTCAAATCCATTGCCATAGGAAAAATGCTCCTTTATGTCAACGGGCCAGGAAGCCCACCTTTTTATATACTTTGCGGAGGGTCTTTTCCGCCACATAGGAGGCTTTTTCCGCCCCCGCGCGGTATACGCTCTCCAGATAGGCCTTGTCAGCCAGCAGGCGCTGGGTCTCCTCCCGGATGGGCCGGAGCAGCTCCACCACGGTCTCCCCCACCACGGGTTTGAAGGCGCCGTAGCCCTTGCCCTCAAATTCCGCCTCGATGGCCTCATAGCTCTTGCCGGTAATGGCGGAGTAGATGCCCATCAGATTGGAGACCCCGGGCTTGTTCTCCCGGTCGTAGTGGACACAACGCTCCGTGTCGCTGTCGGTGATGGCCCGCTTGAACTTGCGCATGATGTCCTCCGGCTTTTCCATCAGGAACACGCACCCCTCGGGGATGGATTTGCTCATCTTGGTGTCCGGCTGATTCAGGCTCATCACCCGGGCTCCCGCCTTGGGAATATAGGGCTGGGGCACCTTGAACACCTCGCCGTGGGCATGGTTGAAGCGGGTGGCGATATCCCGGCAGATTTCCACATGCTGCTTCTGGTCCTCCCCCACCGGCACGAAGTCGGGCTGGTAGAGCAGGATATCCGCCGCCATCAGGCAGGGGTAGGTGAAAAGGCCGGCGTTGATGTTGTCCGCGTGCTTGGCGGACTTGTCCTTGAACTGGGTCATCCGGGACAGCTCGCCGAACATGGTATAGCAATCCAGCACCCAGCCCAGCTCCGCGTGCTGGTGGACATGGGACTGGACAAAAATAGTGTTCTTTTCCGGGTCCAGGCCGCAGGCGATGTAGGTGGCAATCTGGGTCAGCGTGCGGCGGCGCAGCTCCGCCGGGTCCTGCCGGACGGTAATGGTATGCAAATCGGCCATAAACCAGAAGCAGTCAAACTGCTCGGACAGCTCCGCCCAGTTCTTGATGGCGCCCAGGTAGTTGCCCAGGTGAAGCTCCCCGCTGGGCTGAATGCCGGAGAGCAGGGTCTTTTTCTCGTTCTCCATAGTAAAACACACCTCTTACGCGTGATTTTTGCCATTCGGGCACAATGCCCCATATTGAGTTATCATATCATATCCAAATGGCCTTGACAATCCTCAGAAGAAAAAATAGAATAAGGTAACGCATCCTGCAAATACTGCGGAAAAGGAGTTTTTCCAATGGAACTGAACTGGTTTGAGGAGATGGAGGCCCGCATCCCCAAGGGGGGCGTCCGCACCCGTTTCGCCCCCTCTCCCACAGGCTATATGCACGTGGGCAACCTGCGCACCGCCCTGTACACCTGGCTCATCGCCCGTGACAACCACGGCACCTTTATCCTGCGCATTGAGGACACCGACCAGGGCCGTCTGGTGGAGGGCGCCACGGAGATTATCTACGCCACCCTGCGCAAGTGCGGCCTCACCTGGGACGAGGGACCTGATCTGGGCGGCCCGGTGGGACCCTACATCCAGACCCAGCGGCGGGACCTCTATGGCAAGTACGCCCACCTGCTGGTGGAAAAGGGCCACGCCTATTACTGCTTCTGTGAAAAGACGGAGTCGGAGGAGGATTCCGGCGACTTTGAGCGCTCCGCTGACCCCTGCCGCTCCCTGAGCCCCCAGGAGGCCAAAGCCCGGGTGGCCGCCGGAGAGCCCTTCGTCATCCGTCAGCGGATTCCCGACGAGGGTACCACCACCTTCTCCGATGCCGTGTTCGGGGACATTACCGTGGAGAATGCCACCCTGGACGATCAGGTGCTCATCAAGCGGGACGGGCTGCCCACCTACAACTTCGCCAACGTCATCGACGACCACCTCATGGGCATCACCCACGTGGTCCGGGGCAGCGAGTACCTCTCCTCCGCCCCCAAGTACAACCTGCTCTATCAGGGCTTTGGCTGGGAGGTGCCCACCTATATCCACTGCTCCCCCGTTATGCGGGACCAGCACAACAAGATGAGCAAGCGCAAGGGCGATCCCTCCTATGAGGATTTGCTGGCCATGGGTTATCTGTCCGAGGCGGTGGTGAATTATGTCACCCTGCTGGGCTGGTCTCCCCGTGGGGAGTATGCCGAGCGGGAGTTCTTCACCCTGGCCGAGCTGGCGGAAATCTTTGATATTGGCGGCATTTCCAAGTCTCCCGCCATTTTTGACGTGGACAAGCTGAAGTACTTTAACGCCAATTATCTCCGGGCCCTCTCCCCCGAGGCCTTTTACGAGGGGGCGCTGCCCTACCTGAAGGAAGCGGTCAGGACCCCCGGCATTGATTTGAAGCTCATTGCTCCCCTGGTGCAGCCCCGGTGCGACACCTGGCTGGACATCGCCCCTCAGGTGGACTTTTTTGACGCTCTGCCGGAGTACTCCAACGAGCTGTACTGCCACAAGAAGATGAAAACCAATGAAGAAAACTCCCTGGAGGCCCTGGAGCAGGTGCTGCCGGTGCTGGAGGGACTGAGCGAGTGGAGCTATGACGCCATCCACGATGCCCTCATCGGTCTGGCCCAGCGGCTGGAGCTGAAAAACGGCCGGATCATGTGGCCGGTGCGCACCGCCCTGTCCGGCAAGGCGGTCACCCCCGGCGGCGCGGTGGAGCTGGCCCACATCCTGGGCAGGGAGGAAACCCTCCGCCGTATCCGGCTGGGCATGGCGCAGCTGGCAAAATAAGCGCAACATAGAACGCCCCCTTTTGCGCAAGCTAGCGGAAAAGGGGGCGTTTTTATGGATAAAAAACGGCTGAAATGTCTGGGTATCATTTTTTTGGCGGCGGCCTTCGCCGTCACCGCGGGCTTTGCGATCCAGAGCCGGCATCAGGCGGCCCAGTACCGACGGCTGCTGGATACCGGCTACCGCCACGCCTTTGCGGAGCTGGCCACGGCGGCGGGAGAGCTGGATGTATCCCTCCAGAAGGCGGCCTACGCCACCTCCCCCGCCCTGTTTTCCGTGCTGTGCGCCCAGACCTATGCCAAGGCTTCCGCCGCCCAGGCCGCCCTGGGGGAGCTGCCCTATGGCAACGTGGAGCTGGAGCAGACCGCCTCCTTCCTGGCCAAAACCGGAGACTACGCTCTGTCCCTGGCCGGCGCTGCGGAGAGCGGGCAGGCCTGCACCCAGGAGCACCGGGATACCCTTCAGGCCCTCGCCCAGTCCGCCGGGGAGCTTGCCGGGCTTTTGCAGGGCATCGAATCAGACCTCAGCGCCGGCACCCTGGCTCCGGAGAGCCTGGAAGAGGTCCGCCGGCGGCTGGCCTCCGCAGGGCAGGAGGGCGAACAGGTGGAAAGCGGTTCCGCCTTTCAGACCGCAGAGGCGGATTTCCCCGAAGTGCCCACCCTGATTTACGACGGCCCCTTCTCCGAACACCTGAGCAACCGCACGGCCCGGATGCTGGAAGGGCTGCCCCAGGTGGAGGAAGCTGCCGCCCGGGAGGCCGCCGCCGCCTTTCTGGGCCTGCGCAGCGATATTTTCACCCTCACCTCCTCCGGAGAGGGCGCTCTCCCCGCCTACGGTTTCACCGCCCTGGTGGACGGCGGAGAGCTGTATGTGGAGGTCACCAAGCAGGGAGGACAAATCCTGCAGCTGCTCAGTGCCCGGCCGGTGGGTGAGGAGCAGCTTACCCGGGAGGAGGGGTATGAGGCGGCCTGCGCCTTTCTCTCCAGCCGCGGCTTCCGGAACATGGAGCCCAGCTATTCCATTCTCCAGGATGGCCTGCTCACCATCCACTTTGCCCCCCGGGAGGACGGGGTCTATTGCTATCCCGATTTGGTGAAGGTGCAAGTGGCGCTGGACACCGGGGCGGTAGCCGGATT
The DNA here is from genome assembly GCA_944383135.1 of uncultured Flavonifractor sp. Classification (GTDB taxonomy): domain Bacteria; phylum Bacillota; class Clostridia; order Oscillospirales; family Oscillospiraceae; genus Flavonifractor. Next base: position 9,579 of record CALWOL010000132.1, read on the forward strand.
TGAGGCCCATGGATATCTGATGAATCACGGCAGCCGGGAACCGGGCGCCCCTGCTGTCTCCGCCGTGCAGGCGCAGGCCCAGGTGCCGGACAGCCTTACCGTTCTGAGCAGTCAGCTGGCCCTCATCCCCACCGGCGGCGAGGACGAGGTGCTCTGCCACGAATTCAAATGCCAGAGTGCCGCAGGCAGCCACGTGCTCATCTACGTCAACGCCCAAACCGGCCGCCAGCAGCGTATTCTGCTGCTGCTGGAGGACGAAACCGGCACGCTGGTTCTGTAAAGGAAAAGGACCTGCCGCTTCTTCTGCGGCAGGTCCTTTCGGGTTCAGAGCAGCGGGCCCAGCACCCGCAGGATGGAGCGGAAGAGCCGCCGGAGCCAGGAGTGGGCCAGGCATTGCTCCAGGGTCACCGGCTGGCATTTGATCTGGGAGGCGAGGAAATCCGCCTTGATGTCCAGCACCGTGGGGTCCCGGTACAGCCACACCGCGTCCTCAAAATGGAGGAACATGCTGCGGTAATCCATGTTGATGGACCCCACCACCCCATAGAGGTCGTCGGACACCAGATTCTTGGCGTGAACAAAACCGGGGGTATACTCAAAGATGCGCACCCCGGCCTCCAGCAGGGGCTCGTAATGGGAGCGGGTCAGCTCAAATACCAGAGGCTTGTCCGGAATGTGGGGGGTCATAATCCGCACATCCACCCCGGATTTTGCGGCGTTGCACAGGGCGGTATTGACACAGTCGCTGATGATGAGATAGGGCGTCATAATATACACATACCGCTTTGCCTTGGAGATGAGATTCAGGTACACCGTCTCCCCCACCGCCTCATTGTCCAGGGGGTTGTCCGCGTAGGGCTGGACAAAATACCCGCTGGCCAGGGCGGCCTCCGGCGGCAGGCCGGTGGGACGCAGGGCGGCGTAATCCACCTTTACCTCCCGGACATATTCCCACATGGTGAGAAACATCACCGTCATGCTCCAGGCCGCCTCCCCCTTCACCAGGATGGTGCTGTCCTTCCAGTGCCCGAAGCGGGAGATGTGATTGATATACTCATCGGCCAGATTGATGCCCCCGGTAAAGGCGGTATGACCGTCGATGATGCAGAATTTCCGGTGGTCCCGGTTGTTCATGCGGATGGAAATCACCGGCTTGAACCGGTTGAAAAAGCAGCAGGGAATGCCGGTTTCCGCCTCGAATTTTCTGGCGTAGTTCATGGGCAGGGTGTTGAGGGAGCCCACGTCGTCATAGATGACCCGCACATCCACCCCGGCGGCATGCTTTTCCTTCAAAATCTCCACCACGGAATCCCAGAAGAGGCCGGGACTGATGATAAAGTACTCCAGAAAAATATACCGCTCCGCCTTCCGCAGCTCCTCCAGCATCACGGGAAACGCATCGTCTCCCAACGGAAAATAGCGGGTATAGCTGTTGGTATACACCGGGCATCGGGCATATTGCTCCACATAACTGGCCTGGTTCCTGGCGTCCTCGCCATATGGAGAAAGTATTTCCGCCTTACAGTCTCTGCCCAGCTGTTCCGCCATGGCTCTGTCCATGCCCCGCATCTTCCGCCGCTGGCGGGCGGACATACGGTTGCCGCCGCACAGCAGATAGACCAGCCAGCCAAAGGCCGGAAACAGAAGAATGGGGATAATCCAGGCAATTTTATACCCCGGGTCCGTCTGCCTGCTCACAATAATCAGCACCGCCAGCACCGACAAAATCACATAGGTCCAGTACAGGTAGATATAGGCCCAGGAAAACAGCAGTGCGGAGGCCAGCAGCGCCAGGGACTGAATCAGAATCAGCAGACCCACAATGACCCTGCGCTGGAAAACAATGGACGCCAGCTTTTTGATGTTCATGCTCTGCCTCCTAGCGGACCGCCACATTTTCCTGTCCCAGAAGCTCCACCAGCTCCTGAATGAGGGCATCGTGGACCAGGCAGGGAGCGCCCAGCAGCTTGCCGGTATCCGCGCAGCGGATTTTCAGCTGTTCCGTACCGGGAAACATGGTCAGAATGAGTTTAATCTTCTTCCACCGGGGATCCGACTGGCTGGGTATCCGGATATACAGACATTTTGCCCGGATTTCTCCCCCTCCAGACAGACGCATCCCGTCTTTTACCTGCTCCAGGGGAGCCACCCTGTCGCACATGAGCTGGGGAGCCTTTTCATCCCGCGCTGAAATCCGGCCCTCCGCCAGAATGGGCATGTTCTCTTTCAGGTAGGAACCGAACTCCCCCAGCACCCGGGCAAAGACCAGCATCTCCATGGAGCCGGTGTCGTCCTCCACCGTCACATAGGCCATCAGGGTATTGTTCCGGGTGGTTTTGGTGCGGATGGCGGTCACCACACCGGCCAGCTTCACCCGCTGTTCATCCCGGAAGGTGGAGGGGCCGCCCTCCTGCTCAAAGTCCGCCAGAATGGCGCCGATGGAGGCCGCCCGGCACTGCAGGACCAGCTCCCGGTACTCGTCCATGGGGTGGCCGGACAGATAGAGGCCGGTGGTCTCCTTCTCCATGGTCATCAGCTCCCGGCGGGAGAATTCCGGGATGTTCTTCAGGTGGAGCTCCGGGGCGCTCTGCCGCCCGTCGGCTCCCCCACCGAAGAGGTCAAACTGCCCCTCCAGGTTTTTCCGCTTGTTCTGGGCAATGGCGTCCACCAGGGGCTCGCAGGCGTCCAGCAGGCGGGAGCGATACACCCCCATGCTGTCAAAGGCGCCGCATTTGATGAGGCTCTCCAGCACCCGCTTATTCAGGTCAAAGTCAAACATCCGCTGGCAGAAGTCCGCGAAATCTGTAAAGGGTCCTCCCTTTTCACGCTCCGCCAGCACATCGTTGATGAAGCCCCGGCCCACGCCCTTCACCGCCACCAGGCCGAAGCGGATGTGGTCCCCGGACACGGTGAAGTCGGCCCCCGACTCGTTGATGTCCGGCGGCAGCAGTTGGATGGAGCAGTCCCTGCATTCGGCAATGTATTCCGCCACCTTCTCGCTGGAGTCCAGCACCGAGGTGAGCAGGGCGGCCATGTACTCCTTGGTATAGTGGCACTTGAACCAGGCGGTGTGGTAGGCCACAATGGCGTAGCTCACCGCGTGGGCCTTGTTGAAGGCGTACTGGGCAAAGGCCTCAATTTCATCATAGATATCCTCGGCGGTCTGCTGGGGGATTCCGTTGGCCACGCAGCCCACAATCCCCCGTTCTGCATCCCCGTGGACGAAGGTGAACCGCTCCTTCTCAATCTGCGCCTTCTTTTTCTTGGAGATGGCCCGGCGCACCATATCGGCCTGCCCCATGGTATACCCCGCCAGGCGGCGGAAAATCTCAATGACCTGCTCCTGGTAGACGATGCAGCCGTAAGTCACCGACAGGATGGGCTCCAGGGCAGGGTGCTTGTATTTCACCTTATCCGGATTGTGCTTGCAGGCGATGAAGCGGGGGATGGATTCCATGGGGCCGGGGCGGTAGAGGGCGATAATGGCGGTGATGTCCTCAATGTTGTAAGGCTTCAGCCCCACGCACACCCCGGTCATGCCGGCGGACTCCATCTGGAACACCCCGGAGGTGCGCCCGTCGGACAGCATCCGGAACACCTCCGGGTCATTGTCCGGGATGTCCGCCAGGGTGAAGCCGGGCCGGCTCTGCCCCACCAGCTTCACCGTGTCCTCCAGAATAGTCAGGTTGCGCAGGCCCAGAAAGTCCATTTTCAGCAGGCCCAGCTCTTCCAGGGTGGTCATCACATACTGGGTGACCACCGATTCGTCGTTTTTCGCCAGGGGGACATAGTCCACCACCGGCCGGCGGGTAATCACCACCCCGGCGGCGTGGGTGGAGGCGTGGCGGGGCATACCCTCAATGGCCTTGGCGGTGTCAATGAGGGTGCGGATGCGCTCCTCCCCCTCATAGAGGTCCCGCAGGGGCTTGGACAGCTGGAGAGCCTGCTCCAGGGTGATATGGAGGGCGCCGGGGCCGCTGGGCACCTGCTTGGCCACCGCGTCCACATCGGCATAGGGAATGTTCAGGGCCCGGCCCACGTCCCGGATGGCGGCCCGGGCGGCCATGGTGCCGAAGGTGACAATCTGGGCCACATGGTCCACGCCGTATTTCCGCTGGACGTATTCAATTACTTCCTGACGGCGGCGGATACAGAAGTCAATGTCAATATCCGGCATGGTAACCCGCTCCGGGTTGAGGAAGCGCTCAAAGTAGAGGGCGTATTTCATGGGGTCCACGTCGGTGATGTTCATGCAGTAGGCCACCATGGAGCCCGCCGCCGAGCCCCGCCCCGGTCCCACCGGGATGCCCTGGCTTTTGGCGTAGCCGATGAAGTCGGACACGATGAGGAAGTAGTCCACAAACCCCATCTGCCGGATCACGCCCATCTCATAGCTCAGCCGGTCCCGGTAGCCCTCCGGGTCATCGGGATAGCGGCGCTGATAGCCCTCCCGGCACAGCTTTTCAAAATAGGCATCCCCGTCGGTGTAGCCCTCCGGCAGCTTGAATTCCGGCAGGTGGTAGGTGCCGAACTGGAACTCCATGCTGCACAGGTCGGCAATCTTCAGGGTGTTCTCCATCGCCTCCGGATATTCCGGGAAGAGGGCGGCCATCTCTTCGGTAGATTTGAGGTAAAGCTCGCTGGTCTCCATTTTCAGGCGGTTGGGGTCATCCACCGTCTTGCCCATCTGAATGCACATGAGGGTATCCTGCATCTGGGCGTCCTCCCGGCGGAGGTAGTGGGCGTCGTTGGTCACCACCAGGGGAATGCCGGTCTCCTGGTGGATGCGGATGAGGCCCTGGTTGACGGCGGGATCATTGGGCAGGTTGTGGTCCTGGAGCTCCAGGTAGTAGCCGTCCTCCCCAAACAGCTCCCGCATTTCCAGGGCAATGGCCTTGGCCCCGGCGTAGTCCCCCGCCAGAATGCGCCGGGGCACCTCCCCAGACTGGCAGGCGGACAGGGCGATAAGCCCGCCGGCGTGCTGCCGCAGCAGCTCTTTATCAATGCGGGGCTTAATGTAAAAGCCCTCGGTGAAGGCGCAGGAATCCAGATAGCACAGGTTCCGGTAGCCCTCCTCATTGCGGCAGAGGAGGATGAGGTGATACATGGCGGCGTCCAGCTCGTGGACCCGGTCGGCGCGGCCCCGGGGGGCCACATAGACCTCGCAGCCGATGATGGGCTTGATGCCCTCGGCCTTGCAGGCTTTATAAAAGTCCACCACACCGTACATCACCCCGTGGTCGGTGATGGCAACGGCAGGCTGCCCCAGCTCCTTGACCCGCTTGACCAGCAGCGGGATGCGGCAGGCTCCGTCCAGCAGGGAAAACTCGGTATGGACATGCAGGTGGACAAAGGACATAGGGTACCTCCTTGGGTTCACAGGTTTCTTTCTGGTTACAAATAGCGTTTGGAGACAGGCAGGCCCCCCAGGAACCCCACCGCCCGTCTCAGCTCCCCGGGCGGGCCCCAGCTCACCGGAACGGTGAGCAAAACCCGCCCCTTCCGCCGGAGAGAGATGGCGGTCCGGCTCAGGCTGCCGGGCTGAATGCCGGCGGCCGTTGTCCAGGTGCGGCGCAGCAGCAGCTGCGCGCCCTCATAGGAATAGCGGCGGACTGTAAAGGCAGTTTCCTCCACAGCCTGCTCCGCTTCAAAGCGGATGGCATGCTTCCCGCTCAGCACGAAGTTCAGCGCCAGCCCCGCCAGCAGCAGTCCCATCAGCACGCACAGCGGCACACAGGACAGCAGCGCGGAGAGGAGAAGAATCACCATCGCGCCAAAGCCCGGCAGCAGCAGCGTCAATGCCCGCCGCTCAACAGAGGGGCGAAGCACAATAGGCGGCATGGGTTCCTTCACCGCGCTTCCCCCCTCCCTAACCTCACGTGCTTTCCCGGGAAACCCGATCCGAACCTTTACTTGACAATCTCAACGCGCTGGCCGCAGCCGGGGCAGTAAATCTCCCGCTCATGCCGAAACAGATAGCGCACCCCAATCCCGCAGAGCGGTTCCCCGCAGGCCGGACAGCGGAGCTTGCTGCTTGTGACAACGGCACAGGGCAAAAAGAGAAGAAACAGGGCGAATACCAGGATAATATTCCAGATCGCTCCTCTGGTCAGCCACAGCAGACACAATGCCGCCAGCACCAGGGCCGCCGGGATCAGCGGCAGCAGAATCCAGATGCGTTTCACTACCATTTACTTCACCTCCAGCTTCCGTCCGCACTTGGGGCAGGTGAAGGGCACCCCCTCCTGGGCGCGCATGGCCTGGTGGTAAACGGAGGCCTTACAGAATGGGCAGCGCATGCCGCGAATGGCCAGCGCTATGCCGGCTGCAAAAACCGCCGCCGCCAGAATGCCCAGAGACAGGTAAAGGGCTGTGCTCATCTGAAACGCCAGCCCCGGAACCAGCAGCACAATGGCCGCCCCGCAGCAGCCGAAAAACACTTTTTTCCAGATTCGGTCTACCGTGCCTTTTTCCATGTTCAAATCCCTCCTTCTGAAGCATCTTCCGCTTTCCAGTCACAGAGTTCGCTCAAAAAGGCCCGCAGGCGAGCGTTGTCCTCCCGCTTCTGGCGGCAGAGCATCAGATACAGCAGCAGAAACAGTGTCCCGGCCCCCGCCGCCCACAGAGCAAGCATACCTGGAATAAAGGGTACATGTTCCCCGCCCGGCAGGATGAATGTGGAATGGAAGTGACCCCATTTAACGCTAAGCTGGTCAGCCAGAATCACACTGCCAATTGGTGCAAAGGCAATGGCACAAACAGCGGCTATCAGTACGGAACCCCCAAAATGGCCGTGAATCTCCGTTCCTCCCCGCCCGTCCGGGCGGAACCTTCCTTCAAACAGGGCGTCCTTTCCTCTGATGCGTTCCCCGCGAAAGGTCAGCCGAAAACGGTTGCCTGACCACAGCCGTACCTGGAGCTGTCCGCCGGGCACAGAATGAGAGCCGCTGCGTGCCGCCAGCCTGGCACACATACGTTCCGGCGATATGTCACTGTGAAACCGCGCCATACGCGCCTCCAATCTCCATCCCAAGGCCCCCGGCGCATCCTTTTACGACTCCGCCAGGGCCATCAGCTTGCGCAGCCTGTGGTTGAATGCCGATTTGCTCACCGGCGGGTCACACAGCTCCGCCAGCTGGGTGAGGGTAAGCTCCGGATGGGCCATGCGCAAATCCACCGCCTCCTTCAGCTTGTCGGGCAGGTCGGCCAGCATACCCCGCTCCTCCAGGCGGTAGATGGCCTCAATCTGACTTTGGGCTGCTTCCACCGCCTTGTCCAGGTTGGCGGCGTCACAGTTCACCCGGCGATTGATGCTCCCCCGCAAATCCTTCTCCGCCTTGGCATTCATCATATCCATGGCCGCCAGGGGGGCGCCGATGGCGGTGAGAAAGTCCTCAATGGCCTCGCTCTGCTTGAAGTAGGTAATGTAGTTGGCCTTGCGGCAGCTCTCCTTGGGAGAAAAGCCGCTCTCCTGCATCAGGGCACGCAGCTCCCGGCTGACGCTGCGGTGGGGGGTGGCCAGCTCCAGATGGTAGCGCTTGGCCGGGTCGGTCACCGAGCCGCCCGCCAAAAAGGCCCCCCGGAGAAAGGCGGTGCGGCAGTGCTCCTCCTCCAGAACCGCGAAATTGATGTGGTGGGCCAGCGATTCCGCCGGATGATAACCGAAGGCCTCCCCCAGCACCGCCAGCTTGTCCGCCGCCGTGAGGGAGAAAATGAGCTTGGCCGCTCCCGCCTCGGGTACCCGGTCAAACCGCATCTGAAACGCCTTTTTGAACAGGGCGGGCAGCCGGGCGGCGAAGTCTGCGGACTCGGTGGTAATGCGCACCTGGCGTGCGTCAAACTGCCCGCAGTAGAGCAGCACGCCGTAGGCTTCCGCCTGGGCGCAGCAGCGGCGGGAGAGGCCCGTCCGGCACAGCTCGGCCTTTACCTCGGATGAAAAGGACATGATATCCCTCCAGACCGGCGGCGCCGCCGGCAGACTTAAAAGATTCTGGTGTTGGCCCGCTCCCGGTAGAGGTCCATCACCGCGGCGGACAGCCGGGTGAAGGAGTGGCGGGCGCAGGTCAGGGTCTCGGAGGCCAGGGGGCGGGGGACCAGCTCCACGCCCCGGGCCTCAATGGCCTCTTTGTCCACCACAATGGGGACGGCGTCCTCCTCCCGGTACCGCTCCACCAGGCCGGGGCGCACCGGGGCGGAATTGCACAGGCACAGGTCAATCAGCCCCGGTCCGGAGTGATCCAGCAGGGCCTTCACATGCTCGGAGGCCGTCATTCCCTCCGTCTCGCCGTCCTGGGTCATAATGTTGCAGATATAAATTTTGATGGCTTTGGCTGCCCGCACCGCGTCGGAGATGCCGTCCACCAGCAGATTGGGGATGACGCTGGTGTACAGGCTCCCCGGCCCCAGCAGGATGAGGTCGGCCTCCCCAATAGCGCGGAGCGCCTCCGGCAGGGCCTTGGGATGCTCCGGCAGCAGGCAGATGCTCTGGATGCGGCAGTCCTGCGCTTTCTTGAAGTCGCAGATTTTGGACTCTCCCTGCACCTTGGTTCCGTTTTCAAAGGTGGCCTCCAGCACCACATTTTCGCAGGTGACCGGCAGCACCCGTCCGGTAATGGCCAGGACCTGGCTCATTTTGGATACCGCCTCGTCAAAGGTGCCGGAAATCCCGTTGAGGGCGGCTAGGATCAGATTGCCGAAGGACTGGCCGGTGAGTTTGCCAGAGCCCTCCGGGAAGCGGTAGGTCAGCAGCTGCTGCATCACCGGCTCGGCATTGGCCAGAGCCTCCATGCAGTGGCGGATATCCCCCGGCGGAGGCATGCCCAGATCCTCCCGCAGCATACCGGAGCCGCCGCCGTCGTCGGCCACCGTCACCACGGCGGTAAGATTCTTGGTGTGGCTTTTCAGGCCCCGGAGCATGGTGGATAATCCGGTCCCGCCGCCGATGGCCACTACCTTGGGGCCCTGCGCCCGCTGGTAATCAAAGATGCACTCACTCACGGTACCCCTCCTCACGCACGGGTCATGTCCCGGTGGTTTTCCGCGGCGGGATAGCCCTTCTGCCGGATAAACTCGGCCAGGGCCTTGGTAATGGCCACCGAGCGGTGCTGTCCGCCGGTGCAGCCCACGGCAATCACCAGCACCGTCTTGCCCTCCTCCACGTACTGGGGCAGCAGAAAGCTGATCAGCCCCTCCAGGTGGCCCATAAAGTCCTTGGTCTGCTGGTAGCCAAAGACAAAATTATACACACCGTCGTCCAGGCCGGTCTGGCGGCGCAGCTCGGCGATGTAGTAGGGATTGGGCAGGAAGCGCACGTCAAAGACCAGGTCAGCCTCAATGGGGATGCCGTATTTGAAGCCGAAGGAGACAACATTCACCGTCATGGCCGGGGTCTCCCCGCCCCGCCCAAACAGGCGCAGCACCTCCCCCCGCAGCTTCCCGGTGGAGAGGGTGGTGGTGTCGATGATGTACTCCGCCCGCTGCCGCACCGGGGCCAGCATGGTGCGCTCGGTACGCACCGCCTCATCCAGGGAGTGGGCGGCGGCACCCAGGGGGTGAATCCGGCGGGTCTCCTTGTACCGCTTGATGATGGACTCCACACTGGCCTCCACAAAGAGAATTTTATAATCGCAGCCCATGTCGTGGAGCTCCCTGAGGGCGTCAAACAGGCCGTCAAAGGTCTGGCCCCCCCGGATATCCGTCACCAGGGCCACCCGCTCATAGAGGCCGGGCCTGGCCATGCACAGGGCGGCAAATTTGGGGATGAGGAGGGCGGGCATGTTGTCCACCACATAGAAGCCCATATCCTCCATAAAGGAGGCCGTCTTACTTTTCCCTGCTCCGGACAGGCCTGAAATAATGACAAAATCCACGGAATATCACCTCAGAATCCCAAAAACTTCACTTCCGGCTCCAGCTTCACACCCGTCTGCCGGAGCACCCGCTCCTGCACCAGCTCCATCAGCCGCAGCATGTCCGCCGCCGTGGCCTTCCCTTTGTTCACCAGGAAGCCGGCGTGCTTCTCCGATACCTGGGCGTCCCCCACAGACAGGCCCTTCAGCCCGCACTGATCAATGAGGGCGGCGGCAAAATGACCCTCCGGCCGCTTGAAGGTACTGCCCGCGCTGGGCCACTCCAGAGGCTGCTTGGCCCGGCGCATCTGGGCCAGCTCCTCCATCCGCCCCCGGATTGCCTCCCCGTCGCCGGGCTGAAGGGCCATCTCCGCCTCCAGAATCAGCCAGTCGGGATGCTGGGAAAAGAGACTGCGGCGGTAGCCGAGCCCGCAGTGGGAAGCAGGGAGGGTAACCACTCTGCCCGCCTCGTCCAAATAGGTGACGGCGGTGAGGACCTGGGCCATTTCCCCGCCGTAGGCCCCCGCGTTCATCACCACGGCGCCGCCCAGGGTGCCGGGAATACCGTGGGCAAACTCCAGACCGCTGAGGCCGCGTCCCAGGGCGGCCATGGCCAGCCGGGCCAGGGGAATCCCGCTCTCCGCCCGCAGCCGGCGGTTGACCTCCCGGGTCTGGTCCAGGCTGCTGGACTTGACCACAAAGCCTTCATAGCCCCTGTCCGCCACCAGCAGGTTGCTGCCGTTGCCCAGAAAGAAGGGGCGCACGCCCAGCTCCGCCGCCGTCCGCACCACGGCGGCCGCCTCCTTCCTGTCCCAGGGCAGGGCCATCAGCCGGGCGGGGCCGCCGATGCGAAAGGTGGTGTGGCGGCTCATGGGCTCCTCCTCCCGCAGCTCCAGCTCGGGAAAACGCTCCCGCAGCGTCCGGGCAAGTGTCTCCAGCTTTTCCATACGCTCCTCCTGCTTGCAAGTGCTCATTTGATTCAGTATACCAGAAATCGGGGAAAAATAGAAGGGCGCCTATTCCAGCCCGAACTGCCGGAACTGCGCCGCACTGCCCCGGAAGATATTCAAGTCGATGTTCCTCTGGCTGCCCTGATAGCCGTCTAGTTGGGCGGTGTGGGAATACTGCCAGAAATCCCAGCCGGGCACCAGGGGAAATACCGTGGGGCTGGAGCACCAGATGGGGTAGTCCCCATAGCCGCTCCCCGCCAGATAGCGGTAATAGGAGCGGTAGGTGACGTAGAGGATGGGCTTTACCCCGTAGTGCTCCTCCAACCGCTCCAGCAGCGGACGCAGGATGGATGCAACCCGCTCTTTCTCCGGCGGGTTTTCCAGATACTCCCCATAAAACTCAATGTCCACCACCGGGGGCAGGGCATCCTCCGCCGCCGGCACCACAGAAATAAAGTTGTCCGCCTGAGTCTCCCCCGGGCTGTCGTAGCTGAGGAAGTGGTAGGCCCCGGTGCGGATACCGGCGGCCCGGGCCTCCGCCCAGTTGACCGCAAAGCGGCTGTCCTGGAGGGCGGAGCCCTCGGTGGCCTTGAGGAAGGCAAAATCCACCCCCTGCTCCGCCAGCACCGGCCAGTCCACCGTCCCCTGATAGGAGGACACATCCACCCCAAAGACCTCCCATTGTTCGGGGTTGGCCTCGTGAGAAAACAAAATCAGGCCCCGCCACCGCAGCAGCGCCAAACCCAGCAGCACGGCAGCGGCCAGCAGTACCAATATTACCAGCAGCCTGGCGGCCGCCCGGAAAAGTCGCTTCAAGGAGCATCACCATTTTCAGAGGTTCAGGCGGGCGCTCACGGTCCCCCGCCCTTCCCTTTTATCATACCCGCAGGGAGAAAAAAAGGCAAGAGCAAGAAGGGGGCGTCCGGCCCAATAAGCCGGACGCCCCCGCTGTTCACAGGATGGCGCGGATACGCTCCACCGCCTCCGCAGTGTCCGCCGCCCCGCCGAAGGCGGTAAGGCGAATATACCCCTCCCCGCTGGGGCCAAAGCCGGCGCCGGGGGTGGTGACCACATTGGCCTGCTGGAGCAGCCGGTCAAAGAAGGCCCAGGAGCCCATTCCGTCCGGCGTTCTGGCCCAGATGTAGGGAGAGTTCTCGCCGCCGCATACCGTCAGGCCCGCCCCCGCTAAGCCTTCCCGGATGATCCGGGCGTTATTCAGGTAATAGGCGATGGTCTGCTGTACCTGAGCCCTGCCCTCCGGGGTGTAGACGGCCGCGGCGCCCCGCTGCACCACATAAGGCGCGCCGTTGAACTTGGTACACTGGCGGCGGTTCCACATCCCGTTGAGGCTGACCCCGCCCCGGACCAGGTCCTTGGGAATGACAGTGTAGGCGCAGCGGGTACCGGTGAAGCCGGCGGTCTTGGAGAAGGAGCGGAACTCAATGGCGCAGGTGCGCGCCCCTTCCACTTCAAAAATGCTGTGGGGAATGGCCGGGTCGGTGATAAAGGCCTCGTAAGCGCTGTCATAGAGAATAACCGCCCCGGCGGCGTTGGCATAGTCCACCCAGGCCCGCAGCTGCGCCCGGGTGGCCACCGCGCCGGTGGGGTTGTTGGGGAAGCACAGATAAATCAGGTCCACGGGCTGACTGGGAATGGCGGGAGAAAAACCGTTTTCCGCCACGCAGGGCATATACACCAGTCCGCTCCAGCGGCGCAGGCCCTCGTCATACTCCCCCGCCCGGCCCGCCATGGCGTTGGTGTCCACATAAACGGGATATACCGGGTCGCACACAGCCACCACGTTGTCCCGGTCAAAAATATCCCCGATGTTGCCGCAGTCGCTCTTGGCGCCGTCGGACACAAAGATTTCATCCGGAGCGATGTCCGCGCCCCGGGCCTGATAGTCCTCCCTGGCAATGACCTCCCGGAGAAAGGCATAGCCCTGCTCCGGACCATAGCCGTGAAAGCCCTCCGGGGTGGCCATCTCGTCCACCGCCTGGTGCATGGCCGCCGTCACCGCCGGAGCCAGCGGGCGGGTCACGTCCCCGATGCCCAGACGAATCAGCCGCTTCCCGGGATTGGCCTCGGAGTAGGCCGCCACCCGCCGGGCAATTTCGGAAAACAGATAGCTGCCGGGCAGCTTTTGGTAGTTTGCGTTGATGGTTACCATATCATTTGCTCCTTTTCCCGTTTTTATGGGAGATACTCTCCTTCGTATACCAGCTCCGCCGGTCCGGTCAGGAAGATGGTATCCAGCCCCTCGTCCCAGTACAGGGACAAACTGCCGCCGGGGAGCTCCACCCGGGCGCTCCGCTCCGTCAGGCCGGCGGTCACCGCCGCCGCCAGAGCCGCGCAGGCTCCGGTGCCGCAGGCCAGGGTCTCTCCGCTGCCCCGCTCCCATACCCGCGCCCGCAGTCTGTCCCGGCCCGCGATGGTCACAAATTCCACGTTGATTCCGCCGGGGAAGGCGGGGTGGCGCTCCAGCGCCGGACCGATATGCCCCAGGTCCACGGTCTCCAGGCCGGTCTCCAGCAGGATGACTCCATGGGGGTTTCCCATGGATACCGGCGTCAGCCGCCAGCGTTTTCCCAGGGCCGTCACCTCCACGGGTTGGGATACCGCCGGAGGACCCATGTCCACCCGCACACGCTCTCCCAGCAGCTCCACCCGCCGCAGCCCGGCCTTCGTCTCAATAACCAAAGCGTCCTTGCCGCTCAGGCCGCAATGGCGGATATACCGCGCCAGGCAGCGGATGCCGTTGCCGCACATCTCCCCCTCCGAGCCGTCGGCGTTGAACATCCGCATGCGGAAGTCCCCCCGCCGGGAGGGGCAGAGACAGATCAGCCCGTCGGCGCCGGCCCCGAAGTGCCGGTCGCTCATGGCCGCCGCCAGGGCCGGCAGATTCTCCGGCTCTCCCTCCAGACAGTTGAGAAAGAGATAGTCGTTGCCCAGCCCCTGCATTTTGATGAATTTCATACCCGGTTTCCCTCCTCCATACCCGCGGAAGAGCGGCAGCTCTCAGGCTGTCGCCGCGAACCGTATCTGTCCTTCATCCTATGCGTCTCAGAACTCCTCCAAAACCATCCGCGCGGTGTGGGACAGCTTCTGCCCGGAGTCCATGCTCTTTTTTTGTAAAAAGTGATGGGCCTGCTCCTCCGTCAGCCCCAGCCGCTCCATCAGCAGCTGCTTGGCGGTCTGAATCAGCTCCCGCTCCTCCCTGTCCCGCTCAGGACAGGCAGGCCGCCCCTGCCGGTATCCCAGCTGGAGCAGCATACGCACCGAGGCGATCAGCTCACTCCGGGAGGTGGGGGCGGGGAGAGAAAACAGGCCGGAGCTCCGGGCCAGCTCCAGCCGGTCCCGGGGGGCCAGAAGGAGCAGGGAGCACGCCGGCGGCAGATCGGCCAGGATCTCCTCCGCCGTCTCCTCCCCCAGCTTATAGCCGCAGACCGCCACGGTGATGTGCCGCTTGTTGGCGCACCGCCGCACCTGGTCTCCCGTGCGGCAGAGCAGGCAGGAGGCCGTGCCGGAGCTCTCCAGAATGTCCTTGATTCTCCGGCAGGTCCGCTCACTTTCAAAGGCGACAATGATTTGGTCCAATTTGCTTCACTCCCCGCTGCAGGAGCAGTCGCCGCGGCTTAATAGTTGATGATATACTTCTCCCGCTCCCAGGAGGACACCCGGGTCCGGTACTCCTCCCACTCCTTCTTCTTGCCCTCCAGGTAGTTGGAGGCCACGTGCTCTCCCAGGGTATCCAGGATGAGCTTATCGGCCTCCAGGGCGGCGATGGCCTCCTCCAGAGAGCCGGGCAGGCTCTCAATCCCGTGGGCCTTCCGGGCCTTTCGGTCCATGGCGAAGATGTTCTCGGTAATCTCCGGCGGCGGGGTCAGCCCTCTCTCAATGCCGTCCAGGCCGGCGGCCAGGCAGGCGGCAAAGGCCAGGTAGGGGTTGCAGGAGGGGTCGGGAGAGCGGAGCTCCACCCGGGTGGACTGTCCCCGGGAGGCGGGGATGCGGATGAGGGCGGAGCGGTTGGAGGCGGACCAGGCCAGGTAGCAGGGGGCCTCGTAGCCGGGCACCAGCCGCTTGTAGGAGTTGACCAGGGGATTGGTGATGGCCGCCATGCCCTTCACGTGGGCCAGCAGGCCCGCGATGAAGCTGTACGCCTCCTTGGACAGGCCCCGCTCCCCGTTGGGATCGTAAAACACATTCTTCCCGTTCCGGAAGAGAGACATGTTGGTGTGCATACCGGAGCCCGCCACCCCGTAAATGGGCTTGGGCATGAAGGTGGCATGGAGGCCGTTTTTCTGGGCCAGGGTCTTCACCGCCAGCTTGAAGGTCATAATGTTGTCGGCGGCGTGGAGGGCCTCCTCATACTTAAAGTCAATCTCGTGCTGACCCTGGGCGCACTCGTGATGGCTGGCCTCAATCTCAAACTTCATGGCCTCCAGCGCCATGCAGATTTCCCGACGGGTGGACTCGCCATGGTCCAGAGGACCCAGGTCAAAGTAGCCAGCCTCGTCGTTGGTCTTGGTGGTGGGTTTGCCCTCATCATCGGTCTGGAAGAGGAAGAATTCCGCCTCCGGCCCCACATTAAAGGACTCAAAGCCCATATCACGGGCCTTCTGAATGGCGCGCTTCAGCACATAGCGGGGATCTCCGGCAAAGGGAGAGCCGTCGGTGTTGTGCACGTCGCAGATGAGGCGGGCCACTTTGCCGTGGATGGGACGCCAGGGGAATACCCGGAAGGACTTCAGATCGGGGTAGAGATACTGGTCCGACTCGTCGATGCGGACAAAGCCCTCAATGGAAGAGCCGTCAAACATACACTGGTTGTTCACCGCCTTCTCAATCTGGGAGGCGGTAATGGCCACGTTTTTCAGCTGGCCGAAGATGTCGGTAAACTGGAGGCGGATAAACTCAATGTCCTCCTCCTTCACCATACGGATGATGTCCTCTTTGCTGTGCGCCATGGCAAGCGTTCCCCTTTCTCTCTGCTTGAAGTTCCCGCCCTGTGGGAAGGGCAGGTACGAAGAAAGGCGCTCCGCCCGCCGGGTCGGAACGCCTTTGTTCTCAACTGTTGTTGTTAGTATACGTCCTTCTTCCCACGGGTGTCAAGGAGTTTTTCCGCAGGAAACGAAACTTTGTTGCAACAAACAGCAAGGCTTTCCAGGAACATCCGCCTTTTATGCAAGTTTCCCGCCCCGCTTGCCCTCAAGCCGCCTGCCGTATTTTATTTGACGGGGCGGTATTTGTCCCCTATAATGATTTCATCTGTATTACAGCGTTGCCAAAGGAGGCTTTTCCATGATACCAACCATTCTCATTGCCGAGGACGACGGCGATATCCGCGGCCTGCTCCGGCTGTACCTGGAGAGCGAGGGCTACCGTGTGCTGGAGGCGGAAAACGGGGCCCGGGCTCTGGAGCTGGCCCGGGAAAACACGCCGGACCTGGCCATTCTGGATGTAATGATGCCCCAGCTCAACGGCTATGAGCTCACCCGGGCTCTGCGGAAATTCAGCGATATACCCATCCTCATCCTCTCCGCCAAAAGCCAGGACAGCGACAAAATTCTAGGACTCAATCTGGGCGCGGACGATTACATTGCCAAGCCATTCAACCCGCTGGAAATCGTAGCCCGGGTCAAAGCCCAGCTCCGCCGGACCGCCCGGGAAAACAGCGCCACGCTGGTGGTGCGGGACTTGGTGCTGGACACCGCTTCCTTCCAGCTCTCCAAGGGAGGGCAGTCCATTTCCCTCACCCCCATGGAGTACAAAATTCTGGCGCTGCTGATGCGCTCCCCCGGCCGGATCTTTACCAAAATCCAGCTCTACGAAGGGGCGGTGGGCAGCTATTTTGAGGGAGACGACAATACCATGATGGTGCATATCTCCAAGCTGCGGGAAAAGATTGAGGACGACCCCAAGGACCCCCGCTACATCATCACTGTGAGAGGACTGGGATACAAGCTTGAAAAATAGAGACGGTTCAGGCAGCCTGTTTGCCCTGCTGGTACGCAGCTATCTGCTCTTCACCCTGACCCTGCTGCTGATTGTGGCGGGACTGTTCTGGCTGTGGAATACCGGCCTGGACCGCGTCTACCAGCCCTCCGACTGGAACGGGCTGCTGGAGGACCCCGCTTTGACCGCCGGAGCGTATTCCTCGCTGACCAGCCATCTCCGCCCAGGGGGAGACGCCTTCGCCGTGTATGACGCCGCCGGAACCCTGCGCTATGCCTCGGGGGATGGCTTTGACTCCGCCTATACCCCCGGCGAGCTGAGCTGCATTCCCAGCTACGACGCAGCCGAGGTTGTGGATGTCTATGATAAAATACAGCAGGACGGCTCCCTCCGCCACCTGCTTATCAAAACCAGCTATGCGGTCGGGGACGCGGCCTCCCCGGACATCATGGCTCTGGATGAGGACCTCCAGGTCATTTTCGGCGGATTTGGAGATGGCCGCACCGCCTATACCCAGAAGGAGTATCAGCTGCTGGCCTCCCGGGAGCTCTTCCGTGCCTCCTTCCTGTCGGAGGAGGGCTGGGAGGGGTATGCGGTGTTCCGCATCCCCATCGTCAACGATGAGGCCTACTTTTCCGCCTATCAGTCCTCCTGGAAGCTGTGGCTGCTCTTCCTCCCCCTCTATTTTCTCGCCACCGCCCTGTTTATCTGGCGGCTCCGGCGGAAAATCGGCGACCCTCTGCGCCGCCTCAACGACGCGGTGGTTTCCCAGTCGGAAAACCGCCCCGTCCGGGTGGGCAACTGCGGCGGTCCCCGGGAAATCCGCCGCATCGGGGAGAGCTTTGACCGGTTCGCCGACCAGCTGGCGGAGAGCGAGGCCCAGCGGCAGCGGATGGACGAGGACCGGCAGAAGCTCATCGCCGACATCTCCCACGATTTGAAAACCCCCATCACCGTCATCGCCGGGTATATTGACGCCATCTGTGACGGCAAGGTGCCCCCCCAGGAGCAGGAGCGCTATCTTCTGGCCATCCAAAGCAAGGCGGAGGCCCTCACCGAGCTGGTCAACGCCTTCCATGAATACAGCAAGGTGGAGCACCCGGAATTTGTCCTCCACCCCCAGCGCGCTGATTTGTGCGAGTTTCTGCGGGAATATCTGGCGGGCAAGTATGACGAGATTGACCTGGCCGGCTTTACTCTGGAGGTCTCCATCCCGGAGCAGCCGGTTTTCTGTGCGCTGGATGCCATGCAGTTCCGCCGGGTTCTGGACAACCTGCTGTCCAACGCACTCCGGCACAACCGGCTGGGCACCGCGCTGTTTTTTGACATAAGCGCCGGTCCTCAAACCGCCCTGCTCCGGGTTGCCGACAATGGGGCGGGTATCCCGCCGGAACGGGTCAGGCGGATTTTTGAGCCTTTTGTGGTGGGCAGCGAGGCCCGCTCCGGACGGGGCAGCGGCCTGGGGCTGTCCATTACCCGCCGGATTATGGAAAAGCACGGCGGTACCATCACCCTCAATCCCCGGCCCGCGCCGGGGCGCAGCACGGAATTTCTTTTGGAGCTTCCCCTGGCACTATGATAAGGTCCCGGACAGATTCTGTCCGGGACCTGAGGCTGTCGAAAAAGTGGCGGAGCCACTTTTTCGAGTAGGATGCAGTCTGCCGCATGCAGGTTTTGTCCGCCTTCGGTGGACAAAACCCACACTTGCAGCCTGAGCAGTGTTTTCAGCCACGC
>CALWOL010000133.1 GCA_944383135.1 uncultured Flavonifractor sp.
CAAGGTCAACCAGATCGGCACCCTGACCGAGACCCTGGACGCCATCCAGATGGCCAACCGGGCCGGCTACACCGCCATCGTGTCTCACCGCTCCGGCGAGACCGAGGACGCCACCATTGCCGACATCGCCGTGGCGCTCAACGCCGGCCAGATCAAGACCGGCGCGCCCAGCCGCACCGACCGCGTGGCCAAGTACAATCAGCTGCTCCGCATCGAGGAGGAGCTGGGCGACGTGGCTCAGTACCTGGGCATGGATGCCTTCTTCAACCTGAAGTAAGTTATGACAAGCGCGAGGGGCCGCTGCCATTGGCAGCGGCCCCTTTTTCCATGCTGCTGTGTGTTACAGCTGCTCCAATACGCCGCGGATGGCCCAGGCGTGAGATTCCTCCTCCCCGGCCAGCTCCTCAAACAGCTCCTTCAGACAGGAATCGGCGGCCTCGGCGGCGGCGGCCCGGTAGGAGGCCGCGCCCTGCTGCTCCGCCCAGAACCGCTCCCGCAGGGCAGCGTGGAGGGGAGCCGGATTCTGTCCGCCTTTTCCCTCCGGCCAGTAACGCACACCGGTGATCAGAAAGTAGACGGTGCTCAGCTTTTTGGCGTGGCGGCGTTCGTCGGCGGCTACCGCCGCCAAAGTCCGGCCGCCGCCGCCCGGAGTGCGCCGGGCCAGAGTTTGATATTGCCGCCAGTCGGCCAGCTCGTCGTCGATGTACGCCCGCAGAGCGGCACCCGCCGGAGCGGAGGCCGGACCCAGGCAGCTGCTCTCCGCCGATTCGGAAAGGACCGGCGCTGCGGCCAGGGCGGGCAGATTGTCCGCCTGGGGGGCGGCTTCCTCCGCCAGGGTAAAGGGACAGTCCCCCCGGTCCTCCGGCATCACCCGCCGCCATACCCGCTCAAAAACCTCCCGGTCCACGCCGGGATTGGAAGTTTGCTCCATGTCTCATCCTCCCATTCTGCTTGGATTCCACCTATTCTATGCGGCAATGGCAACATTTGTCCCGCCAGGGTTGTATTTTGCCGAGGAGCGTGATAAAATACTAACCCTGGGATTAACCAACAGACAAAGGAGAGAACGGCTCATGCTGGAGATCAGGCATCTCAGCTATCAGGTGGAGGGCGAGGAAGGCCAGGAGCTGGGCATCCTCAACGATGTATCCCTCACCGTGGCGGACAATCAATTTCTGGTCATTACCGGCCCCAACGGCGGCGGCAAGACCACCCTGGCCAAGGCCATTATGGGCCTGGTGGAACCCACCGGCGGCCAGATTCTTTGGAATGGCACCGATATTACCCATATGCCCATCACAGACCGGGCCCGGCTGGGGGTGAGCTATGGCTTTCAACAGCCCCCCCGGTTCAAGGGGCTGAAGGTGCGGGATTTGCTGGCACTGGCCTCCGGCAACGCCAAGCTCACCCGGGAGGAGAGCTGCCAGTATCTCACCAAGGTGGGTCTGTGTGCCGGGGATTATATTGACCGGGAGGTGGACGCCTCCCTGTCCGGCGGCGAGGTCAAGCGCATTGAGATTGCCACCATTCTGGCCCGTAAATCCGGGCTGATGATTTTCGACGAGCCGGAGGCGGGCATTGATTTGTGGTCCTTTGCCAAGCTCACGGAGACCTTCAAGCGCATTCACCAGAAGCGGGAGGCCACCCTGGTGGTGATCTCCCACCAGGAGCGTATCATTGACCTGGCCGACGAAATCGTGATGATTGCCGATGGCCAGGTGCAGAAGCACGGCCCCAAGGAGGAGATCTTCCCCCAGATCCTGGCCAACACCAGCACGGGCTGTACCTATCTTTCGGAAGGAGCGGACAAGTAATGGATCAGGCAGAGTGGAAGCTCCTGAAGGAGATCGCGGACCTGGAAAAGACGCCCCAGGGGGCCTATAACATCCGCCGCAACGGCCAGCTGGACTCCCGGAACAACACCGCCAACATTGAGATCACCACCAAGACCGAGCCGGGGAAGTCGGGCATTGACATCACCGTCAAGCCGGGCACCCGGCACGAATCGGTGCATATCCCCGTCATCATCAGCCAGACGGGGCTGAGCGAGCTGGTGTACAACGACTTTTTCATCGGGGACGACTGCGATGTGGATATTGTGGCGGGCTGCGGCATCCACAACACCGGCTGCGAGACCAGCCAGCACGACGGCGTACACACCTTCCACATCGGCAAGCGCTCCAAGGTGCGCTATGTGGAGCGGCACTACGGAGAGGGCCCCGGCACCGGCAAGCGGGTTATGAATCCCCAGACCATTGTCTACCTGGACGAGGGGGCTTCCCTGAACATGGAGAGCACCCAGATCCGGGGGGTGGACTCCACCAAGCGGGAGACCAAAATCGTGGCGGGGAAGGGGGCCGAGGTGGTCATCACCGAGAAGCTGCTCACCCACGGCCAGCAGACCGCGGAGAGCGAGATGGAAATTATCCTGGACGGGGAGGACGCCACCGGCCGGGTCATCTCCCGCTCGGTGGCTCAGGACGAGTCCATGCAGGTGTTTTATCCCAAGATGACCGGCAACGCCAAGTGCTTTGGCCATGTCCAGTGTGATTCCATCATTATGGGTCAGGCACGGATTTCTTCCATCCCCGCCATTGCGGCCAACCACGTGGACGCTCAGCTCGTCCATGAGGCGGCCATCGGCCGTATCGCCGGGGACCAGATTTTGAAGCTGATGACATTGGGCCTCACAGAACAGGAGGCGGAGGAGAAGATTCTGGATGGATTCCTGCAATGAGAGAGATTATACCGGTATGCTGAACAAGGTGAACAGCGGCCCCTACTTCGGACCATACAGCGGCACAAGAGTCACCGCGATTGAGGGCCATGCCGCCCGGGGGGAGCTGGAGGTACGCACCGAGACCAAGAACCCCATGGGGGTGGTCCACGGGGGCGCCCTGTTTACCCTGGCGGATACCGTGGCGGGCACCGCCGCCTTTACCACCGGCCGGGGCTGTGTCACGCTGGACAGCTCCATGCAATTTTTAACGCCCGCCCGCGGGAATAAGGTGTTTTGCCTGGCCACCCCCAAAAAGCTGGGCCGTACCATTATGGTGTACGATGTCTCCATCACCGACTCCGAGGAGCGGCTGGTGGCCACCGGCATCTTCACCTTCTATGCCACCGGGGAGTATCCGCCCCCCAAAAAGGATTGAAAAATGTCCCCGCGGCAGCGCCGCGGGGACGTTTTTATCTGTTTAGAATTTGGTGCCGCCAAACTCGTGGAAGGTGAGGTTTTTGTTGCGCTCCTGGGTCCAGTTCACCGCCCACTGGGAGCCGAAGAGCAGCAGCTGGTTGCCCTTGTAGTCCTCCACCAGCTTGGTGTCGGTGCCCAGAATCAGGTCCTCTTCCTTCACCGGCTGGCCGTCCTCCGTCTCAATCCACCGCAGATACTCGTAGGGCAGGCCCTCCATGTACAAATCCACGTTGTACTCGTTTTTCAGCCGGTATTCCAGCACATCGAACTGAAGGGTACCCACCACGCCCACAATGACCTCCTCCATGCCGGAATAGGGGGTTTTGAAAATCTGAATGGCGCCCTCCTGGGCAATCTGCTCCATGCCCTTCAAAAACTGTTTGCGCTTCATGGTGTCCAGGGAGCGCACCCGCTTGAAGTGCTCGGGGGCGAAGGTGGGGATGGGGTCAAAGGCGAACTTTTTGGCGGCGGTGCACAGGGTGTCGCCGATGGAGAAGATACCGGGGTCGAACACGCCGATGATGTCTCCGGCGTAGGCCTCCTCAATGATTTCCCGCTCGGCCGCCATAAGCTGCTGGGGCCGGGAGAGGCGAATTTTCTTGCCGCCCTGGAGGTGGTAGACCTCCTTGTCCGCCTCAAACTTGCCGGAGACGATGCGCAGGAAGGCAATGCGGTCCCGGTGGGCCTTGTTCATGTTGGCCTGGATTTTGAACACAAAGGCGGAAAAGGCGTCGTCCATGGAGTCGATGATCTCCTCCCCGGCCTTCCGGGGCAGGGGAGCGGTGGTCATCTGCAAAAAGTGCTCCAGGAAGGGCTCCACACCGAAGTTGGTGAGAGCGGAGCCAAAGAATACCGGGGAGAGCTTGCCGTGGCGCACCCGCTCCAAATCGAACTCGGCGGCGGCGCCGTCCAGCAGCTCGATCTCGTCGGTGAGCTGCTGGTGGAGCCGCTGGCCGATGAGCGCGTCCAGGTTGGGGTCTCCCAGCTCCACCTCGGTGGCGGTGGCCGCCTTGGCCCCGCCGTTGGAGGTGAAGTGGATGATCTTCCGGCTGCCCCGGTCGTACACGCCCTTGAAGTCCTTACCGCAGCCGATGGGCCAGTTCACCGGATAGGTCTCAATGCCCAGCTCATGCTCCAGCTCCTCCAGCAGCTCAAAGGAGTCCCGGGCCTCCCGGTCCATCTTGTTGATGAAGGTGAAGATGGGGATATCCCGCATGGCGCACACCTTGAACAGCTTCCGGGTCTGGGCCTCCACGCCCTTGGCCCCGTCGATGACCATCACCGCGCTGTCGGCGGCCATCAGGGTGCGGTAGGTGTCTTCGGAGAAATCCTGGTGGCCGGGGGTGTCCAGGATGTTGATGCAGTAGCCCTCGTACTGGAACTGCATGACGGAAGAGGTGACGGAGATGCCCCGCTGCTTTTCAATCTCCATCCAGTCGGAGGTGGCGGCCCGGGTGTTTTTCTTGCCCTTGACCTGGCCGGCCTGGGCAATGGCCCCGCCGTAGAGCAGGAATTTTTCCGTCAGGGTGGTTTTGCCGGCGTCGGGGTGGCTGATGATGGCAAAGGTCCTGCGGCGTTTGATTTCAGATTCGTATTGTGACATAGCGAGTAACCTCCAGAATTCAGACGCAGGGCCATCATCAGCCCTCGCGCCTTTTGGCGCGTCCAAGCGTTTTCGCCCCTGGCGAAAACCTTGCCGCAGGGCGGATTCACTCCGCCCGAGGATGCAAAATCACTTGGGGGCCCCATAAGGCCCCGAAGGGGCTTTATGGGAGGAGGATGGCAAAGGTCCTGCGGCGTTTGATTTCAGCTTCATATTGTGACAAGGTATTGTCCTCCTTGCAAAAATATCATAGGGGTGCGGGCGGATGTGGGCATCCGCCCCTGCGCTTCTCCCGCACAGGCGGCTGGTTTTGTCGCCCCGCCTCCTCTTACGGCGGGCTGAGGCGGCGCACCGCCGCCGGGATGTCCTCAAAAGCGTGGACGGCGGGCACAGCGTGGTCAATGGTGCCGAAGCCGTAGGCGGCGTGGAGGAAGGGAACCCCCGCGGCGGAGGCGGCGTTATAGTCGCCCTGGGTGTCCCCGATATAGAGGGGGTGGTTCATCCCATTGCGCCAGGCCACCAGGGCGATGTTTTCCGCCTTGCCCTTGCCGGTGCGGCCGGGATTTTCATAGTCGGCAAAATAGCGGCCCAGACCGTGGGCCTGGAAAAAGGCCTCAATATACCCGGCCTGACAGTTGCTGACGATGCACAGGGGATAGTCCCGGGCCAGCAGAGCCAGAGTTTCGGGCACCTGGGGATAGAGCACGCCGCCGTGGGCGGCCACGTACCGGTTTTCCGTGTCCAGCAGCTCCTCCATCAGGGGCTGGGCCTGGGCCCAGTCCAGCTCCGGCAGCAGCTTGCGTACGATGTCCGGCAGCAGCATCCCCATGCAGCCGGTAATTTTCTGCCGGGTGACAAAGCCGGCCAGCCGGGGCACCCGCTTTTCCAGCACCTGGTTCCAGGAGACACAGATGGCGTCAATGGAGTCCCACAGAGTTCCATCCAAATCAAACAGCAGTCCGTCAAACAAGAGACGCGCCTCCCCACGCAATACATACCTTGATACTATATCATACCCCCCGCGGCCATTTCAAGCCCGGAGGCCCCGCATTTTCCACGAAAAGCGCCCCGCCCGCCGGTTTGCCGGCGGGCGGGGCGGGGAAAGGGAGAACCGCAGTCACGCGGGCAGAAGCTCCGCCGCGGGAACTGGGGGGAAACAGCGATGGGGCAGCTCGGACACGGCGGCGCAGGCGGCCTTCCATGCCTCCTCGCCGGACAGGCCCATCCTGGGCTCCAGGTCCCGGGCCAGCGCGTCGGCCTGGTCCGAGAGGGCTCGGGCCAGCCGGACCCCCGCCCGGGTGAGGTGAATTTTGCCGTAGCGCTCCTTGGCCACCAGCTGCTTGTCGGTGAGTACGCCCATCATGCTGGTCACCGAGGCCCGGGACACCTCCAGCGAGCGGGCGATGTCCTTGGAGGAGACCTCCAGCCGGGCCCGGGACAGGTGATAAATGGTCAGCAGATAGCGGACATTGGTGCGGGTCAGCTCCATGGTGCACTTCCTTTCTGTGGCGTGGAGTTGTTCCGGGAGGGAGGGTGGCACAGGCCGGAGCAGCCGCAGCTCCCGCAGGAGCCGCCGCAGGAGCAGCCGCCCCCGCCTTTGCGTCTGTTGTGGATGCCCCTTGCCACAATGGCGGCGCAGACGGCCGCGATGGCAAGGCCGATGAGAATGGAGGGCAGCATGCAGATACTCCTTTCCTTCAGATAGCGGATTACTTCGCCGCGGCGGCCACGGCCCGCAGGCCGGCGCCCTGGTCCGCGTATTGATTCCGGCGCACCAGCAGCCAGATCAGCGCGGCCGCCAGCACCACGGCCACCACGGTACCGGGATTGAAGGCCACCATGCCAAGGGCCAGGCCCACCAGCTGGTAGACAATGAGGGAGATCACATAGGAAAAGCCGCACATATAGCCGATGGCGCCCAGGGCCCACTTGGGATTGTTCATCTCCCGCTTGATGGCGCCCATGGCGGCGAAGCAGGGGGCGCACAGCAGGTTGAAAATCATAAAGGAGTAGGCGGCAATGGGGGTGAAGTGGGCGGCAATCTCCAAGGTCTGATTGCCGGGGAACAGCACGCCGAAGGTGGACACCACCTCTTCCTTGGCGATGAGGCCGGTGACGGTGGCCACGGTGGCCTGCCAGGTGCCGAAGCCCAGGGGTGCAAAGACAAAGGCCACGGCGTGGCCCACGGCGGCCAGCAGGGAATCGTTGTTGTCTGCCACCATGCCGAAGCCGCCCTCAGCAAAGCCGAAGCCCTGGAGGAACCACAGGATGATGGAGGACAGGAGGATAACGGTGCCGGCCCGCCTGATGAAGGACCAGCCCCGCTCCCACATGGCCCGCAGCACGTTGCCTGCGGAAGGGGCGTGATAGGCGGGCAGCTCCATGACGAAGGGGGCGGGATCTCCGGCGAAGATGCGGGTTTTTTTCAGAATGATGCCCGAGATTACCACCGCCGCCACCCCAATGAAGTAGGCGGACACGGCCACCCAGGCGGATTTGCCGAACAGGGCGGCGGCAAACATGGAGATGATGGGCAGTTTGGCGCCGCAGGGAATGAAGCCGGTGGTCATAACGGTCATTTTCCGGTCCCGGTCCTGCTCAATGGTGCGGGAGGCCATGATGCCGGGCACGCCGCAGCCGGTGGCCACCAGCATGGGGATAAAGCTTTTGCCGGACAGGCCGAAGCGGCGGAAGATGCGGTCCATGATGAAGGCGATGCGGGCCATGTAACCCACGTCCTCCAGGATGGCCAGCAGCAGGAAGAGCACCAGCATCTGGGGCACGAAGCCCAGCACGGCGCCCACGCCGCCCACGATGCCGTCCAGAATGAGAGACTGGAGGACCTCGTTGCAGCCCACCGAGGTAAGGGCGTTTTCCGCCAGCACCGGCAGGCCGGGCACCCAGGTGCCATAGTCGTTGGGGTCGGGCTCGGGAACGGTGAGGGCCTGCTGATAGGCCTCCTCCGTGACGGGCACCATAGTGGTGTCGCCGGTCTCGTCGTCGTAGAAGTAGACCTCGCTGTCGCCGGCCTCATAGCCGGCAATCATGGCCTCGGCCTCCTCAAAGGCGCCGGAGGCGTCGTCCCAGGCGTCCACGTCGGCGGTAAAGGGGACAAACCAGCCGTCACCGAAGAGCCCGTCGTTGGCCCAGTCGGTGCCCCGGGTGCCGATGGCCAGGGGAGAGCCTCCCATGGCCAGGGAATAGACCAGCACCATCACCGCCACGAAAATGGGCAGGGCCAGAATCCGGTTGGTGACCACCCGGTCAATCCGGTCGGAGGTGCTCATGGCGTGGGCGGCGCGCTTTTTCTTCACCGCCCTGCCCACCACCGAGCTGATGTAGGCGTAGCGCTGGTTGGTGATGATGCTCTCGGCGTCGTCGTCCAGCTCGGCCTCACAGTCGGCGATGTGGGCCTCCAGATGTTCCTTCAGCTCCCCGGACAGGTGGAGCTGTTCCAGCACCTTCTCATCCCGCTCAAAGACCTTGATGGCGTACCAGCGGAGATATCGCTCCTCCACCAGGCCGGAAAGAGACTCCTCGATGTGGGCGATGGCGTGCTCCACGCTGCCGGTGAACACGTGGGGCAGCTCTCCGGCACGCTTGGCCTTGGCCAGGGCCACCGCCTGCTGGGCGGCCTCCATGCCCCCCTCGCCCTTCAGGGCGCTCATGGTCACCACCTGGCAGCCCAGGGCGCCGCCCAGCTTGTTCAGGTCGATTTCATCCCCGTTTTTCCGGACCAGGTCGATCATGTTCACCGCCACCACCACCGGGATACCCAGCTCAATGAGCTGAGTGGTGAGGTAGAGGTTGCGCTCGATGTTGGTGCCGTCCACGATGTTGAGAATGGCGTCGGGCTTTTCCCGCACCAGGTAGTTCCGGGCCACCACCTCCTCCAGTGTGTAGGGGGACAGGGAATAGATGCCAGGCAGATCCTGAATGACCACATCCTTGTGGCCCTTCAGCTTGCCCTCCTTTTTTTCCACCGTCACGCCAGGCCAGTTGCCTACATATTGACTGGAGCCGGTCAGGGCATTGAACAGCGTGGTCTTGCCGCAGTTCGGGTTGCCCGCCAGCGCGATTTTGAGCTCCATGGTCTTACTCCCTTCTCTTGCATTAGTGACGACTAACTCGTCCACTGAAAAAATGCCGCCTCGGACGGCAGGGAAAGCTATCCGATTTCAATCATCTCGGCGTCGGCCTTGCGCACGCTCAGCTCGTAGCCCCGCACACTCAGCTCCATGGGGTCCCCCAGGGGGGCCACCTTCCGCACGTGGATTTCCACACCCTTGGTAATGCCCATGTCCATAATCCGGCGCTTAACCGCGCCCTCGCCGTGGAGGCGTGTCACCATCACAGTGTCGCCCACCCTGGCGTCCTTCAAGGTCCTCATAGCGTTTCTCCTCTCACACCAGAATTCGGTTGGCCATGCTCCGGTCCAGGGCAATCCGGCTGTCCTTCACCTGGACAATCAGATTTCCCCCAAGCGCGCTGACCACCGTGACCGTCTCGTCCACCACGAAGCCAAGCTCCGCCAGATGCTGCCGGATTTCATCCCGTCCCGTAATCTTGCGGATAACGGCCGGCTCTCCCCGGGCTGCCATGGTAAGCGGCATCATGCAGGTCTCCTTTCTCCGCCGGTCAGGGTTCCGGCGCGGCTTGATATACGGTTAGCTATATCTAACCGCTTCGTCGGGTATGAGTTTACAACAACTAACTGCTTTTGTCAATGGGGTTTGGAAAAAATTTTTGCGCAAAAAACGGCGGCGCCGAGAGGGCGCCGCCGCGGGACGGGATCGTCAGGTCAGCCAGGCCTGCAAATTGGAGAGATAGAGCGCGGCCTCGCTGCGGGTGATGCTGCTGGCGGGGAGGAAGAGGTCTCCCCGGGAACCGATGGTGGGCACGATGCCGGTAACCAGGCAGAACTCCACCGCAGGCTCTGCCCAGGGGGAAATGCCGGGCCGGTCCAGCAGCTGTCCGGAGAGTCCCTGGGACTGGGGCAGCTCCCGGCCCAGAGAACGGACGTAGTTATACAGCATTACGGCGGCCTGCTCCCGGGTGACCGGAGACAGGGGGAGGAAGTTTCCTCTGCCGTCGCCGGTGACAATCCGGGACTCTGCGGCCCAGATGACGGCGCTGCTGCCGTTGACGTCCACAAAGGCATAGTTGGCGCCGGGCTGGGGCCGGCCGGCCAGGTCATAGAGCATCTCCACGAACTCCAGCCGGGTCAGGGAGGCATTGTAGGCCTCGGGATAGATAGACCAGGTGCTGGAGCAGGTGGGGGTCAGGGTACTGCTCTGATGGGCGGTATTGCGGGCGTAGGCGGCCAGCAGAGCGGCGGTGCTCCCCCCCTGGGAAGAGAACTCCCGGTCAGCCCCCGCTGACCACACAACCTCACACTTGGGAAACTCCGGGTCGGCCAGCCGTTGGGCGGAAACCGCCACGGTAAAGGTCTGGCTGTCCTCCACCGGCTGCCCCTGGAAGAAGAGGCGGGCCACCCGGCTGCCTGCCGCGCTGCCCAGATAGAGGGTGTAATCCACACCGTAGAGCACGTCGGCGGTACTGCCGCCGGCGGGCTGCCCCTCCTTATTGACGGTATAGCGGCCGGCGCATACCTCCAGCCACTGACGCAGCTGAGCGCCGGTGAGGGTAACCGTCACCACCGGACTGTGTCCGGGGGCCAGGCTGGCGCAGTCGGCCAGGGTGAGGGGGGCGGTGGTCTGGTTGCGTCCGAAGAGGGAGGCCACGGAGTACTGGCCCAGCGCACCGGGACACACCAACGCCGCGTCGGCTCCGGAAGCCCAGAGCATGGCTTCTCCCACCAGATTTACGGTATCGGTCTGGCGGGTCAGGGAAAAGCTGTCCTCCCACGTGCCGGACAGGGTGCCCACCTGCTGTTCGCCTTTCCGGGCTGTCTCGGCGGTGTAAGCGGACAGAGTGCGGTCCAGGGCGGTGTCGGCCTCATAATCGGCCAGCTCCAGCAACGCGCTGCTGCTCACCACGGGGGAGCCGTCCGCGGCCAGGACAATCCAGGTGCGGGTCAGTCCGCTGCCGCCGCCGCAGACATAGGGGACCGTCTGCTGCTCGGCGTTGAGGAACAGGGTGGTTTTTGCCGGACCGTCTCCCCCCACCAGCAAGTCAATGCCGGTGGTGGCGGCGGCAAACTGGGCCAGCTCGTCCTGCTCGGCGTGACAGACCACCACCACCAGGTCGCAGTCCTCCTGATTCAGGCGGCTCTGCCAGTAGTTCCACTCCCAGACATAGCTGTTTTCCTGATTGGCGCTGTGGGAAAACCGCACATCGCCGTACAGCCGCTCCGGCAGCTGCCGGGCGCCATCTATTGCGCCCAGACCCAGCACGCCAACCCGCACGGGGGTTTCCCCCAGGTACAGGGTGTAGACCTGATACGGGGCGGCAAGAAGCTCCTCCTGGCCGTTCAGCAGATTGCCGGAGAGGGCCGTTACCGGGGTTCCGGTCCCCTCCGGGTCCGCCAGCGCCGTGAGAAATTCCTTAAAATAGCCCGTGCCCAGCCGAAGCTCCTCCACCCCGGGGACCAGAGCGTCATAGCCGATGCTCCGCAGAGCCAATGCCACGGCCTGCCCGTCCTCTCCGGTCAGGCCGGTGCAGGTGCTGTTGCCTGCGTCCAGCAGCAGGCTGTCGGCCACTTGCGTCCGCTGCTGGGCCATGGCGGTGGACACCTTGGAGTAGCTGGCGGCTTCCTGAACGCCGGTAAGCGGGTCCTTTTCGGATACCTTTCCGTACATATTGCTGGTTGTATAGATTGCGGCAATGGGAGCGGCCTGGCTCCCCTCCGCGGCCAGAGCGGCGGGGCCGGGCAGCAGCAGAAGCGCTGCCAGCAGCAGCGCCGGCAGCCGAAGCATTTTGCGCGTCAAGAAAATCACCTCATTTTCCCGCAATAGTCCTTTGGATAAAACCATTATAAAAGGCGGGGAACAGAGGTGCAAGAAAGCGGGGGCGAATGTAAAGAAAAAGAAAGATTGTTACGCAAATGTGGCAACCCCCCGGGAGCCGGAGCTCCCGGGGGGCATGGGAATGGTCAGCCCAGCCTGCACAGGGCGGCTGCGGTCTGGGCGGCCAGCCGGGCGTTGTTGAACACCAGGCGGATGTTGGACTCCAGACTGTCGCCGCCGGTGAGCTCCTTCACCTTGGCCAGCAGGAAGGGGGTGGTGGCCTTGCCGTGGATGCCCTGGGCTTTGGCCTGGGCAATGGCCTCGTCAATGGCCTTGTTGATGACCTCATGGTCCATGGAGAACTCCTCGGGGATGGGGTTGGTCACCAGCATGCCGCCCCGCAGGCCCAGCTGGCGGGACACATGGAAGGCCTGGGCCAGCTCCTCGGGGCTGTCCATACGGTAGTCCACCCCGAAGCCGCTCTTCCGGGTGTAGAAGGCGGGCAGCTCATCGGTGCCGTAGCCGATGACGGGCACGCCGCGGGTCTCCAGATACTCCAGGGTAAGGCCTAGATCCAGGATGGATTTGGCGCCGGCGCACACCACCATCACCGGCGTGGTGCCCAGCTCCTCCAGATCGGCGGAGATGTCCATGGTGGTCTCGGCTCCCCGGTGGACGCCGCCGATGCCGCCGGTGGCGAAGATGGAGATGCCGGCCATGTGGGCAATCATCATGGTGGTGGTGACGGTGGTGGCCCCGTCGGCCTTCCGGGCCACCAGCACCGCCAAATCCCGGCGGCTGGCCTTGGTCACGTCCTGACCCTTTTTGCCCAGATATTCAATCTCCTCCGGGGTAAGGCCCGCCTTCAGCCGGCCCCCCAGGATGGCGATGGTGGCGGGTACCGCGCCGTTGTCCCGGATAATCTGCTCCACCTTCAGGGCAGTTTCCACATTCTGGGGATAGGGCATCCCGTGGGAGATGATAGTGGACTCCAGGGCCACCACCGGCTTTCCGGCGGCCACCGCGGCGGCGACTTCAGGGGCTACGTCCAAATAGCTGTTCCAATTCATGTGTCATTCCTCCATAAGATCAAGATTGTAATTGTGCCGCCCGCAGCTTCAGGGCCTGGGCGCTGAGATGGGGATTGATGGTTTCCGGGCTCTCCATGGCGATGGCGCCGGCGGCCATGGCCGCTTGGGCGGTGCCGGCCAGGTCGGTGCCCTCCAGATAGGCCCAGGCAATGGCCGCCATGGCCGCGTCCCCGCAGCCGGTGGTGTTCCGCATCTGGCCGGGGCAGCAGGGGACATGGAGCCGCTGCTGGTGGTCGGCGGCGTATACGCCGTCTCCCCCCAGGCTCACAAATACCCGGCGCAGGCCGGTGTCCAGCAGGACGTCCACCGCCTGGTCCAGACTGGCCTGGTCGGTGATGGCCACGCCGGACAGCAGCTCCGCCTCCAGCCGGTTGGGCTTGAGGGTGTGGAGCTTGCCCAGCACCGGCCGCAGCTTTTCCGCCTTGGCGGTGGAGACCGGGTCGGCAAAAATGGGCAGCTTTACGTTGTCCGCCAGCCAGGCCAGGGACTGGGCCGGGATGTTGGTGTCCGTCACAATGAGCTGGGCGTTTTGCAGCAGCCGGGCCCGGCTGGAGAGGAAGGCGGGGGTGACGTGCTGGTAAATCTCCATGTCGCTCACCGCCAGGGCCATATCTCCCTGCTCATCGGCGATAAAGAGATAGGTGGAGGTGGCCGCCCCCGGCACCGTCAGGCACTGGCTGATGTCAATACCCAGCTCCCCGCAGCTGGCGGCGATGCGCTGGGCGTTCATGTCGTCCCCGAAGGCGGTGAGCAGCCGCACATCCACCCCCAGCAGGGCCAGGTTGTGGGCAATGTTCCGGCCCACGCCCCCCAGGCTGGTGCGCACCTGGCCGGGGTTGGAGTCGGCGGGCACCAGGGCCCGGTGGGACCGGCCGCCGATGTCGATGTTTACACCGCCCACCACCACCGCGTAGGGGGCGGTGCGGACAATATAGCCCCGCCCGGCAATGTGCCCCTGCTTCATCAGGTTGGAGATGTGCACCGCCGCCGACGAGCGGGTAATGCCCGCCTTGTCCGCCAGCTCCTGCTGGGAGATGAGGGGATTTTCCTCAATCCATCGGAGCAGTTGCCGTTCCCGCTGGGTCATGGCCTCGCCTCCTAAACATTTTGTCTAAAATAAATAATATGCTTACTATAGCGGCTTGTCAACCCACTTTGGGAACTTTTTTGAAGCGGTTTCGTCCAAAGAGCAAACAAAAAGGAGGGATTGCCCATGAAAAAAGCCTCAGTGTCTGCAATTGCCCTTTGCCTGGCTCTGCTGGCCGGGTGCGCCGCCACCGCCGGGACCGCCGGGACGCCGTCCCCCCAGCCGCCGGAGCGGGAGTCACCGGCCAGTGACCTGCCCGGTACGGAGATGTGGCAGATGACCTGCCGCATTGTGGACGGAGCGGAGAGCGGCGCCCTGATGCTGGCGGAGGGGGAGGACGGCCCCTACGGCGGCACCGGCATCTACACCCTTGCCGTGGGGGAGACCCCGGTGTGGATTGACGGGGAAGAAAAGACCGCCGCCGACCTAAAGGACGGCATGCTGGTGGAGGTGTGCTGGAACGGTCTGGTGGCCGAGAGCTACCCCGCGCAGCTGGGGGAGATCTACTCTCTGCGGGCGGAAAGCAGGGACACCGATGACCGCTGCGGCCTCTACCTCCAGGTGCTGGAGGATCTGTGGGAGGTGGACCCCGGCCTGAACACCAGCATGGAGGAGCTGGGGGTGGACTTCTCGGAGCTCACCGACCTGAGTACAAGCGAGAAGGCCGCCCTGACCTGGGCCTTCGGCAATGCCCACGGCCTCATGCCCATCACCGGAACCCTGGAGGAGATTTGGGAGGCGGGCTACCTCACGCCCATGACCGAACCGGCGGAGGGGTATGAGGACAGCGTGGCCCTTTACGGCTGGGAGGGCGGCTGCCTCTTTTCCCTGTCCGGCTCTGCCGACACCGCCTTCCGGGCGGAGAAGTGGGCCTCCGGCCTGGGGGCGTATGTATTCAGCGACTGCACCGCAAAAATGGGAGCGGACGGCAGCTGGAGCTACACCGTGGGTTCCCAGGCCATTTCCTGACCAACTATCCTGTAAACGGGGCCGTCTGTCCGAAACCTGTGGACAGACGGCCCATTTTTGGCTATATTGAGGGTGAAAGGAGGGGGCGGCATGAAGGTAGAGATCCACATTGAGCCGGGCTGCGGGGAGCTGTCGGTGACCATCACCGCCCCCGCCCTCACCGACGAGGTCAGGGCCCTGGCCGTCCGGCTCCAGGGGGGCGGGGTGCTCACCGGCTGGCGGGGAGATGTGGCCACGCCCCTGGCGGCGGCGGACATCCTGCGGTGCTACGGGGAGGAGAAGGGAGTGAAGGTCCAGACCACCCGGGGGGTGTACGACCTGAAGGACCGGCTGTACGAGCTGGAGGGCAGGCTGGACCGGCACACCTTCGTGCGCATCTCCCACTCCGAGCTGGTGAATCTGGAGAAGGTCACCGCCCTGGACCTGTCCCTCACCGGCACCATCCGCATGACCCTGGCGGGGGGCACGGTGTGCTACGTCTCCCGGCGGTATGTGAAAAAGATCAAGGAGGCCCTGGGGCTCTGAAAGGAGGGAATCCCTATGACACGCAGACAGAAGCAGTGGCTGATCCGCATCCTCATCGGCGGGCTCATCGGCATAGCCGCCCTCATCCCGGTGGGCGGCCTGTTCAACGACTTAGTGACGGGGGGCCTCCTCGCCATGGGAAACCACACCCCCTTCCGACTGGTGAGCTATGATTTGGAGCGGCTGTTTGGTCCCGCCGCCCTGGGGGTGCAGCTGGGGCTTTACTTCCTCATGGGGGCGGTGGTGGGGGTGTCCACCCTCCCCTTTGCCGACGACGGGGCCACCCTGGTCCGCCGCTCCCTGGTCCACTTCGCCGTCACCGCCGGGGCACTGGCCCTGATGGTGTGCCTGTGCGGGTGGAACTGGGGAAAACTTGCCCCCCTGCTGGTGTATCTGGCGCTGCTGGCGGCGGTCTACCTGCTCATCTGGCTGGCCCGGTGGGTGGGATGGTATGCCGAGGTGGCCGCCATCCTGGAAAAGCTGGGCCTGCCTCCCGGCCCCTCTCCGCTGAAGTGGAAGGATCCTCTGCCCTGTGTCCCCTTTGCCCTGGGCCTGTGCCTGGTGCTCCCCGCT
>CALWOL010000134.1 GCA_944383135.1 uncultured Flavonifractor sp.
CCAGTATTTCCAGGGCCCGTTTACTCAGCTCGGCGTTCTTATTCCGCTTGTTCCCCATGGAAACCTCGTTCCCATGGGGGCCCCATGTTTCAATCTGCCCGGGCGAACTGAATTCGCCCGGCATCAAGATTTTGCTCCGCAAAATGCTTGGCGCCGCATGGCGGCGGGTCGCTTTCGCTCCCGGGCAAGCGGACACACTTCATTCTATATCCAGCGCCGCCAGCATCTCCAGGGCCCGTTTGCTCAGCTCGGCATTTTTGTTCCGCTTGCCCTTCACCCGGTAGCCCAGGGGCGGAATGAGGCCGAAATTCACATTCATGGGCTGGAAATCCGTCACGCTCCCGTCGCTGATATACAGCGCCAGGGCGCCGATGGCGGTCTCCCGGGGGAAGTTCACCGGAGGCTTCCCCTCCAGCCGCCGGGCCAGCTCCACCGCCGCCAGGAAGCCGGAGGCGGTGGACTCCACATAGCCCTCCACCCCGGTCATCTGGCCGGCAAAGCACAGCCGGGGCTCCTTCTTCACCCGGTAGTACCGGTCCAGCAGCCGGGGGGAGTCCAGATAGGTATTCCGGTGCATCACCCCGTAGCGGACAAACTCCGCGTTGCGCAGGGCGGGAATCATGGAGAACACCCGCTTCTGCTCCGGCCATTTTAAGTGGGTCTGGAAGCCCACCAGGTTATAAATGCTGCCCTGGGCATTGTCCCGCCGCAGCTGCACCACCGCGAAGGGCTCCTTCCCCGTCCTGGGGTCCCGGAGACCCCTGGGCTTCAGAGGGCCGTAGCACAGGGTCTGCTTCCCCCGGCGGGCCATCACCTCCACCGGCATACAGCCCTCAAAGACGCTCTTGTCCTCAAAGCCGTGGACCTCCGCCTCCTGGGCGGAGCACAGCGCCTCCCAAAAGGCGTCGTACTCCGCCTCCGTCATGGGGCAGTTGACATAATCTGGCGTCCCCTTGTCGTACCGGGAGGCAAAGAAGGCGCTGTCCATGTCGATGCTGTCAAAGCTCACCAGAGGGGCGGCGGCGTCATAGAAGTTGAGGCTCCGGCTTTCGGGGAAAAAGGCCTGAATGGCCTGGGCCAGGGGCTGGGAGGTGAGGGGACCGGAGGCCACGATAACCTGTCCCGTCTCCGGCAGGGCGGACACCTCCCCCTCCTCCACGGTGATGAGGGGGTGGCTCCTCACCCGCTCTGTAATAGCCTGGGCAAAACCGTGGCGGTCCACCGCCAGGGCGCCTCCCGCCTCCACCCGGTGGGCGTCGGCACAGGAGAGGATGAGGGAGCCCATCCGCCGCAGCTCCTCCTTCAGCAGGCCCACGGCGTTTTCCATCTGGTTGGAGCGCAGGGAGTTGGAGCACACCAGCTCCCCAAACCAGGGGGTGTGGTGGGCGGGGGTCATCTTTTCCGGCTTCATTTCCTTCAAAAGGACGGGGATGCCCCGGCGGGCCAGCTGCCAGGCGGCCTCCGAGCCGGCCAGGCCCGCGCCGATGACGGTAACAGATTCCATGGGTTCTCCTTTGTGTCCGATGGGATGGGCGCCGCCTCCTAGGATTCCGCCTTCTTTTTAGCGGCGGTTTTCTTCCCGGCGGTCTTTTTGGCCGCCGGCTTTTTGGCCGCCGCCTTCCTGGCGGGCTTCTTCTCCTCCTCCGGGGGCGTGCCCTCGGCAGGGGTTTCGGCGGTGCTCTTTTTCTTATAGCCCCGCTGGTCCTCGGGGAGGAAGTTGGGGCAGTCCGGATTGATACAGAAGGGCTTCTTGAAGCCACGGCCCGACTTCTTGAACAGGGTGTGACCGCAGGAGGGGCAGTTATCCTTGACCGGCACGTCCCAGGTCATAAAGTCACAGCGCCGGGCCTCGTCTTTGTTGGTGTTGTTCTCGCAGCCGTAGTAGGCAAAGCCCCGCTTGGAGGTCTTTTTCAGAATTTTGCCCCCGCACTTGGGGCACTTGCCCGGCATCTCCACCACAATGGGCTGGGTGTGGTCGCACTCCGGCCAGCCGGGGCAGGCCAGGAAACGGCCGAACCGGCCGGACTTGAACACCAGGTTGCGGCCGCATTTGGGGCAGATGACGTCGGATACCTCGTCGGGGACCTTGATGCGCTCCCCGTCCAGGTCGGCCTCCGCCTGCTTCAATTCCTTTTCAAAGCCGCCGTAGAACTGGGTGAGCAGGCTCTTCCAGTCCACCTTGCCCGTCTCCACCTCGTCCAGCTGCTCCTCCATGTTGGCGGTGAAGGCGGTATCCACAATGTCGGTGAATTTCTCCTTCATCAGGCCGGTGACCACCTCCCCCAGGGGGGTGGGCCGGAGGTTCTTCCCCTCCTTCACCGCATACTCCCGGTCCAGGATGGTGGAGATGGTGGGCGCGTAGGTGGAGGGGCGGCCGATGCCCTTCTCCTCCAGGGCCTTGATGAGGGTGGCCTCGGTGTAGCGGCTGGGGGGCTGGGTGAAGTGCTGGTCGGGCTTGAGCCCCTTCAACTCCACCGCCTCTCCCTCCTTCAGGTCGGGCAGGGGGGACTGGGCGGCCTCCTCCTCCTCGTCCTTCCCCTCCACGTACACAGCGGTGTAGCCGGAGAATTTCAGGGCGGAGTGGTTGGCCCGGAAGGTGTACCCGGCGGAGGTCACCTCGATGGAGACGCTGTCATACACGGCGGAAGCCATCTGGCAGGCCAGAAACCGGCTCCAGATCAGCTTGTAGAGCTTGTACTGCTCCGCCGTCAGGTCCTTCTTCACGTCCTCCGGCGTCAGGTACACGTTGGAGGGGCGGATGGCCTCGTGGGCGTCCTGGGCTCCGGACTTGGTCTTGTACACCCGGGTCTTGCCGGGATAGTAGCTCTGGCCGTACCGGGCGAGGATGAAGTCCCGGGCGGCGGCGGTGGCCTCCTCCGACAGGCGCAGGGAGTCGGTACGCATGTAGGTGATGAGACCCACGGTGCCCTCCCCGGCGATGTCCACGCCCTCATACAGCTGCTGGGCGATGGACATGGTGCGGCGGGGGGTCATGTTCAGCTTGCGGCTGGCCTCCTGCTGGAGGGTGGAGGTGATAAAGGGCGGGGCGGGGCTGCGCAGCTTGTCCTGGCGCTTGACCCCGGTGACGGTGAAGGGGGCGGCCTGAACCGCCGCCGCCACGGCATCCACCTCGTCCCTGCTGTGGAGCTCCACCTTCTTCTCCCGGCCGTAAAAGGCGGCCTTGAACTGGCCCAGGTTGGGGGCAATCCGGGCCAAATCGGCCTCCAGGGACCAGTATTCCTGGGGGACAAAGGCGCGAATCTCCTCCTCCCGCTCGCACACCAGGCGGGTGGCCACCGACTGGACCCGTCCGGCAGACAGGCCCCGGCGGATTTTCTTCCACAGCAGGGGGGAAATCTGGTAGCCCACAATGCGGTCCAGCACCCGGCGGGCCTGCTGGGCGTTGACCAAATCCATGTCAATGGGGCGGGGATTGGCAATGGAGTCATTGACCACCTTTTTGGTAATTTCGTTAAAGGTCACCCGGTAGGTCTTGTCGTCGGGGATGCCCAGCATCTCCTTCAGATGCCAGGAGATGGCCTCCCCCTCCCGGTCCGGGTCGGTGGCCAAAAAGACCTTTTCGCTCTTCTTGGCCGCCTTCTTCAGGTCGGTGATGACCTCCTCCTTCCCCTTGATGGGCTGGTAGTCCACGGTAAAGCCATGCTCCACGTCCACGCCGATTTTGCTCTTGGGCAGGTCCCGGACGTGGCCCATGGAGGCCTTTACCTCGTAGCCGGGGCCCAAATATTTTCCAATGGTCTTGGCCTTCGCCGGAGACTCCACAATCACCAGATTTGATTTTGCCACAGCATGTTACTCCTTTATCGGTCTTGGTCAAAACGGACGGCGGCGGTATACCGCCGGCCCGGTAATTCCTGCAGATAGCCCTGGGCCTGCAAAATGGTCAGGGCGGCGTTCACCCGGCGGGCGGGGATGTCGGTGCGCCCCACCAGGTCATCGGCGGTGAGCTTATGCTCCGCCAGCAGCAGGAAGATTTCCCGCTGCTCGTCCCCCAGGCGGGCAAATTCCGCCCCGCTTTTCAGGGGCAGGCTGTCCTCCTCCCGGGGCTTCGGGGAGGGCTCTTCCGGCTCCGCCCCGGCCGGGGTGGGACAGGGCGCCAATCGGGCCGCCGTCTCCTCCTGGGAAAAGGGCGGCGGAAAGCTGATCTTCTGGGGATATTGTCCCGCATACTCCGACAAAATATCCCAGGCGGAGCGGACCAGCCTGGCCTCGCCCCGGGAGATGAGCTGATTGGTGCCCCCGCTCATGGGCGCGTCTGCCGGGCCCGGGAGGGCAAACACATCCCGGCCCTGGTCCAGGGCCTCCCGTGCGGTAATCAGGGCGCCGCTGCGTTGGGCGGCCTCCACCACCGTCACACCCAGGGACAGGCCGCTGATGATCCGGTTGCGGATGGGAAAGCGCCAGCCGTCCGGCCGGGTGCCCGGCGGATTCTCCGAAAGCAAAGCGCCGGAGCCTTGAATATCCTCATACAGCCAGCGGTTGGCCGCGGGATAGACCACGTCCACGCCTCCGGCCAGCACCGAGATGACCCGGCCGCCGCCCTGGAGGGCGCCCTTCAGGGAAGCGGCGTCAATCCCCTCCGCCAGGCCGGACACCACCACCGCCCCGCTGCGGGCCAGCTCCAGGGCAATCCGCCCCGCCATGGTCTGGCCGTACGGGGTGCACCGGCGGCTGCCCACCATGCCGATGGTCACCTCGCCGTCCACCCGGGGCAGAGTGCCCCTCACGTAGAGCACCAGGGGATGGTCCGGCAGCTGCGCCAGCCGCTCGGGATAGGCGGCATCCATACAGGTAAGCAGGGAGATGCCCTGCCGGTCGCACCGCTCCAGGATCTCCTCGGCGCCGTCCAGCTTCTTGTCCAGCAGGGAGCGGTGCAGCCGGGGCGGCAGCTGGAGCAGGTCATATTCTCCGGCGCCGGCCCAATAGGCGGCCTCCGCCGTGTCAAAGTGCCGAAGCAGTCCTACGGCCAGATCCGCCCGGATGCTCTCCCGGGTGGTCAGCCAGATGAGGTAGGATATGGGTGCCATGGCCCGCTCCTTTCCAACGTCTCAGCGCCAGCCCTCCCACAGCACCACGGCGGCCGCCACGGCGGCGTTGAGGGACTCACAGCGCTCCCGCATGGGGATTTTCAGGGTAGCCCCGCAGGCGGCCAGCACCTGGGAGGATACCCCCCGGCCCTCGCTGCCGATGACCACCGCGCCTCCCGTCAGATCGGCCCGCCGCAAATCCGCGGTATCCGCCCGGAGCGCGGTGGCGTACAGGGGAAGTCCGGACCGCCCCAGCAGAGCGGTGAGCTCCTCCAGCTCCAGCTCCCACACCGGCAGCCGGAAGCAGGCCCCCATGGTGGCCCGCACCGTCTTGGGGGCAAAGGGCTCGGCGCAGCCGGGGAGCAGAATCAGCCCCTCCGCCCCGAAGGCGTCGGCGGTGCGCCACACCGTGCCCACGTTTCCCGGGTCCTGCACCCCGTCCAGCACCAGGTAGCGGCCGGCGGCCAGCACCTGGGGCGGGGTGAGCTCCGGGGTGCGGCAGAGGGCCAGCATCCCCTGGGGGGTGTCCACGGTGGAGACCGATTTCAGCACGTCGGCGGGTACCTCCACCACACGCACCCCCTCCGGCAGGCCGGCGGGAGGCTTCGTCCCCTCCGCCACCACCAGGGTGTCCAGCGGGGCGCCCCAACGCAGGGCCTCCCCCACCAGCTTGGCGCCCTCGCACAGGAAGGCGCCCTGGGCCCGCCGGGCTTTTTTGTCCGTACCCAGCTTCCGCAGGCGGGCAATCAGCGGATTCTGGCGGCTGGTAATCCGTTCCATGTTTACAGGTCCTGGAGGCGGTTCACGTCCTCGGTGCGGCCCAGGGCCACCACTGTGTCGCCTGCCTCCATTCTGGTGCTGGGGCCGGGGGTGACGTTGAAGTCCTCCTGCCCTTTCTTCCGCACGGCGATGATATTGACCTTGTAGCGGGCCCGCACATTCAGCTCCACCAGGTTTTTCCCCTGCCACTCCCGGGGCACCGCCGTCTCCACAATGCCGAAATCCTCGCTGAGCTCAATGAAGTTGAGCACATTGGAGCTGGACAGGCCCTGGGCCAGCTTGACTCCCATCTCGTGCTCGGGGAACACCACCCGGTCGGCGCCGATTTTCTCCAGCACCTTCCGGTGAACATGGCTCTGGGCCTTGCAGATGACCTGACGCACCCCCAGCTCCTTCAGGTTGAGGGTGACCAGGGCGGAGGTGCCCACGTCCACCCCCACCGCCACGATGGCACAGTCGTAGTTGCGCACCCCCAGGGCCCGGAGCACCGCCGGGTCCCGGGCGTCGCCGGTGACGGCATGGGTGACCTTGTCCGCCACCTTTTCCACGTTTTCCTCGGAGTCGTCCAGGGCCAGCACCTCATGGCCCAGAGAGCTGAG
The DNA here is from genome assembly GCA_944383135.1 of uncultured Flavonifractor sp. Classification (GTDB taxonomy): domain Bacteria; phylum Bacillota; class Clostridia; order Oscillospirales; family Oscillospiraceae; genus Flavonifractor. The sequence continues at coordinate 6,428 of CALWOL010000134.1, forward strand.
TTCCGTGGCCACGGCGCTGCCGAACCGGCCCAGGCCGATAACTACAAAGGTTTTCAATCCGTACACGTCCTTCCAGAACCGGCGGTTATCCAATCATCACATTCATTTCCGGATATTTGATTTTGGCCGGGTGCTGCCGCCGGGTCAGCACCGCGATGGAGAAGGAGAGCAGACCCACCCGCCCGGTGTACATCAGCAGGATGAGCAGGCTCTGGGAGAAGGGACTGAGGGTGGGGGTAAGGCCGGTGGTAAGTCCCACCGTGCCCATGGCCGACGCCACCTCAAAGGCGCAGTCCAGATAGGGCTTGCCGTCCACGGTGGAAATCAGCATGGAGCTCACCAGAAACAGAAACAGCATCACCAGGGCCAGGGTCATGGCGTTGAGCACCCGCCGGTAGGGAATGGTACGGCCCCGGAAGGTAACCTGCTCCCGCCCGGCCAGACCGGAGCGGAGGGCCAGCAGCAGCACCGCCACCGTGCCCACCTTCAAGCCGCCGGCAGTGGAGCCGGAGGCTCCGCCGATAAGCATCAGAATGGTGGAAAAGGCCTTGCTGCTGTCACTGAGGCCCCCCTGGCCGATGGCGTCAAAGCCCGCCGTGCGCAGGGTCACCGACTGGAACAGGGCGTTATACAGCTTCTGCCCCAGGGGCATGTCTCCAAACACGGCGGGACTTCCGTACTCCTCCACAAAGAAGAAGGCCGTCCCTCCCGCAAGGAGCAGAAGGGTCATCAGCAGCACCATCTTGCTGTATACCGACAGGCGGCGGAGGCTGCGCTTCTGCAGGAGATCCTCCCACACAAAAAAGCCCAGGCCGCCCACGGCGATGAGGCAGGCGATGGTAAGCAGCACCACCGGGTGGTCATTATACCCCGCCAGGCTGGAGAAGGCGCCGAATTTGCCTCCCAGCAAATCAAAGCCGGCATTGCAGAAGGCGGAAACGGAGTGGAAAACACCCCGCCAAAGCCCGCCCGCCAGGCCGAAGTCCGGGATCATGCAGGCGGAGAGAATCACCGCCCCCGCCCCCTCCATGAGAAAGGTGCCCATCAGGGCGTGGCGCACCGTGCGCACCACCCCGTCCAGATCGTTCAGGTTCAGGGTGGACACCATAATCAGCCGCTCGGACAGGCCGATGCGCCGCCGCACGGCAAAGGAAATGAGGGTGAGCACCGTCATAAAGCCCAGGCCGCCCAGCTGAATCATGGCCAGAATGACCACCTGGCCAAACAGACTCCACTGACTCCAGGTGTCCACCAAAATCAGCCCCGTGACACAGGTGGCCGAGGTGGCGGTAAACAGGCCGGTGAACAGTCCGGCGCTCTGCCCGTCCCGGGACGCGGCGGGCAGGGTGAGCAGCAGCGCTCCCACAATAATGATAACCGCAAAGGAACCGGCCACCACCCGGGTGGGGTTCAGGCTCCGGCTGCGGATAAACATGTCCCGCACCCAGAGCGTGATTCTTCTAATCACAATGGGACCTCCCGGCGCAGGCGTCCGTCCGCCCGCGCACCCGTTTTTACGCAGAAAAGCATACCGAAGGAAAAGCTTTCCTCCGGTATGCCTGTTCTGATTAGTCCAAGGGCTTCATCGTGGGGAACACCCCTCTGTCCTCTTCATGCGGGTTCATCACGCCCCGTACGGTTGAAAAAGTGCCATTTTTACGAGGTTTTTCTAACTTTTTGGATTCCATAGTGTGTCCTCCTGTGCCGTCTGGTTCGGGGCAAAAGTTGT
>CALWOL010000135.1 GCA_944383135.1 uncultured Flavonifractor sp.
TCCACCATCTCTACCACATTACGGTCCATCTTCCCTCGTTCCAGCATCTTTTTCACCACCTGCTACTTATTTTACCTCTTATGAAAGAAAAAGCCCAGCTTTTGCTGGACTTTTTCGACAGGCTGAAAAGAGGAGCCGTAAGGCTCCTCTTTTTTTGCTTGACTTATATCGAATATTGATATACTATGATTATAGCGAACATCGATATAGTTTCAGGAGGTGAGGAGAATGGCCCGCAAAAAGCTGGAGACCCTGACGGAGCAGATGTTTTACGTCCTGCTGGCCCTGCGGGCGGAGCGTCACGGCTACGGCATCATGCAGGCCATTTCCCAGCTCACCCGGGGACGGGTAAACATCGGGGCGGGCACCCTTTACGCTCTGCTGGAGCGGTTTGAAGGGGAGGGGCTCATCACCCTCACCCGGATGGAGGACAAGCGGAAGTACTACCGGCTCACCCCGGAGGGGGACCGCGCCCTGCGGGAGGAGTACCGGCGCATCCGCCAGCAGGCGGCGGACATGGAGACGGTTTTGCGGGAGGAGGAAGGAACATGAGGCGAAGGTGGACGCTGTTTGCCTATCCGGTGATGGACATCAAGGCAGCGGAGGCCATACTGAACCGCCGGGCGGCGGAGGGCTGGCGGCTGGAAAAGGTCTGGCTGGGGCTGCTGGCCAGCTTTGTCCCGGCGGCGGAGCCGGTGTGCTACTGCCTGGACTGGTACGACCCCAACAAGGAGGACGGCCTGGACTACCGCACCCTGCTGGCCGACGCGGGCTGGCGGCGGGTGGGGCAGCTCAGCTACTGGAACCTCTACGAGGCCCCGGCGGGCACCGCCCCCATCCAGACCGACGGGGAGCTGGAGTACCGGCGGTTCCGGAAGAAGGCCCTGCGGCGGATGGCCATCGGCTGGGGGACCACGGGGGGCATTCTGGCGGTGCTGGCGCTGCTGGTGGGCGCGGCGGCGATTTTCCGGCCGGGGGCGCTGGACTGGCGCTTTTTTGTCACCCTCTTCACGGGCACCAATACAGGGGCCATGATTCTCCTGCTGCTGCCGCTGCTGCTGCCGGGCGGGCTGCTGTGGTCGGGGCGGCTGCTGCTGCGGCTGGGCCAGTGGAAGCGGGCCATCGCCCGGGAGGAGCCCTTCCCGGTGCCGGGGCCGGGCAGCGCCCTGGCGGCCCGGCTGTGCACCCTGGCGGGCTATGTGCTGCTGATTCCCCTGGTGCTGGCCTTCCTGCTGGATGCCATGGCCAAGGAGCTGAATCTGGGGTGGGTCATCGGCACGGCCATCGGCTGTCTGATCGTACTGGGCAGGGACCCCATGCTGATGGAATACCAGCGTAAGCGCCGGTACGCTAAGGGCACCCTGGTCTGTGTGGCGGTGCTGCTGGCGCTGCGGCTGCTGCCCTTGTCGGGGTTGACGGACTCCTTCCTGGCAACTCCGCCCCTGGCCGGGGAAGGTCCGTTTCCACCGGCGGAACTGGAGAAGCGGGAGGACGGGCGCACCTTTTTGGCCGCTCATACGGAGTGGACCCAGTGGATGGATTTGAGCAGCGTGGTGTCGGGGGTCCGGCTGGTGTCCAATCAGGGCGAGGGCTGGGTACTGCCCTGGGGGTGGCTGGCCGACTATGTGGAGGGACAGTACAGGAGAGAGCTGGGCCCGGACAGCTGCGCCCCCCTGGAGGGCTATGAGGCTGTATGGGTGGCTTCGGCGGAAGGTGACGACGATTGCTGCCTCATCCGCCGGGAGAATACCGTCCTTTGGCTGGAGCCGGGGCCGGGCACCATAGGCACACAGTGGCTGGACGACCTGCTGGCCCGGCTGGAGGAGGATGGGGCATGAAGGACAAGATGACCCGGTGGTTCCGCTACACCGCCGAGGACGTAAAGGCCGCCCAGGCGGAGCTGGACGAGCTGACGGACCGGGGCTGGGAGCTGGCGGAGCTGGGCATTTTCACCGCCGCCTTCCGCCGGGCAGAAAAGCCCCGCCGGTGCTGGGTGGAGCCCGCCCGGTGGAAGAGCATCCGCCGGAAGGACGAGCAGGCCCGGACGGACTACCTGGCCCTGTGCGATGAGGCGGGCTGGGATTTGCTGGACGAGGCGGCGGGGCTGTTTTACTTCCAGGCCAAGCCGGACACCGAACCCGCCCCCATCCAGACCGACGGCGGCCTGGAGTGGGAAGAGGTGCTGAAAAAGGCGCTGTGGAATCAGGCCTACACCTTCTTCTATCTGGTGATCTACTGGGCGGCCTGGGCCGTCGGCCGGTTTTTCCTGGACCAGCCCCGGATGTGGGAACTGTTTTTCTCCAACGGGGCCATGCTGGCCCAGCTGCTCCTGCTGACCTGGGTTGTATTGGAGCTGTCTCTGGGCGTTCGGGTGGTGCGCTACCGGAAAAAGTGCCGCCGGGCAGCGGAGGCGGGAAAGCCCATGCCGGTGCCCCGGCGGGGAGCCGCCCGGTTCCGGGGAGCCGTGCCCCTGGTGTACGTTGTTTTAGGAGTGGCCATCGCCCTGAGCCTTCTGCTGGGATTCAACAGCCGGTGGTACGACCTGGAGGGCTGGCTGTCCGTGGAGCGCTCCGTCCTGGGGCAGAGCGCGGAGTACCGGGAGTTTTCTGACAGGGGAGACCTGTGGATTGAATCCTATGACTGCAAGGCCTCCTGGCTGGCGGGGATTGTCTGCGGCGATTTGCGGGCCATTGAGGGGGACGAAGGCCGTCTCCACCGCTACTTCCACTACCACGGGGCAGTGGAGCTGACCGAGGCCGATCTGGGCTATGACAGGGCCTGGACCTACGCCTGGGGCGGCGGCAGCGGCCTCATCTTCCGTCTGGGCAACCGGGTGGTCCACCTGGAGGCGGAGAAGCTGGACCTCACCGACCGGACGGTGGTGGAGGAGCTGCTGGCCTGGCTGGACCAGGCCGCTTGCGCCGGGGGGGAAAATATGGTAGCATGATGGGGCAAGCTATCTCCCGGAGGTGGAAGAAATGGAAAACCTGCTTTTTGTCAATGCCTGCGTGCGGGGGGAGCGGTCCCGCACCCTCAAGCTGGCCCGGCACTTTCTGACGCGGTATCAGGCCCTTCACCCGGACACGGCGGTGACCGAGGTGGACGTGTGCGCCCAGCGGCTGCCCCCCCAGTACCCGGAGGTGCTGGACGAGCGGGACGCGCTGTGGAACGCGGGCAAGCTGGACCAGCCCATGTTTGCCCCCGCCCGGCAGTTTGCCGGGGCGGATAAGATTGTCATGGCCGCCCCCTTCTGGGATTTGTCCTTCCCGGCGGCCCTGAAAATCTATCTGGAGCGCATCTCCGTCACCGACATCACCTTCGGCTATGACGCCGATGGGAACAGCATCGGCCTGTGCAGAGCCTCCAAGCTGCTCTATATCACCACCCGGGGCGGCTATTACGCCAACACCCCCCTGGACGTGGCCACGGTCCACATCCAGGGCCTGGGGGTGATGTACGGCATCCCGGAGGTCCAATTCCTGGATGCCGAGGGCCTGGACGACGTCCGCAACGACAAGCAGGCTCTGCTGGCGGCGGCCATGGAGCGGGCGGACGCCCTGGCGGAGGTGTTCTGAATGAGGCCGCGCATCCTGCTGCTTACCACCGGGGGCACCATCGCCTCCCTCCCCACGGCGGAGGGGCTGGCCCCCGGCCTGGCCGGGGCGGAGCTGGCGGAGCTGCTCCCCCGGGGCATCACCGACGCCTATGAGCTGACCATTCAGGACATTCTCCACCTGGACTCCTCCAACATCCAGCCGGAGGAGTGGCAGAGCATTGCCCGCCACGTCTTTGACAATCGGAAGGACTATGACGGCATTGTCATTACCCACGGCACCGACACCATGGCCTACACCGCCTCGGTGCTCTCCTTCATGCTCCGGGGGATTTCCATCCCGGTGGTGCTCACCGGGGCCCAGCTGCCCATGACCCACCCCCTCAGCGACGGGCTGGAGAATCTCCGCACCGCCCTGGCCATGGCGGCCTCCGGCGCGGCGGGGGTGTTCCTGGCCTTTGACCGGAAGGTGATTCTGGGCTGCCGGGCGGTGAAAACCCGCACCACCGACTTTGATGCCTTTGAGAGCGTCAACTGGCCCCTGGCCGCCACGGTGGACGGCAAGGGCCTGCAAATCCGCCGGGAGAGCATCCCCACCCCCACGGGGGGCTGCACCCTGCGGGACAAGCTGTGCGACAAGGTCTTTCTCATCAAGCTCACCCCCGGCCTGGACCCGGAAATTTTTGACATGCTGCTGCAAATGCACTACCGGGGTATTGTCATCGAGGCCTTTGGGGCGGGGGGCCTCCACTTTGTCCGCCGGGACCTGATTGCCAAGCTCCAGGCGGCGGCCCGGGCGGGCATGGCGGTGGTGGTGTGCAGCCAGTGTCTCTACGAGCCCAGCGACTTCTCCCTCTACGAGGTGGGGCAGAAGGCCCTGGAGCAGGGGGTCATTCAGGGTCGGGACATGACCACGGAGGCGGCGGTGACCAAGCTGATGTGGGTGCTGGGTCAGACCAGTGACCCGGCCATTATCCGGGACTACATGGAGCGCTCCCTGGCGGGGGAGATGGCATAAAAAAGTTCCAGCGGCAACGCCGCTGGAACTTTTTTGCCTACATTTCTCTGCGGCCCTCCAGGGCCCGCAGCAGGGTGGCGTCGTCGGCGTACTCCAGGTGGCTGCCCACCGGAATGCCGTAGGCCAGCCGGGTGACCTTCACCTGGAAGGGCTTCAGCAGCCGGGAGAGATACATGGCGGTGGCCTCCCCCTCGGTGTCCGGGTTGGTGGCCATGATGACCTCCCGCACGTCTCCGGCGGCCACCCGGCCCAGCAGCTCCTTCACCCGGATGTCGTCCGGTCCCACGTGATTCATGGGGGAGATAACCCCGTGGAGCACGTGGTACACCCCGGAGTATTCCCGGGAGCGCTCCATGGCCATTACGTCCTTGGGGTCCGCCACCACGCAGATGACGGAGGGGTCCCGCTTGGCGTCCTGGCAGATGGGGCACAGCCCGTCTCCCTGGGAGAAGTTCTGGCACACCGGACAGCAGTGGATGGCAGCCTTGGCCTCCACAATGGCCTGGGCGAACTGGGCCGCCTCCTCCTCCGGCAGGGCCAGCACGAAGAAGGCCAGCCGCTGGGCGCTTTTGCGGCCGATGCCGGGCAGCCGGGCAAACTGCTCCACCAGATTTTCCAGGGCGGGGGGAAAGTACTGCATCCGTTACCCCTCCCGCAGGGCGGCGATGGCTGCCGCCGGGTCTGCCGCCCCGTACACCGCCGAGCCCGCCACCAGGGTGTCCGCCCCGGCGGCGATGACCCTGCCAGCGGTCTTGGGGCTGACCCCGCCGTCCACCTCCAGCAGGCAGGCGGGGTTGTACCGCTCAATGAGGGCGCGGACCTGGCGGATGGTGTCCAGCTGGCTTTCCAGAAAGGCCTGACCGCCGAAGCCGGGTTCCACCGTCATCACCAGCACCATGTCCAGCTCCTCCAGATAGGGCAGGATGGCGCTGGCGGCGGTGATGGGCCGGAGGGCCACCGCCTTTTTCACCCCGCACTCCTCCATCAGCCGGAGGGCCCGGGCGATGCCGGTGGGGTGGTCCGCCTCCAGGTGAACGGACAGGAGGTCGGCGCCCGCCCTGGCAAAGGCCTCAATATACCGTACCGGCTTGTCAATCATCAGGTGGACGTCCAGGAACATATCGGTACACTTGCGGATGGTCTGCACCACCGGCACACCGATGGTGAGATTGGGCACAAAGCAGCCGTCCATCACATCCACATGGAGCCAGTCGGCGGAGGAGACCCGCTGAATGTCCCGCTCCAGGTTGACAAAATCCGCCGAGAGGATGGAAGGGGCAATCCGAATCATCATTACCACTCCAGACACAGTTTTTTTGAAGAAAGGACGGGGCGGACAGGGGGACCGCCCCTCAGGGGCCGGGGGGCAAAGGAACGCCCCGCCACATAAGATACGTCAAGCGGATGTCGCCCGGGGCCCCGCCGGTCCTCCCCACGCGCCCACGGGCTGCCGGCCCGGCGGCCCATGCCCCGGAACCGCGTGCCGCATCATATAGTGTCCGGGGGAGGGAGCCTCCCCCGGACACAATGGGATTGCGCTCAATTATAGAAGTCGTTGGTCAGGCACTCCCGTGCCTCATACCCGGCGGCGCACATGGCGTCCAGAATGGCCTGCTTGTGGGTGTGGCCGAAGGCCTCCAGGGTAACCCGCAGCTCCACGCCGCTCTGGCGGTTGATGTTGACGAACTGGTTGTGCTCCAGCTTGATGATATTGCCGTTGGCCTCCGCCACAATCTGGGCCACCCGCAGCAGCTCGCCGGGCCGGTCGGGCAGCTGCACCGAAAAGGTAAAGACCCGCCCCCGGTTGATGAGGCCGTACTGCACCAGGCTGGCCACGGTGATGACGTCCATATTGCCGCCGGAGAGGATGGACACCACGTTTTTGTCCTTGCAGTTCAGGTGGTTGAGGGCGGCGATGGTGAGCAGGCCGGCGTTCTCCACAATCATCTTGTGGATTTCAATCATGTCCAGGAAGGCATCCACCAGCTCATCGTCGTCAATGGTGATAATATCGTCAATATTCTGCTGAATATAGGGGAAGATGAGGTCGCCGGGGGTTTTCACCGCCACGCCGTCGGCAATGGTCTCCACCTTGTCCAGGGTGACCACGTGGCCCGCCTCCAGGCTGGCCTTCATGGAGGCCGCCCCGGTGGGCTCCACCCCGATGACGGTGACGTTGGGGTTGATGAGCTTGGCCAGAGTGGACACGCCGGAGGCCAGCCCGCCGCCCCCGATGGGCACCAGGATGATGTCCACGTCGGGCAGGTCCTTAAAGATTTCATAGGCAATGGTGCCCTGTCCGGTGGCGATGGTGAGGTCATTGAAGGGGTGGACGTAGGTCAGCCCCTCCTCCTCCGACAGCTTGGCGGCCAGGGCGGCGGCGTCGTCAAAGGTCTCCCCGTGAAGCACCACCTTGGCGCCGTAGTTCTTGGTGTTGTTCACCTTCACCAGGGGAGTGGTGGTGGGCATGACGATGGTGGCGGCCACCCCGGCGCGCTGGGCGGCGTAGGCCACCCCCTGGGCGTGGTTGCCCGCCGAGGCGGTGACCAGGCCCTTTTCCTTCTCCTCCTGGGACAAGGTGCTGATTTTGTAGAAGGCGCCCCGAATCTTGTAAGCGCCGGTGACCTGCATATTTTCCGGCTTGACATACACCCGGTTGCCGGTGGTCTGGGAAAAGGGATAGCTGCGCACCAGCTTGGTCCGGCGGAGCACCGGCTCCAGCACGTGGCGGGCGTCTTTGAAATCTTTCAGGCTGAGCATAGGCGGACTTCCTCTCTTTAAATCGGTACTTACCTTTCATCATACCCAGTTTTTTTTCTAAAGTCAACGTGTTCTTGACACCGCTCAGGGGGAAAGGTACAATAAAACCAACCCCTTTTTTGGAGGATTTGTCAATGGCAAAGCTCATCAAGAAATCCCCCGGCCCCCTCTATCTGGCGGCGGCGGTATGGGCGGCGTGGGCGGTTTTCGGCCCCCTGTACGCCTGGTGGCACTTTCTGCTGGCGGCGGTCTGCTCGGTGCTGGCCTGGCTGCTGGGGCGGAAGCTCTTCCCCGACCGGGTGCTGATTGTGGCGGACGAGGAGCCACCCGTGCGGGAGCCGGAGCCGGAGGACCCCCTGCTTCAGGAGCGGCGGCGGGCCCTGTCCGAGCTGCGGCGGCTCAATGACAGCATTACCGACGAGCAGCTCTCCGCCCGGATTGCCCATATCGAGGCGGTTACCGGCAAAATCTTTGATCTGGTGGCCCAGGACCGGAGCAAGCTGCCCCAAATCCGGCAGTTTCTGAACTACTACCTGCCCACCACCCTAAAGCTGCTCAACGCCTATGACCGGATGGACGCGGCGGGGGTGGCAGGGGCCAATATTGACGGCACCATGGGCAAAATCGAGGCCATGCTGGGGCAAATCTGCGCGGCGTTTGACAAACAGCTGGACGCCCTGTTTGCCCACGAGGCTTTGGACATTTCCACGGACATCACTGTGCTGGAGCAGATGCTGGCCCGGGAGGGGCTGGCCGGTACCCAGCTGGGACAAGTTGAATAAAAGGAGCGAGTAACTATGACGGATCAGACCGATTTCACCCCCGAGCTGACGCTTACCCCCGATTTGGGCAGCGGCGCTGCCGCCCAGGCCCAGGCTCCGGAGGCTCCCAGCCTCACCCTGACCCCCGACGCCTCCGCGGCGGAGGCCCAGCGGGAGGCCAACGCCGTCAAGCTGGACGAGAGCCAGCTCACCGAGGCGGAGCGGAAGATGGTGGACGACTTTGCCCAGAAGATTGACATCACCGACTCCAACGTGGTGCTCCAGTATGGCGCGGCGGCCCAGAAGAACATTGCCGGCTTCTCGGAGAGTACCCTCAACTCCGTGCGCACCAAGGACTTGGGGGAGGTGGGCCAGGCCCTGTCCTCCCTGGTGGTGGAGCTGAAGGGTTTTGGTCAGGATGAGGATGAGAAGGGCATTTTCGGCTTTTTTAAGAAAAAGCGCAACGAGCTGGAGGCCATGAAGGCCTCCTACTCCAAAGCGGAGGCCAATGTGGACAAGATTGTCACCGTCCTGGAGGGCCATCAGGTGACCCTGATGAAGGACATCGCCATGCTGGACAAGATGTATGAGCTGAACACCAAGTACTACAAGGAGCTCACCATGTATATCCTGGCGGGCAAGAAGCGGCTGGAGCAGGTGCGCGCCGGCCAGCTGGAGCAGCTGCGGCAGAAGGCGGCCCAGTCCGGCAGCCAGGAGGACGCCCAGGCCTACAACGATTTGGCCAACATGTGCGCCCGGTTTGAGAAGAAAATCCACGATTTGGAGCTCACCCGGATGATTTCCATTCAGATGGGTCCCCAGACCCGGCTCATCCAGAACAACGACGCGCTGATGCTGGAGAAGATTCAGTCCTCCCTGGTGAACACCATCCCCCTGTGGAAGAGCCAGATGGTGCTGGCCCTGGGGCTGGAGCACTCCAGGCAGGCCACCGCCGCCCAGAGCGCGGTGACCAACATGACCAACGAGCTGCTGCAGAAAAACGCCGACATGCTGAAGATGGGCACCGTGGAGACCGCCCGGGAGGCCGAGCGGAGCGTGGTGGATATCCAGACCCTCCAGCACACCAACCAGCAGCTCATCTCCACCCTGGACGAGGTGATGAAAATCCAGCAGGAGGGCGCCCAGAAGCGCCGGGAGGCCGAGGTGGAGCTGGGGAGAATCGAGGGCGAGCTGAAGCAGAAGCTGCTGGAGCTGCGGGGTTAAACCATGAAATTCCTCAAGAGTTACACCGGGGGCATGGTGGTGCTGGCGGTGGTCATTGTGTTGTCGGTGCTGCTGGGCTCCCACCGCTCCCTGGTGAGCGAGCGGGCCAGGGTGGAGGAGCAGTTTGCCTCCATCGCCGGGGATTTGCAGGACTGCCTGGACATCACCGCCAACATAGTGACGGTGGGGGCGCGCTACCTGGAGGAGGACGCCCTGGCCGCCCTGCGGGACAGCCGGGAGGCGCTGGGCCAGCGGCAGGGCATTGCGGACAGCTATACCGACTATACCCAGCTTCAGGCCGAGGCTGCCGCCGTGCTGGACGAGCTGGAGGCCTGTGACCTCACCGACAAGGACAGCCGGTATGTCCGGGGCTTCCGCACCGACCTGGCCTCTGAGGCGGACACCATCGCCCGGGACGGCTATAACGACGCCGCGGAGCGGTTCAATGACGAGGTGCTGGGGGCCTTTCCCGCCAGCCTCCTGTCCAGACTGACCTTTGTAGGGTCCGCGGAACTCTTTGCATAGGAGGAACCCATGAGAAAGAAACTTTGGAGCGTGCTGCTCTGTCTGGCGCTGGCGGCGGGGCTGCTGGGCACCGCCGCCGCTGCGGTGGTGGAGCCCACCGACGCCTTTTATGTGGCGGACTACGCCGATGTGCTCAGCGACAGCACCGAGCAGTACATTGTCAGCAAAAACGAGAGCCTGTTTGCCGCCACCGGCGGCCAGATTGTGGTGGTGACGGTGGACTTTATGGACGGCATGGACTCCGCCGACTACGCCATGGGCGTGGTGGAGAACTGGGGCGGCATCGGCGACGCGGACCGGAACAACGGCTTTGTGCTGGTGTACGCCGTGGGGGAGAACAAGGTGTGGGCCATGACCGGCGCCGGTCTGGAGGACGCCCTGCCCGCCTCCCGCGTGGAGCAGTATCTGGAGCAGTATTTTTACGACGGCTATGACGCCGGGGAATATGACCAGGCCACCCGGGACTTTTTCGACGCCATTTATGGGTGGTATGAGAGCTATTACGCCGGCAGCACCGCCGGCGGAGGGCAGGGGGATCTGTACTACCCGGAGCCTGAGCCGGATTCTGTCTACGGCTATGTGGGGCCCCTGTTCGGCTTCGGCGCCTTCGGCCTGTTCTTTGTGATTGTGGTGCTGGTGATCGTGGTGTGCGCGGCGGACGGCTGGCGCTACCGGCGCTACCGCCGCCGGTACCTGATGCCCGGCATGCCCCCGCCCCCTTACCTCTACCGGCCCTTTATCTTCGGCCGGCCCCCCCGCCCCCGGCCGCCCAGACCGCCCAGAGGCCCCCGGCCTCCCATGGGCGGCGGCGGTTTCCATGGCGGCGGCAGCTTCCGGGGCGGCGGCGCGGGCCGGGGCGGCTTCGGCGGCGGCTCTTTCCGCGGAGGCGGCTCCTTCCGGGGCGGCGGCGGTTTCCGGGGCGGCGGCGCCGGACGGCGATAACAGACGCATCTATCCCGGAGGAGACCTTCCTCCGGGATATTTTTCTCCGTGACATCAAACCGACACAACCGGGTGCTATTCTGAGGGCGAAAGGAGGGGAGAAGATGGAAGAGCGGGTGCTGCTGGCCGAGGACGAGGAGAAGATGCGCGCCATCGTCCGGGACTATTTTCAGGCCCACGGGGTGGCCTGCGACCTGGCCAAAGACGGGGCGGAGGCCCTGGAGCTGCTGCGGCAGCGGGACTACGACGCGGTGCTGCTGGACGTGCTCATGCCCCAGGCCGACGGCTTTGCGGTGTGCCGGACTGTGCGGGAGCACAGCCGGGTGCCCGTCCTGTTCCTCACCGCCCTGGGAGAGGAGCGGGACATGCTCCGGGGCTACGAGCTGGGGGCGGACGACTATGTGACGAAACCCTTCTCTCTGGCGGTACTGCTGGCCAAGACGAAAGCCCTGATCCGCCGCAGCCGGGGGGAGGACGGCGAAAAGCTCACCTGCGGGGCCATCACCCTGGAGCCTCTCCGGCGGCGCTGTACCGTGGCCGGGGCGGAAGTGGAGCTGTCCCCCCGGGAGTACGCCCTGCTGCTCTGCCTCATGCGCAACAAGGGCCAGGTGCTCAGCCGTGAGCAGCTGCTGGACAAGGTGTGGGGCATCGACTTTGACGGCGGCGAGCGGGCGGTGGATGTGCGCATCAAGCGCCTGCGCTCCGCGTTGGGTCCGGCGGGTAGGCAGATTCAGACGGTGTTCAAGGCGGGATATCGAATGGAGGGCGGCTGATATGAAGGAGAAACGGCTGTTTTTCAAGTACCTGGCAGGGAAACTGGCCATCTTTCTGCTGCTGTGGGGGGCGGTCATGGCCGCCCTGGTCTGGGTCAACTACCGATGGTGCCAGGAGGATGTCGTACAGCAGTACAGTGATCTGCCTATGCGGATCAGAACCGGGGAGGTCACTTTCAGCGCCCAGCCGAAGGATCTGGGTATCGTCCGGTTCCTTCCCTGGGAGGACGGCTATTGCTCCGCCCAGCTCACCATGATGGGTGAGCACCTGCTCCGGGACTATGGGGGTCAGCTCTTTCTGCGCATCTACGAAAAGGACGGAGACCGGCTGGGCCAGACGCAGATGCTGGTAGGGTATACCGGAATGACCGGGGAGACGGATCCGGAGGAGGACTCCATCGTGTATCTGGTTTTTGACCCCGCCATGACCGATGAGGAGATGCTGGCGGCGCTGGAGATTTTGAATGGCTATCCGAAGCAGGTGTTCTACCGGTATGACGATGATGTGAGACCGCGGTTCACCGGCGTCCAGGCAGTGGGCTGGCGGGAAGGAGAGGCGCTGTATGTGCAGAAGCTGACCCTCCTCTTTGAAACGGAGGAAGTGGTGCTGGTCGATACGCAGGCCAACCTGTTCCCCGGTCAGGCGCCGGAGTCCTATTCCTGCACCTGGGTGGAGTTTTATTCTCCCCTGCTGGGCCGGGGAGATCCGGAGCCTCAGCTGGAGCGTTACCGCGCCATGGAGGCGGAGGTGGATGAGATCGAGGAGCGGTTTCCCCAGTGGTCCCAGGAGAGGCTGGCCTATGGCGGCGGCCGGCATTCCAATGCCTATCTGGTGGCCGGCGCCGTGCGGCCTGTGGCGGTCAACCATTTCCTGCCCAAGCTGTACGCTCTCACCGGTCTGAGCCCCGTGATCCTGCTTACCCTGGCGGCGGCGGTATTCCTGGCCGTTCTGACGTCCTGGCTGGAGTACCGGGCCATACGCCGGGAGCGGGCCTTTACCCGGGCGGCGGCCCATGAGCTGAAAACGCCCCTGGCCATCCTCCGGGCCCACGCCGAATCTCTGAAGGAGGACATCGACCCGGCCAAGCGGGAGGAGTACCTGGACGTGGTGCTCTCCGAGACCGACCGGATGGCCGCTCTCACCGCCGCCCTGCTGGACCTGTCCCGGCTGGAGCGGGGTGAGGCCCTGAACCGGGAGCCGGTGGAGCTGTCCGCCCTGGTGAAAGAGGTCTTTGACCGGCTGGTCCTGCCTGTGGAGCAGAAGGGGATCACCCTGAAGCTGGACCTGTCCCCGGTGTGGACCCAGGGGGACCGGGCCCGGCTGGAGAGCGTGGCCGCCAACCTGGCCTCCAACGCCCTGCGCCACTGTACCCCCGGCGGAACAGTCACCGTGAAGGCGGGCAAGGAGGGCCGGTGGGCGGTGCTGACGGTGGACAACGACGGGGACAATATCCCGGAG
>CALWOL010000136.1 GCA_944383135.1 uncultured Flavonifractor sp.
GGTTCTTCATGGAGCCGGGGATGCCGTTGGCGCAGCCCATGCAGAACTGGAAGTGCAGGGGGGCCTTCAGCACGCCCTTCTTCAGGTAGTAGGCGGCGTTGGCGATCATGCCGGGGTCAAAGGCCTCAATCTCGGGCTTCACGCCCCAGGCCTGCATGTTCTGGCCCAGCTCCTCCAGGAAGGCGGGGGGGTTGAGGAAGAGAGAGGTGTGCAGCCAGTTCATGGAGCCGCAGTCGTAGGAGCCCATCTCGGGGCGCAGCTCCTTCAGGTGAATCTGGCGGGTCTCCTCGGTGGCGTTCAGGTCGCCGGAGGTGGTCATGTTCAGGATGATGTCGCAGTCGGGATGGTTGGTGCGCAGCAGCTCCACGGTCTTGGCAAAGCGGTTCTTATCCATGGTGCCCTTGCCCTCGTCGTCCCGCATGTGCAGGTGGGCGACGGCGGCGCCCGCCTTCCAGCAGGCGTACACGTCCTCGGCAATCTCCTCGGGCGTCATGGGCACGTTGGGGTTGTTCTTCTTAGTGGGCCAGGCGCCGGTGGTGGCTACGGTGATGATGGTCTTATCCATTTGAAAACACCTCTCCTTTTCGCGGGGAGCGGAATCAGCTCCGCTCCGGTTTCTATTCGCCCTCTTTTATTGCAATTGCTGTGCCAAAAACCAAAAAGACGGAAAAAAGTCCGCAATCCCTTGGCGCGCAAGGAAAAACGAACATGTGAGGAAATTCTGACACAATCCGCATACGGTGAAATTTTTCACCACATGAATTGGGGAGGCGGAACCCGGACCGCGGCTCATAAAACGGAAAAGGATGGTAAAAGCCTTGGGACACAAAGAAAAACCGCCCCTGGTGAAAAAAATCACCAGGGGCGGTGACGAAATTCACCGCTCGGAGGGCGGACCGGGCTCCGGATGGAGCCGCTGATATTTTTTTACCAGAGTGGAGTGGTCCACGCCCAGCGCCTTGGCGGCCTTGCGGAGGGAGCCCTCCCGCTCAATGGCCCGGAGGATGATTTCCCGCTCAAAT
Source organism: uncultured Flavonifractor sp. (assembly GCA_944383135.1). Taxonomy (GTDB): domain Bacteria; phylum Bacillota; class Clostridia; order Oscillospirales; family Oscillospiraceae; genus Flavonifractor. Next base: position 1,023 of record CALWOL010000136.1, read on the forward strand.
TCCGCCACCTGCTCCCGGAGGGTGCCGGAGGTGGTGGAGGAGGACAGGTGGGAATAGCCTCCGTCGGGGTTGAGGGCGGCGTAGACCACGTCCCGGGTGATGATGCCGCCGGAGTTGGTGACCACGATGCGCTCCAGCAGGTTTTCCAGCTCCCGGATGTTGCCCGGCCAGCGGTAGCTTTGCAGCAAATCCATACCGGCGGCGCTGATGTGGGTATCCTTGCCGTATTTTTTGGAGAAATCCTCGCAGAACCGGTCCACCAGGTAGGGAATATCCTCCTTCCGCTCCCGCAGCGGCTTGAGTTCAATGGGCACCACGTTGAGCCGGTAGTACAAATCCTCCCGGAACCGGCCCTGGCGGGCCTCCTCCTGGAGGTCCAGGTTGGTGGAGGCGATGACCCGCAAATCCAGTTTGATGGTCTTGCTGCCGCCGATGCGCATAATCTCCCGCTGCTGGAGCACCCGCAGCAGTTTGGCCTGGAGGGGAAGGGGCATATCGCCGATTTCGTCCAGCAGCAGCACGCCGTTGTTGGCCAGCTCGAACATGCCGGTTTTGCCGGAGCGGCGGGCGCCGGTGAAGGCCCCCTCCTCATAGCCGAAGAGCTCCGACTCCAGCAGCTCGCCGGGAATGGCGGCGCAGTTGACCTTGATGAAGGGCCTGCCCTTGCGGTTGCTGTTCTGATAGATCTCGTTGGCGATGAGCTCCTTGCCGGTGCCGGACTCTCCGGTGATGAGTACGGTGACGTCGGTGGGCGCGACGGTATGGATGAGCTCCACCACCTGACGCATGGCGTCGCTGCGGTAGTACAGGCGTTTGCCTCCGGCCTGCTGCTGGCGGAGGTAGGCCAGCTCCTCGTTGTCCTTCCGGCTCTCCTCGGTGACGGTGAGCAGCTGATGCTCCAGCTGCTTGAGCTCGGGGAAGTCCCGGGTGTTGGTTACCACCATTTTGATGCTGCCGTTGGGGGCAAACACCGGAGTGCCGGTGACCAGCACCTCCTTGTTCAGACTGTAAATGGTGGCCACGGAGTTGACCCGCTTGCGCTGCTCCAGCACCATGCCGGTGACCGAGCCCTTATACAGCCGTCCCTCCTGCTCGATGTCCGATACCGTCCGGCCCAGAATTTCCTCCGGCTTGATGCCGGTGGTGCGGGTATACGCCTCGTTGACGAAGAGGATGCGGCCCTCCCCGTCGGTGATATGGATGCCGTCGTACAGGTTTTCGCAGATTTCCCGAAAATCGGCCTGGCTGAGGTCCGCCTGCTGGAGTCCGCCGGGGCTGTTGTCCATCTTCGCTCCCTCCATTTCCCATTTCAGTTACCTTATTATAACATGGATGAGGGCGGACAACAAAAGGTTTTTCCGGTGAAAGCGGGGGGAGGGACAGCCGTCGCTTGACGTGGGAGATGGGACGTGCGATAATCAAAAGTAAGCTGTTTTGGGAGGTCTTACGCTATGATTGAGGGGTTGGTCCGGCGCTTTATCCCGGACTGGGAGAACGTGGGGGACCCCGCCGTCCGGGAGCGGTACGGTATGCTGTCCGGCGGTGTGGGTATTTTTCTCAATCTGCTGCTGTCGGCGGGAAAGCTGCTGGCCGGTCTGCTCACCGGCTCCATCGCGGTGACGGCGGACGCCTTCAACAACCTGTCCGACGCCGGCTCCTCGGTGGTCACTCTGGTGGGATTCAAGCTGGCGGGACAGAAGGCGGACGACGGCCATCCCTTCGGCCACGGCCGCATGGAGTATCTGGCGGGGCTGCTGGTGTCCCTGCTCATTCTGATGGTGGGGGTGGAGCTGGGCAAAACCTCCCTGGGGAAGATTTTTCACCCGGAGGAGGTAACCTTCTCCCTGCTGTCGGTGGGGATTCTGGCGGCCTCCATCCTGGTGAAGCTGTGGATGTGCCTGTTTAACCGGAGGCTGGGCAGGCGCATCGGCTCGGCGGCCATGGAGGCCACCGCCGCCGACTCCCTCTCCGACGCGGCGGCCACCTCCGCCGTGCTGGCGGGCACCCTGGTGGGGGGCCTGACCGGAGTGAGCATCGACGGCTGGCTGGGCGCGGTGGTGGCGGTATTCATCCTGCGGGCGGGCTGGGGCGCGGCCAGGGACACCATTGACCCCCTGCTGGGTACCGCACCGGACCCCGCCCTGGTGAAGAACATTCAGGAGCTGGTAATGAGCCACCGGCAGGTGGTGGGGATGCACGACCTGGTCATCCACGATTACGGTCCCGGCCGGCGGATGTGCTCTTTCCACGCCGAGGTGCCCCAGAACGCCGACATTATGGAGGCCCACGACGCCATTGACCACATCGAGCGGGAGATTCTGGAAAAATACGGGGTGGAGACCACCGTCCACATGGACCCCATCGCCACCGAGGACGAGGAGGTTAACCGCCTGCGGGAGCAGGTGCGGGCCCTGGCCAAAACGGTGGACGGGGAGATGACCATCCACGACTTCCGGGTTACCCGCGGACCCCAGCACACCAATCTGATTTTTGACGTGCTGGTGCCCCGCCGGTGCAGGCTGTCCGACGAGGAGATTATCCGGGAGATTACCCGGAAAATCCAGGAGCTGAACCCTTCCTACTATGCGGTGCTCCAGCTGGACAGAGCCTACGTATAGCGCACATTTACAAAAAATTCACCCTAAACAGGGCGGATAAGACTATAATGAGAAGAGAAAATCTGCGCAAGTACAAGAAAAGGACGGTGCGTTATGGCCAAGAAAGTCCTCATCGTGGAAGATGAGTCCAACATTGCGGAGCTGCTCCACCTTTATCTGGAAAAAGAGGGGTTTGAGACGGCGGTGGCCGGAGACGGCGGCAAGGGGGTGGAGCTCTTCCGCTCCTTCCATCCGGACCTGGTGCTGCTGGACATCATGCTCCCCGTCATGGACGGCTGGTCGGTGCTGAAGAAGATTCGGGAGAACGATAAGACTCCCGTCATCATGCTCACCGCCAAGGGGGAGACCCAGGACAAGGTGGCCGGTCTGGAGGGGGGTGCGGACGACTATATCGTCAAGCCCTTTGAAATGAAGGAAGTGCTGGCCCGCATCCACGCCGTGCTCCGCCGTTTCGGCGGGGAGGAGAACGGCAGCGGCGCCAAAAAGCTGTCCTTTGACAAGCTGGTCATCAACCTGGACTCCTATGAGCTGCTGGTGGACGGCAAGCGGATTGCCACGCCGCCCAAGGAGCTGGAGCTTCTGTACCACCTGGCCGCCTCCCCCAACCGGGTCTTTACCCGCAACCAGCTGCTGGACGAGGTGTGGGGCTTTGACTACTTCGGCGACTCCCGGACGGTGGATGTGCACATCAAGCGCCTGCGGGAAAAGCTGGAGGGGGTCTCCAGCCAGTGGTCCCTGAAAACCGTATGGGGCGTGGGCTATAAGTTTGAGGTTGTGAGCGGCACATGAGAAGCCTCTACAAGCGGCAGTTTGTATTGACGGCGGGGATGATCCTCATCTCCTTTGCCCTGCTGGGCACCGCCTTTTTTACCCTGTCCTACCAGTACACGCTCCGGCAGACCCGGGACGCCATGGAGCGCAACGCCGACTATGTGGCCAACTTTACCTCCCAATCCCGCTCCCTGGGAGTGAGTGTGGAGGATGACGTCTACATCGCCATGATTGCCACCATCGCCCGGATTTCCGACGCGGTGGTGCTCATTACCGAGGCGGACGGGGAGCTGGTGGTCTCCACCGACGGCTCCACCGTGCGCAGCTATCAGGAGCTGGAGGGGAGCTATCTGCCCCGGAGCATCGCGGAGGAGGTGGCCCAGGGGGGCGCCTATACCGGCATGAGCGACCTGGGTGGATTTTTCCCGGAAAAGCGCTACGTGGCGGGCACGCCCATTGTAGTCAAGACGGTGGACCTGGCCAGCGGGCAGAGCAGGCAGAGCATGGTGGGCGTGGCCTATGTGGCGGCGGAGGCCTCCAGCCTCACCGAGCTGTGGCGGGCCTTCACCTCCATCTTCATTTTCACCGCCATTGTGGTGCTGTGCATCGCCTTCCTCACCAGCTCGGTCACCTCCCTGAAGCAGACCAAGCCGCTGAAGGAGATTGCCGAGACCGCCCGGAAATTCGGCCATGGGGAATACGACGTGCGGGTCACCGGCTACGAGGACCGCAAAGACGAGGTGGGGGAGCTGGCGGAGGCCTTCAACGCCATGGCCGACTCCATCTCCAAGAGTGAGGAGCGCCGTTCCGAGTTTGTGGCCAACATCTCCCACGAGCTGAAAACTCCCATGACCACCATTGCCGGCTTCTCCGACGGCATTCTGGACGGCACCATCACCCCCGACAAGGAGCGGGCCGCCCTCCAGACCATCTCCGCCGAGACCCGGCGGCTGTCCCGGCTGGTGCGGCGGATGCTGGATCTGAGCCGGCTTCAGTCCGCGGAGAACGTCACCGCCCAGGAGCAGTTTGACGTGTCCGAGGTGATGCTGCGGGTGCTGGTGAGTCTGGAGACCAAAATCAACTCCCGGCACCTGGATGTGGACACCCAGCTGCCCGACGGGGCGGTGATGGTGTGGGGCGATCCGGACGCCATCACCCAGGTGTGCTACAATCTGCTGGACAACGCCATCAAGTTCTCCGCGGAGGGGAGCACCATGGGTATCTCCATCGCCGCCAAGGGCGGCAAGGCCCACGTGTCGGTGCGCAACACCGGCCAGACCATTCCCCCCGACGAGCTGGCCATGATTTTCGACCGCTTCCACAAGAGCGACAAATCCCGCAGCGTGGACCGGGAGGGAGTAGGCCTGGGCCTGTATATTGTAAAAACCATTTTGAACAACCACAAGGAAAACATTACCGTAACCAGCCAGGACGGCGTGACGGAGTTTGTGTTCACGCTGACCCTGGCGTAAGGGGGAAGTATGCGGGGCTACTATTATGACCGGGAGGAGCTGCCGCCCGCCGTCCGGCCCGCGCCGCCCGCCGCCCGGCCTTCCCGCCGCCGGGGCGGAGGGAAGGCGGTGGTGCTCTTTCTCTGCACCCTGCTGGTGCTGGCGGGGGGCACCGCCCTGATGGCCGCCTGGGACGCCTCCCGCCTGGCGGAGACAGAGACCCAGTTCCGGCAGGAGGGGCGGCAGCCCTGGGAGAACGGGGAGGACTGGACGGCGGAGGAGGTCCCCTCCGGCAAGACCACGGTGGAGCGGGCTCCCACCGGGGACGGCACCACTCTGACCATTGCAGCCGCTGTGGGGGAGGAGCCCCACAGCTTTCAGCAGATTTATCAGGAAAACATCGCCTCCATCGTCAGCATCCGGGCCGTCTCCGACCAGGGTATGTATTTCGGTACCGGAGTGATTATGACGGAAAACGGCTATCTGATTACCAACGCCCACGTGATTGAGGGATGCGGCCAGGTGTCGGCGGTGCTCCAGGATGAGCAGGTATATCCCGCCCTGCTGGTGGGCTATGACGTGCAGAGCGACCTGGCGGTGCTGAAGATTGACGCCCGGGACCTCACCCCCGCCCGGTTCGGGGACTCCTCCGCCCTCCAGGTGGGGGACACGGTGCTGGCCATCGGCAATCCCCTGGGGGAGGAGCTGCGGGGCACCATGACCGACGGCATCATTTCCGCCATCAACCGGGATGTGTATGTGGACGGCTACACCATGGTCCTCCTCCAGACCACCGCCGCCCTGAATTCCGGCAACTCCGGCGGCGCCCTCATCAACCAGTACGGCCAGGTGGTGGGCATCACCAACCTGAAAATGGAGTCCTATGACAGCACGGTGGAGGGACTGGGCTTCGCCATTCCCACCGCCACCGTCAAGACCATCGTGGATGAGCTGATTGCCCACGGGGTGGTCACCGGCCGGCCCACCATCGGCATTACTGTGCGGGCGGTGACGGCTTACGGCAGCATGCCCGCCGGGGTACGGGTGGAATCCGTCCAGGCCGGCGCCGACGCCGACGGCAAGCTGGAGGTGGGGGACATCATTACCCTGGCCAACGGCACGCCCATTACCACCACCGACGAGCTGCTGGCGGTGAAGGAGCAGCTGTCGGCGGGGGATGTGCTTACCCTGCGCTTCTGGCGGGAAGGACTCTGGCTGGAGGCGGACGTGACCCTGGTGGAGCAGTACACCCTTGAGGGATAAAAAAGGGGCGCCTCCGACGGAGGCGCCCAAATCCAGATGTCTGCGGGAGAATGGATCGTACACACATATTGGATAAGCTGTGAGCATAGCTTATCAGATATTCCATAAAATGTCAAACGAAAGTTTTGTCGAAAGGCGCGGTTGCATGATTATCTACAATGGCGTGGTCCATCCCATGGATGGGCCGGTGATGGAACGGGGCTATGTGGCCTTTGAGGGGGGCAAAATCACGGCGGTGGGCCCCATGGAGGAGCTGGAAGGCACGCCGGAGGGACTGGATGCCCGGGGGGGGCACATTCTCCCCGGCTTCATTGACGCCCACTGCCACCTGGGGCTGTTTGGGGATGCCCTGGGCTTTGAGGCGGACGACGGCAACGAGTCCACCGACCCCTGCACCCCTCAGCTCCGGGCGATTGACGGGGTGAACCCTCTGGACCGGGGCTTTGAGGAGGCCCGCCGGGGGGGTGTCACCACGGTGCTCACCGGGCCCGGCTCGACCAACCCCATTGCCGGACAGTTTGCGGCCCTGAAAACCAACGGCCGCTGGGTGGATGAGATGGTGGTAAAGGCCCCCGCCGCCATGAAATTCGCCCTGGGGGAGAACCCCAAGTCGGTGTACAACGAGCGGAAGGAGACCCCGGTGACCCGGATGGCCACCGCCGCCATCATCCGGGAGAATCTGGCCAAGGCCCAGGAGTATCAGGACAAGCAGGCCAAGGCCGACGAGGACCCGGAGGAGGACATGCCCGACTTTGATGCCAAGCTGGAGGCTCTGGCCCCGGTGGTGGAGGGAGATGTCCCCGCTCACTTCCACGCCCACCGGGCGGACGACATTGCCACGGCGGTACGCATCAGCCGGGAGTTTGGGCTGGACTGCGTGCTGGTTCACGGCACCGAGGGCTACCGGGTGGCGGAGCTGCTGGCCGCCGAGGGCGTGCCGGTGATTACCGGGCCCTGTCTCACCGACCGCTCCAAGCCGGAGCTGGTGGGCCAGCGGCTGGAAAATCCCGCGCTGCTGGCCAAGGCGGGGGTGAAGGTGGCCATCTGCACGGACCACCCGGAGACCCCCATTCAGTACCTCCCCCTGTGCGCCGCCATGGCGGTGCGGGGAGGCATGGAGGAGGAGGCCGCCCTGGCGGCCATCACCTCCGTCCCGGCGGAGATTGCCGGGCTGAGCAAGCGGGTGGGTACCCTGACCCCCGGCAAGGACGCCGACATTGTGGTGACCGCCGGCCACCCCCTGGACTGGAGAGGGGAAATTCAGGCGGTTTTCCTGGATGGAAACCAGGTGCGCTGAGACGCGTAGGAAATCAAGAGGAAAGACGAGGGACTGATATGGAACATACGGTAAAAGCGGCGGTGCTGGCCGCCGGAAAAGGCACCCG
>CALWOL010000137.1 GCA_944383135.1 uncultured Flavonifractor sp.
GGTGGAGGTGGACGGCGTGTTCGACGGGGAGGACCTGCTCATCCCCGGCATCATGGAGCACATCGAGCGGGCCGGCGTACACTCCGGCGACAGCATTTCCGTCTATCCCCCCATCCACATCGAGGACAAGCACAAGGATACCATTTACCGCTACACCTATGATTTGTCCAAGGCCCTGGGGGTGGTGGGCCTGGTGAATATCCAGTTCGTCATCTACGACGACACGGTGTACGTCATCGAGGTCAATCCCCGCTCCTCCCGCACCATCCCCTATATCTCCAAGGTCACCGGGGTGCCCATCATCGACCTGGCCACCAAGGTGATGCTTGGCCAGAAGCTGAAGGATTTGGGCTACGGTACCGGCATTTACAGGGAGGCCGACTACTACGCGGTCAAGATGCCGGTGTTCTCCTTTGAGAAGCTCACCGACGTGGACACCGGTCTGGGCCCGGAGATGAAGTCCACCGGCGAGTGCCTGGGCCTGGCCGAGTCCTTCCCCCAGGCCCTGCTGAAGGCCTTCAAGGGCGCCAATATGAAGGCCCCCAAGAGCGGCGGGCGCATCATCGTCACCGTGAAGGACGAGGACAAGGGAGAGCTGCTGGGCATCGCTCAGGGCTTCGCCGACATGGGCATTGAAATTCTGGCCACCAGCGGCACCTGCGACGCCCTCAACGCCGCCGGCATCCCCGCCCGGAAGGTGGCCCGGGTGTCCGAGGCCCACCCCAATATCCTGGATATGATCGCCTCCGGCACCGTGGACCTGGTCATCAACACCCCCACCCGGGGCCGCCGCCACGATACCGACGGCTTCCGCATCCGCCGCTCCACCGTGGAGCACTCCGTGGCCTGCATCACCGCCATCGACACCGCCCGGGCCATGCTCACCGTCCGCACTCAGGGCCGGTCCTCCGACCTGCGGCCCATTGATATCACCCAGATCTAAAGAAATTGGGAACTTCCTCCTTTCAAATTCGTCTGATAAAATAGACAAAAGAATTTGGAAGGAGGAATTTTTATGCGCAGATGGCTGACCATGGCCCTGGCGGCAGGCCTGCTGGCGGTGGGGCTGTCCGGGTGCGTGATGGGGGCGACCACGGAGAAGCCGGTGCTCTACCTCTACCCGGAGGAGATGACGCGGGTAAACGTCACGCTGGACTTTGACGGCACGCTTACTTCCACCTACCCCGCCTATGAGGACGGCTGGACGGTGGATGCTTCTCCAGACGGTACCCTCACCGACCCGGACACCGGACGGCAGTACTACTGCCTGTTCTGGGAGGGGGTGACGGATACGGCGTACGACTTCTCCACCGGGTTCTGTGTGGCGGGGGCGGATACCGCCGCCTTCCTGGAGGAGGCCCTGGCCCAGTTGGGGCTCACCGACCAGGAGGCCGGCGAGTTCATCATCTACTGGCTGCCCAGGATGGAGGGGAATCCCTACAATCTGATCTCCTTCCAGACCACGGCCTATACCGACGGGGCGGCGCTGGCCATCGACCCGGCCCCGGATACCCTCATTCGGGTATTTATGGCCTGGAAGGGCCTGGACGGGCCGGTGGAAGTGGAGCCCCAGAGCCTGGCCGCTCCGGAGCGCACCGGCTTCACCGCCGTGGAGTGGGGCGGAGCGGAAGTGCAGCCCTGAACAGAGCTGCCGGACCATCTGGCCCGGCGGCTTTTCCATTGGAAATCTTGCGTTTTTGGGGAAAATGTGATATCCTTAACCGTAAAATTTTGTCTGCCTCAAATGACCATAGATTTCACAGAAAGAAGGAACCTGCATGTCCCATCAGACCGTGATTGTCCTGGACTTCGGCGGCCAGTACAACCAGCTTATCGCCCGCCGGGTCCGGGAGTGCGGGGTGTACTGCGAGGTCAAGCCCTACACCACCCCTCTGGAGCAGCTGCGCGCCATGGAGCCCATCGGCTTCATCTTCACCGGCGGCCCCAACAGCGTGTATGACGAAAAGGCCCCCCACGTGGACCCCGCGATTTTTGAGCTGGGGGTGCCGGTGCTGGGCATCTGCTACGGCTGCCAGCTCATGGCCCACACCCTGGGGGGCGAGGTCACCGCCGCCCAGGAGGACACCGCCCGGGAGTACGGCAAGACCGAGACCTGGTACGACACCGGCTGCAAGATCTTCAAGGGCCTGCCGGAGCGGGGCATCTCCTGGATGAGCCATGGGGACTACATGGCCAGGGTGCCCCAGGGCTTTGCCCTCACCGCCCACACCGCCGCCTGCCCCAATGTGGCCATCGCGGATGAGCGGCGGGGCTTTTACGGCGTGCAGTACCACCCGGAGGTGAACCACACCCAGCACGGCACCGACATGATTCGCAATTTCCTCTATGAGGTGTGCGGCGCCGCCGGCGACTGGACCATGGGGGACTACAAAAACACCGCCATTGCCGCCATCCGGGAGAAGGTGGGGGACGGCAAGGTGCTGCTGGCCCTGTCCGGCGGCGTGGATTCCTCTGTGGCCGCCGCCCTGCTGGCTGAGGCGGTGGGCAGGCAGCTCACCTGCGTGTTTGTGGACCACGGCCTCATGCGGCTCAACGAGGGGGACGAGGTGGAGGCCGCCTTCTCCCGCTGGGAGATCAACTTTGTCCGGGTGGACGCCGAGACCCGGTTTCTGTTGAAGCTGGCCGGCGTGTCCGAGCCGGAGCACAAGCGGAAAATCATCGGGGAGGAATTCATCCGGGTCTTTGAGGAGGAGGCCAAAAAGATCGGCCGGGTGGACTATCTGGTCCAGGGCACCATCTATCCCGATGTCATTGAGTCGGGGGCGGGGGACGCCGCCGTCATCAAGAGCCATCACAACGTGGGTGGTCTGCCCGATTACGTGGACTTCAAGGAGATCATCGAGCCCCTGCGACTGCTCTTCAAGGACGAGGTGCGGCAGCTGGGCCGGGAGCTGGGTCTGCCCGAATACCTGGTGAGCCGCCAGCCCTTCCCCGGGCCCGGCCTGGCCATCCGCATCATCGGGGACATCACCAAGGAGAAGGCGGATACCCTCCGGGAGGCGGATGCCATCTACCGCCAGGAGATTGCCGACGCCGGGGAGGACAAGAACATCAACCAGTACTTTGCCGTGCTCACCAACACCCGCTCCGTGGGGGTCATGGGGGACGGCCGGACCTACGACTATACCCTGGCCCTCCGGGCGGTGACCACCAGCGACTTTATGACCGCCGACTGGGCCCGCATTCCCTACGACGTGCTGGACCGCATCTCCACCCGCATCGTTAACGAGGTCAAGGGCATCAACCGCATTGTTTACGATATCACGAGTAAGCCCCCGGCCACCATCGAATGGGAGTGACGACATAGGGGATTCCAAACACATCATATAGAAAAATAAACAACGAGCCCCTACCGCAAGCACAATATATAGTGCAAGCGGTGGGGGCTTTTTTGACGCGCCGTATCATAATCGTACCGTTTTCATGGCAACCCAACCGTATCGCCTAGGCGTTCAGCCTGGAGTTTGAAAGCTCCCCTGCCCCTGTTTTCCCTGGCCGCGGTGAAGGGAATGAATTGGTATGGGCAGGCATACGCACCCTGAGCAGGTGCTCCCAACCGTAAAAAATCGGCGGAAGCGGTTGACAAGTTCCTATGACCACCATGGGAGCACTGGAATCCCACTTTTTGGATATGCTCTGGATGCACGAGCCGATGGCGTCCAGGGACCTCATCAAAATGGCGGAAGAAGAACTGGGCTGGAAGTCCACCACCTCTTATACGGTCCTGAAAGGGCTGTGTCAGCGGGGGATCTTCCAGCTCTAAGGTAAAATGGTGACCTCTCTGATCTCCCGGGAGGATTTTTATGGGATGCGGAGCAATGTATTTCTACGCATTTTTGCCCAAATTGCTCAGCATGAGCCTGACGGCCGGCGTGGCCATCGTATATGTCCTGGCCGACCTTTGCGCGCGATACCTCCGCGCAGGTCGTATCGGACGGGCTGATGGGCTGGGATTCCGGAGACCAGTGGACCCTCCTGGTACGGCAGGAAAATGGGACTTTCGTGCTGTATGACGAATATGTGCAGTACGGCGCGGTGCCCCCTGGGCCTGCTCAACGACTGGGAACACAAGGTGACTTTCTTTCTGGACAAGTCCTTCCTGGATGGCTCCGGCCTGACCGGCGTCCATTCCAACCAAATTCCCCTATACTGTGCTTGTAAATCAAATAACACAGAATAGGTGGATTTCTTATGAAGCGGAATTCGACGGAACTGGTGTTCATTCTGGACCGCAGCGGCTCCATGCAGGGGCTGGAGGGGGACGCCACGATCAACAAGCGGAAAAAGGAGCCCGGCCAGGGGACGTGCCGGAGTATCCACCACCGACGGTATGGAGAACGCCAGCCGCCGCTACTCGGCTCCGCAGGTCAAGGAGATGATTCAGCGATAAGGAAAACTTATCTCTTGACTTTGACGCTGCGTCAACTGCTATCCTGTTCTCAGGGAGGGATGCTTATGGAGTATTCCATTCGGGAGCTGTCGCGCCTGTCCGGGGTGACCACCCGCACTCTGCGCTGGTACGACCAGATCGGCCTGTTGAAGCCCAGCCGGGTGGGGGAGAGCGGCTACCGCTACTACGGCGGGGCGGAGGTGGACCGGCTGCAGGACATTCTCTATTACCGGGCCCTCGGGGTGGAGCTGGCCCGGATCAAGGAATGTCTGGACGATCCCTCCTTTGACCGT
>CALWOL010000138.1 GCA_944383135.1 uncultured Flavonifractor sp.
CGTGGGCGATGGCGGGCAGGTGGAGCATGGTGTTGGTGGAGCAGCCCAGAGCCATGTCCACCGTCTCGGCGTTGTGGAAGGCGGCGGCGGTCATGATGTCCCGGGGCCGGATATTCTTTTCGATGAGTTCCATGATCTGCATACCGGCGTGCTTGGCCAGACGGAGCCGGGCGGAGTAGACGGCGGGAATGGTGCCGTTGCCCCGGAGGGCCATGCCGATGGCCTCGGTGAGGCAGTTCATGGAGTTGGCGGTGTACATGCCGGAGCAGGAGCCGCAGGTGGGGCAGGCGTTCTGCTCGTACTCCTCCACACCCTCCTCATCCAGCTTGCCGGCGTAGTAGGCACCCACCGCCTCAAACATGTGGCTGAGGCAGGTGCGCCGGCCGCTGTTCAGGGTGCCGGCCAACATGGGGCCGCCGGAGCAGAAAATGGTGGGGATATTCACTCGGGCTGCGGCCATGAGAAGGCCGGGGACATTCTTATCGCAGTTGGGAATCATCACAAGGCCGTCAAACTGGTGGGCCAGAGCCATGGCCTCGGTGGAGTCGGCAATCAGGTCCCGGGTCACCAGGGAATATTTCATGCCGATGTGGCCCATGGCGATGCCGTCGCACACGGCGATGGCGGGGAACTCCACCGGGGTGCCTCCGGCGGCCCGAACACCGGCCTTTACCGCCTCGGCAATCTTGTCCAGATTCATATGTCCGGGCACAATCTCATTGTAGGAGCATACCACCCCGATGAGGGGGCGCTCCAGCTCCTCCTTGGTGTAGCCCAGAGCGTAAAACAGGGAGCGGTTGGGGGCGCGCTCCACCCCTTTTGTCACATTGTCGCTGCGCATGGCAAGCCCTCCTTGCGGTTTCTATTTGCTTCATCCTATCGGAAGAAAAGCAGAATGTCAAGTTTGCTCTTATTATAGCGCAGCAATGTGTGAAAAGAAAGATAGCTATGATACAATCTCTCATAATTATGTGTCCAATTCAAAATAGGCCAGCTGACAGCTCTGGGGATCGTAAATGGCGATGGTACAATTGAGGGGAAATTCCCGGCTGTGCCCGGCCGGGGAGCGGTCCTGATACCAGTACCAGCCCTGGGCGGGCACCGTGTAGTCCAGCCCATCGTCCTCCAGCAGGGAGAGGATGGACTCCATCAAAGTGGCAGACGGGTCACCCAGGGGCAGAGCCTGCCAATCGCTCCGTACGGCAAGCTCTTCCGCCAGGTCTGCTCCCTTTTCCGGGGTGAAGGCCAGGACGATACAGGATTCTCCATCTCCATGGAAGCCCCCGTGGGTGTCGATGTCAACCATGACGTCTCCCTCCGGCAGGGACAGGTCCAGGGCCTGGAATACCTCTTTTGCCGGCGAGGCGGTGCAGGACGCCAGCAGCAGCACCGGCAGGAGGAGCAGCAGTCGTTTCAGCATGGGCAAAGCCCCCTTTCTGCCCTCCAGGATACCACATGTTGTATTATAATTCAATGAAAATTTATTGAAAAACAATATATTCAGAAAAACGTAAGGAGCACCCCGTGGGACGCTCCTTGCGTTTTTGGCTCAGGAAATGGTAAATTGGGCGTATGCCATCTGCTTGTCAAAATCTCCGCTGTCCCGGAAGTCTATGATTTCCTTGCCCAGCCGGTAGGTGCCGGCGGGGAGGGGGCCGTACAGCCATTCCCAGTCCACCGTCCACTGGACGGTATCCTCCATGGGAATGAGCCAGGCTTCGTCGGTCCATCCCACCTCAAAGTCATGGGGGAGCGCTTCCACCGAGACCCAGTTTTCCCCCTCCTGTGCCTCCAGGCTGTAATAGCTGCCGGTCTGGAGCCGGCCGGTGGGGGAGCCGCCGGACTGGGTGCAGGTGAGGGTGAGACCGGCGGGGGTGACATCCTCGGCGGTAAGGGTTATGCCCCAGTCCCATTGGGCTTCCGGGGGTACGGGGGTCTCTGCCGGTGCGGGGGTCTGGGCGGACGGCGGGGTGGTACCGGCTGCGGGAGGCGCGGACGCGGTACCCTGGGCGCAGCCCGCCATAGTGAGGGCCGCAGCCAGGGCCAGGAGCAGGTATGCTTTCACGGGTCATCCCTCCTTTCCCCTTTTGGACGAAGCGGGAGGAAAAAAGTTCCCAAAAGCAGGGTCCGGACAGCCGCGGAGGACCGGCGGGATTGACAGGATAGGGAGGGAACCATATAATTGGGGAAGGATGGAAGGGAAAGAGGGCGGAAAAATGAGGGGAAAAGCGTGTGGCGGATACAGCCTGCTCAGCCGCTACCGGGGAGAGCTGATGGGGATTGCCATGCTGTGGGTCATGCTCTTCCATGCCTATCAGCTGAATGTGGCCTTCCTTTCCGTCCGTCTCCTCCGCCTCACGGGCTTTGCAGGGGTGGACATGTTCCTGCTGCTCTCGGGCATGGGCATCTGCTGTTCCCTGGCCCGGAGGGAGCGGGAGCCCTATGGCCGCTATCTGGGCCGCCGGCTGCGTCGGCTGCTGCCCGCCTTCTGGCTGGTGGTGGGTCCATACAGCGTGGCGCTGGCCGCCGTGGGGCGGATTACCCCCGATGTGGTTTTCTGGAATCTGTCCACCCTGCATTACTGGTTCCATGTGCCGGGCGGGTTCAACTGGTATATCTCCGCCATTCTGGTCTTTTACCTGCTGGCCCCTCTGTATTTCAAGCTGTTTTACCGCTGCCGGGAAAAGGAGTGGCTGACCCTGGCCATGTATCTGCTGGGCTATCTGCTCTACCGGGTGACCTGGGCCGCCGGCCTGTTCCATCTGTCTGATTTTTTGCAGCGGATACCAGACTTCGCTCTGGGCTTTCTGATGGCGCAGTACCTGATGGAGGACAAAAAACTCACCCGCCGGCATTTGGCGGTGTGGGCGGCGGCGGTGGTGCTGGGTCTGGCCGTGGTGCCGGCCTGGCGTTTCCAGCCCATCATCTTCCCCCTGGGCCTGGGTATCACGGCGGCGCTGGTGCCTGCCTGCCTGGTCCTGGCCAGGCTGCTGGCCTGGTATCCCGGCCGGTGGGTGCCCGCCTTCCTCCGCATGGTGGGCGGAAGCAGCCTGGAGATTTATCTGCTCAACGTCATCATTACCAGGGAGTACGGCCTGCTGGCCCCCTGGCTGGACCACGATGTCAGACACCTGAGCTTCTACGCCATTGCCTACGCCCTGAACATCGCCCTGGGCGTGCTGCTCCACCAGGGGCTGGAGCGGCTGAGGAAGCGATTTCACGCCTGACAGCATGAAAGGGGGCCCTCCGAGAGGAGGGCCCCCTGAGGCTGTCGAAAAAGTGGCGGAGCCACTTTTTCGAGTAGGATGCAGTCTGCCGCATGCAGGTTTTGTCCGCCTTCGGTGGACAAAACCCACACTTGCAGCCTGAGCAGTGTTTTCAGCCACGC
>CALWOL010000139.1 GCA_944383135.1 uncultured Flavonifractor sp.
CCAACCATCTCGATTACGTTACGATCCATTTTCCCGCGTTCCAGCATCTTTCTCACCACCTGCTACTTATTTTACCTCTTATGAACGAAAAAGCCCAGCTTATGCTGGACTTTTTCGACAGACTGAGGGGCCGCTCCCTTTCGGGAGCGGCCCCTGCGTTGCCTTGCTCACTGATTCTATCCATTGTGTACCAGGTGAACCAGCACCTGGGTCATTTTCTCCAGGGCCTCCACCGGGATGTACTCATGGACGCCGTGGAAGTTGAGTCCGCCGGTGCACAGGTTGGGGCAGGGCAGGCCCATAAAGCTCAGCCGGGCGCCGTCGGTGCCGCCCCGGATGGGAATCTCCACCGGGGTAACCCCCGCGGCCTCCATGGCCGCCCGGGCCCGGTGGATGAGGTACATGTGGGGCTCAATCTGCTCCCGCATGTTGTAGTAGCTGTCCTTCAGCTCCACCTCCACCGTACCGGGGCCGTACTTGGCGTTGAGGTACTCCCCCACCCGCTCCAGATACGCCTTCCGGGCCTGGAACTTGTCCATGTCGTGGTCTCGGATGATGTAGTCCAGCCGGGTCAGGGTCTCGTCCCCGTGCATCTCGCTCAGGTGGTAGAAGCCCTCCCGCCCCTCGGTGTGGGCGGGGATCTCCGCCGGGGGCATCATGCCCACCAGCTCCGCACCGATGAGCAGGGCGTTTTTCATCTTGTTCTTGGCCGAGCCGGGATGGATGTTCACGCCGTGGATGGTAACCGTGCCGGTGGCGGCGTTGAAGTTCTCATACTCCAGCTCCCCCAGCTCGCCGCCGTCCACAGTGTAGGCCACCGCGGCCCCAAAGCCGGGCACGTCAAAGTGGTCGGTGCCGCCCCCCACCTCCTCATCCGGGGTGATGCATACGGCAATGCGGCCGTGGGAAAGCTCCGGATGGGCGATGAGGTAGTCCACGGCAGCAAAGATTTCCGCCACTCCCGCCTTGTCGTCGGCGCCCAGCAGGGTGGTTCCGTCGGTCACGATCAGCTCCTGGCCCACGTACCTGGCCAGGCTCTCAAAGTCGGCGGCCCGCATCACAATGTCCTTCTCCTCGTTGAGCACCAAATCGCCCCCCTCGTACCGGACGATCCGGGGCTTCACGTTGGCGCCGGGGGCGGAGGGTGAGGTATCCATGTGGGCGATCAGCCCCACGCAGGGCACTCCCTCGCAGCCCGGGGAGGCGGGCAGCCAGCCGTACACATAGCCGTATTCGTCCATGTGGGCATTGTGCAGGCCCATCTGGTTCAGCTCCTCCGCCAGGGCCGCCCCCAGAACCTTCTGCTTCTCGCTGGAGGGGAAGGTCTCGCTGTGCTCATCAGACTGGGTATCATAGGTGACATACTTCAAAAAACGGTCAACGGCATTCACGGCGCTCTTCCTTTCTATTGACGGACATGGATGCTTGGAATAAACTAGACTATATATCTTAGTTATTTTACCACAGACAGAGGTGTTTTTCCATGGTTTCCAGAGAGGTTTTTACCTTTTCTTCCAGCGACGGCGTCCATCAGGTCTCCGCCCGGTGGTGGCGGCCGGAGGGCACCCCCCGGGCTGTGGTGCAGCTGGTGCACGGCATCTCGGAGCATATGGGGCGGTATGACGCCTTTGCCTGCTTCCTGGCGGAGCACGGCTTTGCCGTGGTGGGCCACGATCATCTGGGCCACGGCAAAACCGCCCTTGACCCCTCGGAATACGGCTGGTTCGGGGACAAGGACGGGTGGAAGTCTGTGCTGAAGGATGTCCATGCCCTCTTCCTCCAGGCCAGCGCGGCCTACCCGGACCTGCCCTATTTCCTCATGGGCCATTCCATGGGCTCCTTCGTGGTGCGGGGCTTTCTCATCTTCTGGCCGGGAGCGGTGGACGGCGCCATCCTGTCCGGCACCGGACAGGAGCCGCCCCTGACAGTGGCGGCGGGGCGTCTGCTCTCGGCCCTGTTCACCCGTCTCTCCGGCCCCAGGGCCCACAGCAGGCTGCTCAACGCCCTGTCCATGGGGGCCTACAACCGGCAGTTCCGGCCCAACCGCACCGGGGCGGACTGGATTTCCCGGGACCAGGCGGTGGTGGACGCCTATCTGGCCGATCCTCTGTGCCGCTTCCTGCCCACGGTGAGCATGTTCCACGACATGATGGTGGGTCTCCAGCTGCTGGCCAAAAAAGAAAACCTGCGCAAAATGGACCGGGACACCCCGGTGTATTTCTTCTCCGGGGACAAGGACCCGGTGGGGGCCTCCGGCGCCGGGGTCAAAAAGGTGGCCGGCTGGTTCCAGGACGCGGGCGTCAAGGACGTGACGGTTAAGCTCTATGCAGACGGCCGCCACGAGATGCTCAACGAGCGCAACAGAGCCCAGGTTTACCAGGACGTGCTGGCCTGGCTGGAGGGGCATCTGACCGCTTCATAGGGAAGGCCGCGGCACCAGCAGGAGCAGCCCCTCAGGGGCCGCAGGCACACGCTGTCCGTGGGGCAGCAGCCAGCCACGGTCACCGTCAGGCCGCAGCGCAGCCAGGGCGGAAAGGCGCACAGGTTCTGCTCCGCCTCTTCCCCCGGCTCCAGGCAGAACGGGAAGCCCTTCTGAAGCCAGCTTACTGCTCCAGCTTTGCCTTGACCAGGTACTGTCCGGCGGCCACGTCGCCGAACAGGTACATCCCCTGGGTGTTGGTCTTGGTGGTGGCAATCAGAGTCTCGGTCTGGATTTCCCCCACGCTGGTCACCTGGTACAGGCCCACAAAGCAGTCCGCCAGGGCAATGCCGTTCTGGTCCTGGATGACCCCGCTCACCGTACCGTTGTAGGTGCGGCCATCCTGGGTCATGGTCACCGCCAGGTTGACGATGGAGCCGCCGATGACGGTGGCCAGGATGGGACCGGCGGTGAAATAGCCGTCGGCGGACACCCGCAGGGTGTAGACGCCGTCCGCCACATCATAGAACACGAACTCGCCGTCGGCAGCGGTATAAGTCACCGCCGCGGCGGCCCCCAGGCTGTCCGTCAGGGTCACCTTGGCGCCCGCCAGGGGAGCGCCGGTCCCCGTCACACTTACCACACCGGCAATGGCGCCCAGGGTCAGAGTGGGCTCGGCGGTGCAGGTCAGATTTACCTGGACGGTGCTGCCCTCGGTCACCGCCACACCCACCGGAGCGCTGAGCAGATAGCCGTCCGCCACGGCGGAAATGGTGTAGCTGCCCACAGGCACATCGTTCAGGGTATACTGCCCGGCGGCATCGGTGAGGGTGTGCTAGAAGGGCGTGCCGGTGCTGTCAAAGAGCTTGACAGTGGCATCGGCGATGGGATTGACGCCGTCGGTCACGGTGCCCGTGACCGTGGCGGGCGGAGGGGGCGCGGGGATCAGGTTCAAATTGACTTCCGCTTCCTGAATTCCCTGAAGGGTAAAGTCGGCGCTGTATTCCAGGCCGAACAAATCCTGCTTGATGTCAGCCATAAAAAACCTCCGATAAATTGTGTGTCTCCGGCGGCCTACTCAAGAGGCCGCCGGAGACTTTATGCGTCGGGGGCCTCCCCGGCCTGTCCGGCGGGCACGGCAATGAGCAGACCCACGCAGCCTGACACAAAATCCCGGAATTGGGCCACCGTGGCGGTGGCCGAATCTGAACCGGCGGCTGCCGGGTCTCCCGGGGGCAGGTTGCGCAGCGCCAGCAGCACCACCAGGCAGAACAGTCCCACGGCGGCCGCAGCCGCCAGGCAGCCGTCCGCTTTATCCGGCCCGCCGGCCGGGCGCCGCCCTCTGGCGCTGAGGAAATAGCCGAAGATGGCCGCCGAAGCGGTGCGTACAATCACGTCGATGTCCCCGCTTTCGGGGCTGCCTCCCGGGCCGGCAAACAGGCTGTACGCCGATTGTCCCAGCAGAATGGCCAGAAAGAGCATCAGCCACCGGTCTGTGGGGGAAACGCCGGAGAACGCCCGCTGGAGCCGTCTCCGCCCCGCACACAGCCGCTTCATCACCGTTCTCCTCTCCTTTCCCGCGCCGGCGGGCGGCCTCGCCCGCCCCGCGCATGCCATCCTATGCCGGTATCCGCTCCTTGTTTCCGACAAAAAACCCGGACCTGTACGGTCCGGGTTTTTTGTCGGAAAAGTGGCGGAGCCACTTTTCCGAGCAGGATGCAGTCTGCCGCATGCAGGTTTTGTCCGCCTTCGGTGGACAAAACCCACACTTGCAGCCTGAGCAGTGTTTTCAGCCACGCACATGTCGCGGCTGAAAACAGATTGGACTTTCTTCGCGCCT
>CALWOL010000140.1 GCA_944383135.1 uncultured Flavonifractor sp.
ATGGCCATCGGGGATGAGAAGGCCACCACCAAGGCCACCCTGGCCCTCAGTGTGGACAAGCAGGACCTGCTGATCTCCTCCCGGTATATCCGGGAGCTGAACCTCACCAACCCCCTGTTTTTGCTGGCCATCTTTGTGGTGGTGGTCATCGCTCTGCTCTACTGGTTCTTCGGCACCGAGCTGGGCTCCGCCCTCCGGGCCACCGGTGCCAACCAGAACATGGCCCGGGCCCAGGGCATTGACACCAATTGGTGCAAGGTGCTGGGCCTGGTGGTGTCTAACGGCCTGGTGGCCCTGTCCGGCGGCCTGCTGGCCCAGTACCAGGGCAGCTCCACCGTGGACATGGGCCGGGGCGCCATCGTCATCGGCCTGGCCGCCGTCATCATCGGCGAGGTGCTGCTGAGCAAGGTGTTCCAGAACTTTGCCCTCAAGCTGCTCTCCGCCGTCATCGGCGCCATCATCTACTATGTGGTCATCACCCTGGTCCTCCGCCTGGGTCTGGAGTCCACCGACCTGAAGCTGCTCACCGCGCTGGTGGTGGCCCTGTTCCTCACCATCCCCTACTGGAAGGGACGCTACTTTACCAAGACGGTGCGGAAGGAGGCGGGACGCCATGCTTGAGATTCGGGAGCTGTACAAGACCTTCAACGCGGGCACCATCAATGAGAAGCGGGCCATGAACGGGGTGTCCCTCACCCTCAGCGACGGGGACTTCGTCACCGTCATCGGCGGCAACGGGGCGGGCAAGTCCACCCTGCTCAATCTGGTGGCCGGGGTATTCCCGGCGGACAGCGGCACCATCGCCATCGACGGGCAGGACGTGACCCGCCTGCCCGAGCACAAGCGGGCCAAATTTATCGGCCGGGTCTTCCAGGACCCCATGATGGGCACCGCCGCCACCATGCAGATTGAGGAGAACCTGGCTCTGGCCGCCCGACGGGGGCAGGGCCGATCCCTCCGTTCGGGAATTACCAAGACCGAGCGGGAGGAGTACCGGGAGCTGCTGAAAATCCTGGATTTGGGGCTGGAGGACCGGCTGACCAGCAAGGTGGGCCTACTCTCCGGCGGCCAGCGGCAAGCCCTGACCCTGCTGATGGCCACCCTGAAAAAGCCCAAGCTGCTGCTGCTGGACGAGCACACCGCCGCCCTGGACCCCAAGACGGCGGCCAAGGTGCTGGACACCACGGAGAAAATTGTCCGGCGGGACAAGCTCACCACCCTGATGATTACCCACAACATGCGGGACGCCATTGCCCACGGCAACCGGCTGATTATGATGTATGACGGCCGCATCGTGGTGGACGTGGCCGGGGAGGAGAAACGGAAGCTCACCGTGGAGCAGCTGCTGGAGCTGTTCAGCAAGGCCAGCGGCTCCGACGAGGCCGACGACAAGCTGCTGCTGGGCTGAGCCGCTGGCCTTGGGGCCCCATCGCAGATGGGGCGGCGGTCACGCCGCTCAAGCGTTTTGCGGAGCAAAACCTTGGCGCGGGCAGGATTCACTCCTGCCCGCGTTTGATTAGATTTGGGGCCCCCAATTGCCCGTGGGCGATTGGGGAAACAGCGGCTCCGACGAGGCCGACGACAAGCTGCTGCTGGGATAAGAAGCAAAAAGCCCGCCCGCCGGAGGCTCCGGCGGGCGGGCTTTTCCATATAAGGAAGTTAGACGGGCAGGAACCCCACATAGCTCAGCAGGGTACAGGTGAGGTAGGCTGCCTCCTCCCGGGTGGCGGCGGCAGTGGGAGCAATCTCCTCCAGCGGAGCCCACAGCAGGTTGATGGTGTTGCCCACCAGCCCCTGCTGGCTCAGGGCCAGCAGCCAGGCCGACTCCTTCGCCCAGTCGGCGTAATCCGCCAGAGCCGGATCGGACAAGCCCTCCGCCGCCTGCTCCTCCGTGACCTGGGCGAGGAACAGGTTCAGCTTCTGGGCCAGGCGGCCCATAATGGTGATAAACTGCTGGTGGTCCACCGGGGCGTCGGGGTCAAAGCGGCCGCCGCCCACCCCCTCCACCAGGCCCATGACGGCCATGGCATTGACGGCGGAGCAGTACCAGCTGTCGGCAGACACATCGGAGAAGCGGCTGGAGCCGGTATCAGCCTCACAGGAGAGGGCCTGGGCCAGCAGGGCGCACAGCTGGGCCCGGGTAAGGCCCTCCGTGGGCCGGAAGGCGCCGGTGCCGTCTCCCAGCAGAATTTCATAGGTGGCCAGCTGCTGAATCTGGGCCTGGTAGGGGGATCCGGCAATATCGGAGAAGGTGCGGGCCTTGTACTCCGTCAGGCCGTACGCTTCCGCCAGGTCGGCGGCGCTGGTGTCCGCCCACCCGTCCGCCCCGCCGGTACCCTCCAGAATGCGGACGGTTTCGGGCAGAGCCTCCAGCAGAGCCACAAAGGCGGGACGGCAGTCCGCGCTGAGGGCGGTCTCCACGTCCACGTACCACCGCCAGCCGAAGTCGATGCGCAGGGTACCCTGGGTGTCCGTCTTTGGGGCGGTTCCGCTGAGCAGCACCGCCACGTCGGAGGCGATGGCAGGGTCCACCAGCAGGTGGGGAAGCAGGCCGACAGTCTGGGCGGTGGTACCGCTGGCGGCATAGAGCCGGTAGGTGGTGACTTTCAGCGCGTCCCCGTCGGAAAAGTAATCGGGATAGCTTTCCTCGTCAAAGATGATCTGAGCCACGCCCTTGCCGAAGGTGCGTCCACCCACCAGAATACCGGCGTTATTGTCCCGGATGGCGGCGGCAAACAGCTCGGAGGCGCTGGCGGTCTCTCCGTTGGTGAGGACAATGGCGGGATAGATGGTCTGGCTCTCCAGCTGGCTGC
Source organism: uncultured Flavonifractor sp. (assembly GCA_944383135.1). Lineage (GTDB taxonomy): Bacteria > Bacillota > Clostridia > Oscillospirales > Oscillospiraceae > Flavonifractor. The sequence continues at coordinate 2,814 of CALWOL010000140.1, forward strand.
CGTAGGAGGTCACCTCTCCCGACCCGTCCAGGAAATAGGTCATCAGGGCGGGACCGGTGAAGCAGGCGGCGGCGGACATGGCGGCGTTGATTTCCCCGCCGCCGTTGTTTTGCAGGTCCACAATGTAGTGGTCCACCTGGCTGTCATAGGTCTCAATCCCATCCAGGAAATGCTCCAGAGTATCGCCGCCGAAGGTGTCGCAGTCAATGTAGCCGATGTGGCCGTCCCACAGCTCGGTGTAAGTGGTGGGGATGGTGATGGCCCGGCGGGTGAGGGTGACGGTATGCCTCACGCCCTCCCGCAGGTAGGTGACAGTTACCTGGGTGCCCTCCTCTCCCTGAAGCCAGGAGGCGGCCAGCAGGAGGTTGTCGCCGCTGGTGGATTTTCCGTCAATCTCCACAATCAAATCCCCGGGCAGCAGCCCGCCCTCGGCGGCGGGCGTGTCCGAAAACACCCGCAGGAGCAGCAGCCCGTCCTGGGTGGTCAGGACGGAGACGCCGGTGCCCACGATGGGGATGTCCACCATGGAGCCCAGGAACTGACGGTATTCCTCCGCGGTAAAATATTGGGTATAGGGGTCCCCCAGAAGCTCCAGCATCTGGGATATCGTGGGCTGTTCCAAAACGGAGTGGGGCACGTCGTCAATATAATAATCCGTCAGCAGCTGACCCGCCTGCTCCGGCGTCAGGGCCCGGGCGGCGGGGGTGAGCAGCAGCGACAGAGAGAGCAGCAGAGCGGGCAGACGGGCGGGGCGCTTCCATGTCATAAAATGGCCTCCTCTTGGATTATGTAACCTGATTGTACGACAAACCGGGGATGGACGCAAGGCCCATCCCCGGTTTGTAGCAATTTGTCATTTCTTTTCAGCCGTCGCCCAGAATCCGCACGGCGGTGCCGTAGGCGGTAACCTCCGCCGCTCCCTGCATGACGGAGGAGGAGGTGTAGCGCACGTTGAGCACCGCGTCGGCTCCCATGGCCTTCGCGTCGCTCTCCAGCCGGCCGGTGGCAATCTGCCGGGCCTCCGCCAGCATTTCGGTGTAGCCCACAATCTCGCCGCCCACCAGGGTTTTCATACCGGCCATAAAATCTTTGCCGAAGTGCTTGGACTGGACCACGCTGCCCTTTGCAATGCCGATGGCCTCAATCTTTTTTCCGGGGATGTAGTCGATGTTCAGCAGTAACATGTTTTTCTCCTCCTTTTGGGGTGTTCCATGTTCCATGGTATACCCTGTACCGGGGAAAATGTCAAGTGGGGAATGGGACGGACGCGGCCTGTTTCCTGGGGTTGCAAAATTAAATGGAAACGGTATAATTACATTCATACGGTAGCAGACTCACAAACAAATGCTACAAAAAAGTAGCATTTGTTTGAGGTGTTGCCCAATGTACTTTCAACGTCTGGAGGACTTGAGGGTTGACCATGACAAGACCCAAATTCAAATTGCTGAATACCTGAATCTAAACCGGGAAGTCTACCGCCGCTATGAAAAGGGAATTCGGGAAATTCCGGTGTGGGCGGTGCTGAAATTGGCGGAGCTTTACCACACCAGCACAGACTATATCCTGGGCCTCACCGACGATCAGACGCCCCGTGCGTAAGCTGGCCTGGTTTGCCGGCGCCTACGGGGGCGCGGTGTTTCTGGCGCTCTACCTGCTGCCGGAGAAGCTTCTTCTTCCGGCGGGGATTGTCTGCGCGCTGGCCGGGCTGGGCGGCCTGCTCCTGGAGGGAGACCGCCGCCTGCGGCTGCTCCTGCTGGGCCTCGGCCTGAGTGCCGGTCTGCTGTGGACGAGGGGATATACCGCCCTGTTCCACACTCCGGCCCGGCTGCTGGCGGGCACCCAGCAGACCGCTGCCGTCCAGGTGGCGGACTGGCCGGAGGAGGGCTCCCGCTGGGTGGAGGTGCGCCTCCGGGGCGAGAACGGCGGGTGGCTGAAGGCCCTGCTGTGGCTGGAGCGGATGCCGGAGGATTTGCGGCCCGGGGACGAGCTGAGGGTAACCGCCTCCTTTGAGCTGGCGGACAGCATGTTCGGGGCGGACAGCGACTACTATTATTCCAAGGGTGTGACCCTGTGGGCCTATGCCCGGGGAGAGGTGGAGGTGTGCCGGCCGGACAGGGTGCCGGCGCGGTATTGGCCGGCCTATGCCGCCCAGGCCGTGCGGGAGAGCGCCCTGAGGTGCTTTCCGGAGCGGGTGGGCGCACTGGTGGCCGCTCTGGTCACCGGGGATACCTCCGGCCTGGACGGGAGCTTCTACTCCGCGCTGCGGCGGACGGGTACCGCCCATGTGGTGGCGGTGTCCGGCCTGCACGTCTCCTTCCTCTCCGGCTTCCTCACCGTTCTGCTGGGCAGGCGGCGGAGGCTGTCCGCCGGGGTGGGCATCGCGCTGATGTTTTTCTTTGCCGCGGCGGCGGGGAACACCCCGTCGGTACTGCGGGCGGCCTTCATGCAGTCCATGCTGCTGCTGGCGCCCCTGCTGGACCGGGAGGATGATCGGGCCACCTCCCTGTGCACCATCCTGATGCTGCTGCTCATTCAGAATCCCTACGCCGCCGCCAGCGTCTCCCTCCAGCTCTCCTTCGCCGCAGTGGCGGGCATCTACCTGTTTTCCGGCCCCCTGTGCCGCCGGTGGCAGCGCTGGCTGCCCCACAGGCCCAAGGGCTTCTGGCCCAGGCTGGGCTGCCTGGCCTTCCGGTTTGTCACCGCCAGCCTGTCGGTCACCCTGGGGGCCATCGCTTTTACCACCCCGCTGACGGCCTATTACTTCCACACCGTCTCCCTGATTGCCCCTCTGGCCAACCTGCTTACCCTGTGGGCGGTGTCCGACCTGTTCCTGGGCGGACTGGTGACGGCTGTGATTGGCCTGCTGCTGCCCGGACTGGGGACGCTGCTGGGGCTGGTGGTCTCCCTGGCGGGGAAATACCTGCTGTGGATGGTGCCGGCCCTGGCGTCCTTCCCCTTCGCGGCGGTCTCCGCCCAGTCCTTCTACATCAAGGCCTGGCTGGGGCTGGTGTACGCCCTGCTGCTGGCCTGCCTGCTGCTGGGCAGGGGGAGAAAGCGGCTGCTGCTCCCCACGGCGCTGGGCGCCGCCGGGCTGTGCTGGGCCCTGCTGCTCCACGGGGCGGCCTGGTCCGGCGGAGAACTGACGGTGTCGGTGCTGGATGTGGGCCAGGGCCTGTCCACCGCCCTCTATTCCCAGGGCGCTTCCGCCCTGGTGGACTGCGGCGGCAGCGGTAGAAGCAACCCCGGGGACACGGCGGCGGACTACTTTCAGAGTCTGGGCCTGACGGGCATTGACGTGGTGGTGCTCACCCACTTCCACGAGGACCACGCCAACGGGGTGGAGCGCCTGCTGGAACGGATGGAGGTGGGCCTGCTGGTGCTGCCCGATGTGGAGCCGGAGGACCCCCTGCGGCAGGCCATCCTGGCCCTGGCGGCGGAGAAGGGGGTGGAGACCCTGCTGCTGACGGAGGGAGCGGAGGTGCGCCTGGGCGGCGGACAGCTCACCATCTATCCGCCTCTGGGCGGAGGGGAGGCCAACGAGGAGGGCCTCAGCGTGCTGTGTACCGCCGGAGACTTTGACGCCCTGATTACCGGGGATATGGACGAAGTGATTGAGGGCCGCCTCCTCAAATACGGAAATCTGCCCCCCGTGGAGCTGCTGGTGGTGGGCCACCACGGCTCCAAATACGCGGCCTCGGAGGCGCTGCTGCTGGCTGTCCGGCCGGAGCTGGCGGTGATTTCCGTGGGGGAGAATTCCTATGGCCATCCCGCGGCGGAGACCCTGGAGCGGCTGGCCGCCGCCGGATGTGACATCTACCGTACCGACTGGTCGGGAACGGTTACCATTATCGCACCATAAAAGGAGGATTGCCATGGCGCCCAAGAAGAAGCCGGACGACGGGGCGTATCCGCTGCTGAAAAAGCAGCTCAAGTCCGGGGAGCTGGGAAACCTCTACGTCTTTCACGGGGAGGAGACCTACCTCCGGGACTACTACCTGGGGCAGATGAAGCAAAAGCTCCTCCCCGCCGGTATGGAGGCCTTTAACCTGCATACCGTGAACGGAAAGGAGCTTGACCTCAAGACGCTGAGCCAGCTGGTGGACTGCCTGCCCATGATGAGCCAGCGCACCCTGATTGTGGTCAACGATTACGATTTATATAAAGGGGACAAGGAGGGCCTGTTGGCCATCCTTCAGGATTTGCCCGACTATGTGTGCCTGGTGTTCGTCTATGACCTCATTGAATACAAGGCCGACGCCCGCACCAAGCTGGCGGGGCTTTTGAAGGAAAAGGGGAGCGTGGTGGCCTTCAACCGCCAGGAGCAGGGCGATCTGGTGGACTGGATTGCCCGGCGGTTCCGGGCCCTGGACCACGACATCGGCACCGAGGACGCCCGCTACCTGATATTCCTGTGCGGGGATTTGATGAATACCCTCATCTCCGAAATTGGGAAGATTGGGGCCTACGCCACCCACCGCCGGGTGACCCGGGCGGACATCGACGCGGTGGCTACCCCCCAGCTGGACGCGGTGGTGTTTCAGATGACCGACGCCATCGCCGCCGGGGACTTTGACAAGGCGGCGGCGGTGCTGGGGGATTTGCTCCACATGCAGGAGGCCCCCATCAAGCTCCTCTCCGTGCTGGGCAGACAGCTGCGGCAGCTCTACACCGCCCGGCTTGCCCTGGAGCAGCGGAAGGGGAGCAGGTACCTGATGGAGCTTTGGAGCATGCGCTCGGCCTACCCGGCGGAGCGGCTGATGCAGTCGGCCAGGCGCTTCTCCCTGGCCTGGTGCCGCCGGGCGGTTATCCGCTGCGGCCAGACGGATCTGGCCATGAAATCCACCGGCGCCGGCGGAGAGGAACTGCTGGTGACCCTGCTGATGGAGCTGGCTGTGAAGAAAGGAGCCTGATGGAATGAAAAAATCAACTTTGGCCAAGACGGCGGTTTTTGCCGCCGCCGGGCTTGCCGGCTGGTATCTCACCGGCAACAGCCGGAAGGGACAGGTGGAGCAGATGCGCCGGGAGGTCCGCCGGCTGTGCAGCGTCCGCCGGGATGAGCTGGAGGCCCTGCGGCTTGCCGCCCAGAAGGGGGAGCTGCCCGAGAAGGCCCTGGGACCGGTGCCCCTGGACGGGGTGGAGCTGGACGCCGTCCGGGTGGAGGACGGCGCGGCGGTGGTGATTCTCCGGAGCGGCCGGGCGGCGGCCTGGCTGGCCACCCGCCCCCTGGAAACCCTGGCGGAGGTGCGCTGCCTGCCCTGGCGGGGCAGCGCCCGGCCCGGGGTGCTGTACACCGAGTTTCTGGGAGACGGCTGGTACGCGGGCTACGCCTGCCTGGGGTGGAGCTGAATGCTCCGCATCCGGGAGGCCATTGTCGTGGAAGGGCGCTACGATAAGAATACCCTCTCCCAGCTGGTGGATACCGTCATCCTGGAGACCTCCGGCTTCGGCATCTTTAAGGATGAGGAGCGTCTGGCCCTCTTCCGCCGCCTGGCGGAGGAGCGGGGCCTTATCATCCTCACGGACCCGGACGGGGCGGGCTTTGTCATTCGGAACTTCCTGAAGGGCAGTATCCCGCCCCAGCTGGTAAAGCACGCCTATGTGCCCGATATCCGGGGCAAGGAGCGCCGCAAGCGTGCCCCGGGCAAGGAGGGTAAGCTGGGTGTGGAGGGAATGCGCCCCAATCTGCTGGAGGAGGCCCTCCGCCGGGCGGGCGCCACCTTTTTGGAGGGGGAGGACGGGGCGGCGCGCAAGCCCGGCAGGCCCATTACCAAGGCGGATTTGTTTGCCCTGGGCCTGTCCGGCACCCCCGGCGCGGAGGGGCGGCGAAGAGCCCTGCTCAAACGCCTCTCCCTGCCGGAACACCTGTCCCCCAACGCCATGCTGGAGGTGCTCAACGCCCTGTATTCCTATGAGCAGCTGACCGGCGAAAAAATTTTTTTGGAAAATGAAAAAAACCCTTGACGGAAAAGTTAAGTTGTGCTATCTTAATATCAGAAATAATAATCATTACTGATTAGCACTTCCGCTAAAGCAAATGAAAAAAAGAATTTATATTTAGGAGGCAATCAAAATGAAAAAGTGGGTTTGCTCTGTCTGTGGTTATGTTCACGAGGGGGATTCCGCCCCTGATTTCTGCCCCATCTGCAAGGCTCCCAAGGAGAAGTTTGTGCTCCAGGGCGGCGACCGTACCTGGGCTGCCGAGCA
>CALWOL010000141.1 GCA_944383135.1 uncultured Flavonifractor sp.
CCGGAGCGCGCCTTAGCGCGGCGGAGGGGCCCGAGCCAGGGCCAGCGGGCCGCCAGGCCCAGGGGCCCAGGCCGGGAGCAAGCCCGAGGCAGAGGCAGGGCCGCCGGGCCCTGCCCGCAGCGGCCCAACGGCGCCGAGGGGGGCCGGATGGGGCCCCCATACTTTTGAAGTTCCGCCGCACATGGGCGGCGGAACAACCGGGGCCGCCCCCCTCGATGGGGGGCAGGACCCGGCCCCATGCGGTCCCGCTGCCAGGCTCCCTTTACTTGATACAGGGACATTATTCCGTCACGCACCACCCCATGGACGATTACGAAAAGCATCCCATGAGCGTTTCCGCCCTCCTGGGCCGGTCCGGCTCCGGCAGAGGCGGCGTGTGCCACTCTGCCAGGGTCAAGACCTACCCGGACGGCTCCCTGGAGGTCCTGGCCTGCGACAAGGCCATCTTCCACCCGGAGGGATGGGAGAGGGCCGGGGAGCATCCCCCACGCCGCAGGCGGCCTGCAAAGCAGGCGGAAAAGGGCCCGGAGCAGCAGGGACGGGACAGCATGGACCGTTCCATGCGCAGAGCCCGCGCCCAGGTCCGGGACCTGGCCCTGAGCAATCCCTTCCGCTGGTTCGTTACCCTCACCCTGGACCAGGCCAGGGTGGACCGCTACGACATGGCTGCCATCACCCGCAAGCTCAACGCCTGGCTGGACAACCAGGTGCGCCGCCATGGCCTGGCCTACGTCCTGGTGCCGGAGCGGCACAAGGACGGGGCCATCCACTTCCACGGCTTCTTTAACGACGCGGTGAAGGCCGTTTTTTCCGGCCACAGGGACAGGGAAGGGCACCCCGTCTACAACCTCCCCGCCTGGGCCCTGGGCTTCACTACCGCCGTCGAGCTCTACGGCGACTACCACGCCGCCGTGGGCTACGTTTGCAAGTACATCGGCAAGCAGGGCGACAAGCCCGGCGGCCGATGGTACTACTCCGGCGGGGCCCTCCAGCGCCCACAGGTCTCGTTTACCGAGCTGGGGCCCAGGGACCTGGAGGAGCTGGAGACGGAGGGAGGTGTCTACCGCTTCGACGTCCCGGAGGCCGGGCTTTCCTTCGCGCTCCTCCGGACCAGACCGGTGGAAACCGGTGGAAAAGTTTCCGTAGAACTGCTGTTCGATTCGTTTGAGTTTACTTTTTCAGGATTGTCAAGCCGGAGCGAAACCCCTTGGGCCGTAGGCTCCAAGGGGACCGGCGGAGGAAAGTGACCCCGCCCGGACGCTCCGCAGAAAGGAGTTGGCATGAAAACTGCATACCTTCTGGACAGGGAGGTGGGCCACGTCCTGGCCGCCCTGACCCCGTCAAACCGGCTGGTCTGCCGGGTCTGTTTACACACCGGTTTGCGGGTGGGGGACGTGCTGGCCCTGCGGACCAGCCAGCTTGCGCCCCGCTTCTGGGTTACCGAGCGCAAAACCAAAAAGCGCAGGCAGGTGGGTCTGCCCGCCGGGCTGCTGGCCGACATCCGCGCCCAGGCCGGGGAAGTCTGGGCCTTTCCGGGGCGCAGTCCCGGCAGACCCCGCACCCGCCAGGCCGTCTGGGCCGACGTCAAGCGGGCCGCCAGGGCATTCCGGCTGCCTCAGAACGTGGCACCCCACAGCTTCCGCAAGGTCTACGCCGTGGACCTGCTCCGCAAGTACGGCGACTTGGAGCGGGTTCGCCGCGCCCTCAACCATGGCTCCTGTGAGACCACCATCATCTATGCCATGGCTGACCGGCTCCTGGCCGCCAAGGCCAGCCGGAGGGCCGGGCGGGGCGTCACCAAATGGTGAGAACGTCAATTCCGGGTTGACAAATCCCGACGCCTGTGATACCTTGTCCTTGTCATCTTGCTGAGAAGGAGGTGAAACGGCGTGACGCCCCGCCCGCGTTGCCCACTACGCTCCGCGCTCCGGCGTCCTGGCCAGTGAAGCACTCAACAAAACGGCTATTTTGTTGGCGGGCGGGTCGATACCGCCCGCGAAAGTTCAGGTCCTTGAAGAAGCCGGCCCCGAGAGGGGACGGCTATGAATTTAGAGAATGAACTCAACAAAATAAAAATTTTGTTGAGTTGGAGGGAGGCAAAAGCGGTGTCCGACTACCGGCGGGACGCTCCGCCTGTGCTGCGGGACTTTCTGGTCTACCACGAGACCATTCAGGGACATTCCCGCAAAACTGTGGATGAATATTATCTGGACTTGCGGAATTTCTTCCGCTATCTGAAAACAGAAAAAGGCCGCGTCCCTCGGGACACGGCGCTGGACGATATTTCAATTGACGATGTGGATTTGGATTTTGTCCGCTCTGTCAGTCTCAGCGATGTCTATTCCTATATGAACTATCTCAGCCGTGACCGGGCCAAGCACGCCAACAGTCCCATGACCGGCTATGGTCTGGAGGCTTCCGCCCGCGCCCGGAAAATTGCCGCCATCCGCTCATTTTATAAGTATCTCACCAACAAGGCCAAGCTGATTTCAGAAAATCCCATGCAGGATTTGGATGCGCCCCGTCTGAAAAAGGCGCTGCCCCGTTATCTGGACCTGGATGAGAGCATTCAGCTCCTGGAATCGGTGGATGAGCCCAACAGAGCCAGAGATTACTGCATCCTGACCCTGTTTCTCAACTGCGGGCTGCGCATTTCCGAGTTAGTTTCACTTAACTTGGCGGATGTCCGGGAGGAGCAGCTGCGGGTTTTGGGCAAAGGCAATAAAGAGCGGATGATATTCCTCAATGACGCCTGTCGGGCGGCCATTGACGACTGGCTGACTGAGCGCAGCCGCAGCGCGGCAGCTGACAGAAATGCCCTGTTTTTGACCCGAAAACATACCAGAATGACCACGGACGCCGTCCACTACATGGTCAAGCAGCGTCTGAAAAAGGCCGGGCTGGACGCTTCTCTGTACTCCAGTCATAAGCTGCGCCACACTGCTGCCACCCTGATGCTTCAAAACGGCGTGGATGTGCGCACCCTTCAGGAGGTACTGGGGCACGAGCACCTGAACACCACCCAGATATATACCCACGTGGACAATGAAAACCTGCGGGCTGCGGCCAAGGCCAATCCGCTGGGCAGAATCAAGCCTCCAAAACGCTCTGATTAACCGTCCTCCTGTTGACGCCAGACGGCGGTAATGTGCAAAAAACGGGATTTTTGAAAGGAATATGTGCTTAACGGGCGGTAATCAGAATCATAGGAATGGGAGGCTACCAGCACACTGCGCAGCGTAGGCCGGCCCAGAATCTGCACCACGATGGCGGTGTGGGTAAAGCTGTCTCCCCGGGCGCTGAGCTGGACAAAATCCCCTGGACGGAGCTGGGACAGCCTAACAACCTGCGCCTCCGGGCCGGGTGTGGGCGTTTGCCGGATGAGATAACGATAAAAGTACTCCACCCCCGTCCAGGCCGGGGCTTTGTCGTTAGCATTCAGATAATACCAGCCAAAGTCCGGTGTAAAGTCCATCACTCCGGCGCCTGCATAGAGACATTGGGAGGCAAAATTGGTACAGTCTCCCCCGATTTCCTCATAGTCGTAATAGTTTGGATTCCGCTGAAAAGCCCAGCGATGGGCGTAGGCCACCGCCGCCCGGCGGTTATAGGCAATACGTTCCAGCATATGTCCTCCCTCCTTCCTGCCATTCTATGCAGGAGAGAGGAATACATGCAGCAAGAAAAAAAGGAGAGGGTCTTCCCTCTCCTTTTTTCTTGCTCAATGTGATTGCTCAGGCCTTGCCGTCGCAGCCCAGCACATAGATCAGCTTGTGCTTCACCAGCTCCTTGATGGCGGCGCGGGCGGGCTTCAGGTACTCGCGGGGGTCAAACTTGTCGGGATGCTCATTGAAGAACTTGCGGATGGTGCCGGTCATGGCCAGCCGCAGATCAGAGTCAATGTTAATCTTGCACACGGCGCCCCGGGCGGCCTGACGGAGCTGCTCCTCAGGAATACCCACGGCATCAGGCATCTTGCCGCCGTTCTCATTGACCATCTTCACAAACTCCTGAGGCACGGAGGAGGAGCCGTGGAGCACAATGGGGAAGCCGGGCAGGCGGCGTACCACCTCGTCCAGAATGTCGAAGCGCAGGGGCGGGGGAACCAGCTCGCCCTTCTCATTGCGGGTACACTGAGCGGCGGTAAACTTGTAGGCGCCGTGGCTGGTGCCGATGGCAATGGCCAGGGAGTCGCAGCCGGTCTTGGAGACGAACTCCTCCACCTCTTCCGGACGGGTATAGTGGGAGTCGGCGGCGGACACATTCACCTCGTCCTCCACGCCGGCCAGAGCGCCCAGCTCAGCCTCCACCACTACACCGTGGTCATGGGCATACTCCACGACTTTCTTGGTGATTGCAATGTTTTCCGCAAAGGGCTGGGAGCTGGCGTCAATCATCACAGAGGTAAAACCGCCGTCAATGCAGCTCTTGCAGGTTTCAAAGCTGTCGCCGTGGTCCAGATGCACGCAGATTGGCAGGCCAGTCTCGATAATGGCGGCCTCCACCAGCTTCACCAGATAGGTGTGGTTGGCATAGGCCCGGGCGCCCTTGGAGACCTGGAGAATCAGGGGGGCGTTGACCTCCTTGGCGGCCTCGGTAATGCCCTGCACAATCTCCATATTATTGACGTTGAAAGCACCGATGGCATAGCCGCCGTTATAGGCCTTCTCAAACATTTCCTTAGTGGTAACCAGTGGCATAAGGCTCATCTCCTTTTCTTAATCCTCCATGATTTTAACAGTTCTCATTGATAATTTCAAGAGGACGTGGTATGATATTTCCGCGAAACGCCAGTTTTTTCAAATTTCATCAAGTTATCAGGAGGCAACTACATGAGTGAATTAAAGGGCGCCTGCATCATCGGCCAGTCCGGCGGACCCACCGCCGTTATCAACGCCAGTGCGCTGGGCGTAATTCGCACGGCGCTGGATACTGACTGCATCACCCGGGTTCTGGGCGCGGCCCACGGCATCAAGGGCGTGCTGGAGGACAAGCTGTATGATATGGGCGAGGAGGAAGCTGCTGAGCTGGAGCTTTTGAAGTATACCCCTTCTTCTGCGCTGGGCTCCTGCCGGTACAAGCTGGCTGACCCCGATGCGGATGACACCGATTACAAGCGGATTCTGGAAATCTTCCAGAAATATGACGTCCGCTATTTCTTCTACAACGGCGGCAACGACTCCATGGACACCTGCAACAAAATTTCCAAGTATATGCAGAAGGTGGGCTATGAGTGCCGCATCATGGGCGTGCCCAAGACCATCGACAACGACTTGAACGGCACCGATCACTGCCCCGGTTTTGCTTCCGCCGCCAAGTTTATTGCCACCACCTGCATGGAGGTCCACCGGGACGCCCATGTGTATGATACCGGCATGGTCACCGTCATTGAGATTATGGGCCGCCACGCCGGCTGGCTGGCTGGTTCAGCCGGCCTGGCCACCTGGGCGGGCTATGGTCCCGACTTAATCTATCTGCCGGAGACCGACTTTGACCTGACCGATTTCCTGGACGATGTGGGCCGCATTTACCGCAACACCGGCAAGTGCATGGTGGCGGTGTCCGAGGGCATCCACCATGCCGACGGCACCTTTGTTTCTGAGGCCAAAACCTCTGCCACCGACGGCTTTGGTCACGCCCAGCTGGGCGGCCTTGCCGCGATGCTGGCTGATGCCGTCAAGATGGAAACCGGTGCCAAGGTCCGGGGCATTGAGCTGTCTCTGCTCCAGCGCTGCGGCTCCCACGTGGCCTCCAAGACCGATATTGACGAGGCCTATCTGGCCGGCAAGGCTGCCGTGGAGGCCGCGGTGTCCGGCATTACTGACAAGATGGTGGCCTTCCGGTGCACCCGGGATGATGGCTACCACTGTGAGACGGTGCTCCAGCCTCTGGATATCGTGGCCAACTTTGAGAAGAAAGTGCCCCGGGAGTGGATTAACGCTGCCGGAAACGGCGTGGAGCAGCCCTTTATCGACTATGTGCTGCCCCTCATCCAGGGTGAGGCCGAGGCGCCCAAGGCTTTCTCTCTCCCCCGCTTTGCCAAGCTGAAAAAGGTGCTGACCACCGACCTGGACGGCTGATTTTTCAAAAGAGAAGCAGGACTGCTGCGTTGCTGCAGCAGTCCTGCTTTCTGCTTTACAGAAGCGCCGCCAGGGCCTCCCGGATGTTGCGCACTTTGATGAGCTGCAAGCCATCCGGCACGTCCACCTTTCCGCCGGAGCGGGCGGGAACCAGGCACTTGGTAAATCCCAGACGGTGTACCTCGCTCAGGCGCTGGCCCAGGGCGTTGACAGAGCGCAGCTCTCCGGTAAGCCCCACCTCCCCAATGGCCGCCAAATCTCCGGGGACCGGCTTGTCCCGAAAGCTGGAGGCCATGGCAATCACCATAGCCAAATCGGCGGCGGGCTCGTCCAGAAACAGGCCGCCAATCACGTTGATATAGGCGTCACAGGAGCTGACCATCAATCCGCCCCGTTTCTCCAGGACCGCCAGCAGCAGGTTGGTGCGATTGAAGTCAAAGCCGTTGGCGGTACGCCGGGGCACGTTGAAGCTGGTGGGGGCCAGTAGGGCCTGCACCTCCGCCAGCACCGGACGCACTCCCTCCATCACACAGGTGACACAGGTGCCCGGGGTATCCTGGGGACGCCCGGAAAGCAGCATCTCCGAGGGGTTGGGTACCTCCCGCAGGCCGGAGTCCCCCATCTCAAATACGCCGATCTCATTGGTGGCCCCAAACCGGTTTTTTGCCGCCCGGAGGATGCGGTAGGAGTTCTGCTGCTCCCCTTCAAAGTAGAGCACGCAGTCCACCATGTGCTCCAGCACCTTGGGTCCGGCAATGGAGCCCTCCTTATTCACGTGGCCGATGACAAATACGGTGACACCCTGCCCCTTTGCCAGCTGCATCAGCGCCATGGTACAATCCTTCACCTGGCCGATGCTGCCCGGCGCGGTGGATAAATCGCCGTTGTACAGGGTCTGAATGGAGTCTACGATCAATACATCGGGATTCAGCTCCCGTACCGACTCCACCACCTCCTCCAGGTTGGTCTCTGCCTGGAGGTACAGCCCCTCTCCCCGTACATGAAGCCGGTCCGCCCGGAGCTTAATCTGCCGTTCCGACTCCTCGCCGGAGACATAAAGTACCTTGGCAAACCGGCACAGGTTATCGCAAATCTGAAGCATCAGTGTGGATTTCCCGATTCCGGGGGCACCGCCCACCAGCACCAGAGAGCCCTGCACCGCGCCGCCTCCCAGCACCCGGTCCAGCTCCCGCATTCCTGTTTCAAACCGCAGTTCGGTGGTACACTCCACCTCCGCGATGGGGCGGGGACGGCTGACTCCCGTCCTCTGCCCGCCAGCAGGCGAATTTGCCGGACGCCGCTTGCTCTCCGCCGGCTGTTCCACAATGGTGTTCCACGCCTTACAGGCGGGGCATTGGCCGGCCCATTTGGGCAGCTCATTGCCGCAGGCTGTGCAGTAGAACATGGTTTTATTTTTCATCCGGGGTTCCCCCAATCTCTTTGGTTATTCCGGCCACGCGTATTGCAGCCAGGCGCCCGCCAGCACGGCCGCCAGCTGAAGCTGATACCCCTCTGAACGGAGAAGCGCCTCTTCCTCCGGGTTGGACAGAAAACCGCACTCAACCAAGATGGCGGGACAGGTAATGTGGCTCATCAGATATACGGTGTCCGGAATGGGTTTGGCCTGCCTGGTGTTTTCCGCATCCAGCCCAAGCCGAAGGGCCTCCTGGGTATAGACGGCAAACTCCTGGCTGCCGCTTGTAGGGGCAAAAAAGACCTGAGCGCCGTGATATTTCTTGTCGGTAAAGGTATTTTGATGTATGCTCAGCAGCACCGCATGCTCCACCGCCTCCACCGCAGCTGCCCGGTTGTGCAGATCGGAGACCTTTTTCTCCCTCAGGGTTCCGGCACTCTCATCGTGGAGGGAGACATCCTCCGTCCGCAGCACCACGGGAGCCTGCCCGCAGAAGCCCAGCAGCTGGTCCAGCTTGCGTACAATAGCCAGATTGATTTCGCTCTCCGGCAGGCCGGTGAGGGAAACCGCTCCCCCGTCCTCCCCGCCGTGCCCGGCATCCAGCACCAGAGTATGGCCGCCCTCCGCCGGTGAAAATGCGGTAGTTCCCCGCCCCGGATGCACAATCAGGCAAGCGGTGGTGGCAGCGATGAAAAGTGCCAATACCGCCCAATGTCCGGCTCTCCCCATGCCCCTCTCCCCTTTCTCCCTCCAGCATATGCGGAGAATCGAAGGGATAGAAGGACGGGGCTATTGTACCATGAATCCCCTTTTTTGTCCAAGTTCCTGTTGCCTTTTCCGCTCCGGCGCGCTAAGATAAGGGCAGAATATGACGGAGGTGGATTTCCATGGTAATTGACAAAATAGAAAATGCGTCTTTGTACTACGGACTGGGTCCCCGCTTCCAAAAGGCGCTGGAATGGCTGCAGACGGTAGACCCCAATACCCTCACATCCGGCCAGCGGGTGGAGGTGGAGGGCAGCGACATCTATGCCTTCCTTTTCGATGTAGACACCCTGCCGCCAGAGGCGTGCAAGCTGGAATGCCACAAGAACTACGCTGATATCCAGTACCTGGTCTCCGGCCTGGAGGGGGCGGGATACGCCCTGCCCGACGCCCCGCTGGAGCAGCTGACTGAATATGACGCCGCCGGCGACATCCAGTTCTATACCACCCAATGGGATACCCTCACCATCCGCCCGGGCACCTTCTACATTGTGTGGCCTCAGGACCTTCATGCTCCCCGGGTGGCCATGGAGCAGCCGGTTCCTGTCCGCCGTCTGGTAGCCAAGGTGAAATTGAATTGATAGGCTGTCTCCTCCGTCTCCGGACGGAGGAGATTTTTTCTGCTCGGAACCTGACAAATCCCGACCGCCTGCATAGGATGAACTGGAGCGGCACTCGCTGTTCCCCAAATCCACAGGAGGAGGAAATCTAGTTGTATCCTGAGAACAATACGCCCTCCGGCGTTTGCGACGATACCCAGGGCACGCTGCCGGAATGCGCGCCCTTGGCCGTACCCTATGTCCCCTTCCAGCAGACCGGCTCCAAGCGGTACAATCAGCAGGAGGCTCTGTCCAGCGGCACTCTGTTTCCCGGCCTGGACTTGCCATTCCGGGTAAAGAGTACCGCCAAGCAGGCGCTGGGCGGTCCCCTGGCCGAGCTCCAGGCCCTGGAGTTTGTCCTGCTGGAGCTGGCCCTTTACCTGGATACCCACCAGGAGGATCAGGAGGCCTTTGCCCTCTACCAGCAATACGCCGATATGGAGCGCCAGGCCAGAGCCCGTTACGAGGCGCTCAACGGCCCCCTTACCCTGTCTGCCGCGGCAGGCGGAAAGAGCTGGAGCGCCTGGCTGAAAGGACCCTGGCCCTGGGAGCAGATGGAAGGGGGTAAGCAATAATGTTTTTTTATGAGAAAAAATTACAATATCCGGTAAAAATCGCCAACCCAAATCCCAAGCTGGCCAGCTTCATCATCAGCCAGTACGGCGGGCCGGACGGTGAGCTGGGCGCTTCCCTGCGCTACCTCTCTCAGCGCTACTCCATGCCCTATCCGGAGCTTCAGGGGCTGCTTACCGATATCGGGACTGAGGATATGACTGCGCACGGCCCCGGCGGGCCAGCTCCCGCTGAACCGCCAGCCAGCTCTCCCGGTCAATGATGGGGGCGTGATGGTCCCGGAGAATAATGCGCGCTTCCGCACCCCGGTTGTACTTCTTCTCGTGAGTGAGATAGTCCGGGGTATAGGTCTTTTTTTGCACCAAATCACCGCAGTATTTTTCATTTTTGAGTATTTTCCAAACGGTGGCCGCGGACCAGCTGAGCTTGCCCCGGCTGGAGGGAACTCCCTCCGCCTGCAGCTGCCTGGCAATAGCGGCTGTGCTCAGGCCTTCCTGAAGGCACATGCGGAAAATCCGCCGTACCGTCTCAGCCTCCGCCGGATTGACGGTCAGCCGGCCCTCCTGGAGATGATAGCCCAGCAGCGGTCTGCCAAAGACCACCCCCTGCTCCATCCGCCGGGTCTGCCCCCACTTGACTCGCTGAGAGGTCTTGCGGCTCTCCTCCTGGGCGATGGAGGACATGATGGTAAGCCGCAGCTCCCCATCCTGCTGTCGGGTATCAATGCCGTCTATGAGAAAAATCACACCGATCCCCCGGCGGCTCAGCTCTCTGGTGTAGGTTAGCGTATCCAGGGTATTCCGTGCAAAGCGGCTGACCTCCTTGGTGAGAATCAAATCCAGCTCCCCCGCCCGGGCCGCGGCAATCATCTCGTTGAACTGCCGGCGCTTCCTGGTGCTGGTACCGGAGATGCCCTCGTCGGCGTAAATCCGCTGAAGCTCCCAGCCCGGATTGCGCCGGATGCAGTCCCAAAAGTAACGCTGCTGGCTTTCAAAGGAATTGGCCTGGTCCTCCCTGTCCGTAGAAACCCGGCAGTAGGCGGCCACCCGCAGCCGGGCGCCTGCCGGCAGGCTTGCTTTCATACAGCACCCCTCCCCTCTCTGCACGGTATGCGGAAGGGGCGGCGGTTCATACCGGAATCAGAGAGCTCCTTCCCCCCTGGAGCGGAGCTGCCAGAACATGACCGCCCCGGCGGCGGCCACATTCAGGGAATCCACGCCGTGGAACATGGGGATGCGGGCGGTATAGTCGCAGCCCGCGATTGTGTGGGCGGAAAGGCCGTCCCCCTCGGTCCCCAGGATGATGGCCAGCTTCTCCGCCCTGGCCAGCGCCGGGTCCTCAATGGAGACGGAATGTTCCGTAAGGGCCATGGCGACGGTCTGAAACCCCAGCGCCTTTAGCTGGGAGAGCCCGGGCTGGGGCCACTGGTCCGGCGAGGAGCCGATCCGCGCCCAGGGGATCTGGAAAACCGTGCCCATACTCACCCGCACCGCCCGTCGGTACAGGGGATCGCAGCAGCAGGGCGTTACCAGCACACCGTCCATGCCCAGGGCGGCGGCAGAGCGAAAAATTGCGCCCACGTTGGTGGCGTCGGTGATATTTTCCAGCACGGCAATCCGCCGGGCCGACCGGCAAACCTCCTCCACGGTGGGCTGAACCGGACGCCGCATGGCGCACAGCACCCCGCGGTTGAGTTGGTAGCCGGTGAGACCCTCCAGCACCTGCCGGTCCGCGGTATAGACGGGGATCTCCCGGCAGCTCTCCGGCAGCTGTGCCAGAAACGCGGCCAGATGGCTGCGCTCCATCAGGGCGGAGATGGGCCGGCAGCCCGCCTTCAATGCGTAGGCGATCACCTTGGTGCTCTCGGCGATGAAAATCCCCTTCTCCGGCTCCAGCCGGTTGCGGAGCTGAGCATGGGTCAGCTGGGTGTATGCCTCCAGCTCCGGGGCGGAAAGGTCCGTAATCTCAATTAGGTTGGGCATGATGCGCCTCCCAGTAAAAAGACGTAAGTGGATGCATCCGAGTGCGCCTGGGAAAAGGCATAATTCAGGCGGGAAAAGCGCTGCATTGCCTCCGGCCGCTCCGCCCGGCATTCCGCCAGATAGCGCACCATCTCCCCCCGGGCCATTTTGCAAAGGGTACCTTTCTCTACAATTTTTCCATTTTGCAGCTCCCCGAACACGCAGGTAATCAGCCGCGTGCCCGGATGGGGGTACCGGGAAACACAGAGACTGTATTCCCTGGACGCCAGATTGACGATGCAGTCGGTCTCTTGATAGAGTTCATCCGCAATCATGCTGCCCCAATAGCTGTAAAGGTCTTTTCCATTGCGGACATGCAGCTTGGCCTGCATCTCCAGACGGTAGGGCGTCACCCCGTCGAAGGGCCGCAGCAGGCCGTAGAGGCCGGAGAGAATCCGCAGATGCTCCTGCACATAGTCAAATTCCGCCCCGGTAAATACGCCGGGGGCCATATATTGGTACTGAATCCCCTCGTAAGCCAGAATGGCGGGGGTCAGCCGGGCGCGCAGGTCCATGGTATTCAGCCGCTCCAGATTGAGGGCCGCGATGCTGTCGCTGCAATTCCACAGCTTTTTCAGGGCGGCATAGGGCATACTCCGCAAAATTCCGGAAAGCTCTTCTGCATTACAGAGAAAGCGGGGCAAGTCTTTCCAGGGCAGGCTGTCTGTATCCACCCGCATCTTTTTCGCGGGTGAGATGATGAATCTCATTGAGGCAGGGCCTCCCCCCTGCCGTCCGGCGTAATGGCCACTTTGATGACCCCATCCCGGCGGTGCTCAAAGAGGTCATAGGCCTCGTCAATGCGGCTGAGCGGGTAGGTGTGGGTAATCAGAGGGGTGGTATCCAGCTGGCCCGCGGCAATCAGAGCCAGAGTCTCGTCACAGCGGCAGCCGTCCACCCCGCCGGTTTTGAAGGTCAGGTTCTTGCCGTACATGTCTGGCAAAGGCAGTGTCTGAGGCCCGTCGTACAGGGCCACCACCGTTACCACCCCGTTGGGACGGGCGCATTGCCAGGCCATGCGGAAGGTCTGCGGACTGCCCGCCACCTCCAGCACCACATCCGCGCCTCCATGGGCGCTGTTGGCCCGGACAAGCGCTTCCACCTGTTCCGGTCCGGCGGTAAGGACCTCCGGATAGTGCGCCCGGACAAACTGCAGCCGGCCGGCGTCCTTGTCGCATACGAGGATGCGCCGGGGCCGATGCAGGCGCACACACTGCAGGGTACAGATGCCCGTGGGCCCGGCCCCCAGAATGAGCACCGTATCCTCCCTCTTGATTTCAGAGATTTCGGCCGCCCAATAGCCGGTGGCCAGCACATCTCCCACCAGCAGCGCCTGCAAATCCGTCACGCCCTCTGGAATCCGGTTCAGCCCCTGGTCCGCATAGGGCACCCGCACATATTCCGCCTGGCCGCCGTCGATCCGGCAGCCCAGCGCCCAGCCGCCGCTGGGATCGGTACAGTTGTTGACCCAGCCGTGCCGGCAGAAGAAGCAGCTGCCGCAGAAGGTCTCCACATTTACTGTCACCCGGTCACCGGGGCGGACATGGGTAACTCCTTCCCCCGCCTGTTCCACCACGCCCACCATCTCATGGCCCACCGTGATGCCGGGTACCGCCCGGGGAACAGAGCCGTGCTTGATGTGCAGATCGCTGGTACAGATGCTGCTCATGGTAACCCGAACAATGGCGTCCCGGGGGTGGAGCAGCACCGGCCTGGGCTTGTCCAGGAGCTGAAAGGTCCCTTGCTTCACATAGGTATAGGCCAGCATAGACGGTCCCTCCCGTTATTGAAACTTCTGTCACCCATTATAGTCGGCGGGAAAACAGTCGTCAATGGATGGCTGCTTCCTCACCAGGGACAGAGGAATTGGGTCATCTGGAGATGATTGGCGCCATTGTGCACCAGCTCACCCGGAACCTGACCGAAGAGCAGATTAAAGCCAGTGGCTTCGCGCCCTATTTTGTGGACCACACCACCGGGGTTTACCCCACCGCCGCCTCCGGCGCTCCCTGGAATGCCGCCGGTATCGGTGTCAAGGGGGATGTGATTTGCGACCTCACGGAGGATATGGCCGCCGAGCAGAAGGCCCGGGTGACCTACGACAACATCCTGCGGCTCAGCGACGACCCGGACGTGAGCAATGTCATCAAATTTCTGCGGGCCCGTGAAATCGTCCATTTCCAGCGCTTTGGCGAGGCGGTGCGCCTGGCTAAGGAGAAGCTGGACCAGAAAAACGTTTACTTCACCAATCCCGCCTTTGACAACAGGGATTGACAGGCAAAGGGGAGGCAGAAGCCTCCCCTTCCTGTATGCTATCCGTCCAGCTCCATGGCAAACAGGGCCGCGCCCAGAGCGCCGTTAAGCTGTGCCTGCTGGGAAATCCGCAGCTCCGCCCCCAGACGCCGCTGGATGGCCTGGGCCACGCCTTGATTTTTGGACACGCCGCCGGTCATCATATAGACCGGCTCGCCCCCCAGCCGCCGGCAGAGGGCGCAGGTCTTGGAGGCCACCGACTCGTTCAGCCCGTGGATGATATCCGCCCTGGACTTGTTTTGCGCGACCAGGGAGACCACCTCCGACTCGGCAAACACCGTGCACATGCTGGAGATGGTAATCTCCTCCTTCCAGCTCAGTCCGGCGGTGCTCATCTCATCCATGGACAGTTCCAGGGTGCGGGCCATCAGCTCCAGAAACCGGCCGGTACCGGCGGCGCACTTGTCGTTCATCACGAAGTTTATCACATTGCCCTGCTCATCCACCCGGATTACCTTACTGTCCTGCCCCCCGATGTCGATGATGGTGCGCACCTCAGGGTCCAGGAAGTGGGCGCCCTTGGCATGGCAGGTAATCTCGGTGATGGACTTGTCCCCCCGCTGGATGGCGGCCCGTCCGTATCCGGTTGTAACGGTGGCGGAGATATCCGAGGGCTTCAGCCCGGCCTGCGCCAACGCCTGCTCCAGGGCCCGCTCGGCCCCGGCGGCGGCTCCCGCGCCGGTGGGCAGGATTACCTGCGCCACGATGTGCCTGTCTCTGTCCAAAATTGCCACGTCGGTGCTGGTTGAGCCGCTGTCAATGCCGACATAATATCCGTTTCCGTTCATCTGTCTTGTCCCTCTTCTCTGGTCCTGGGGTGCCAGGCTTTCGGCAAAGGCCTCCAGGCGGGTGCGAAGCTGTCCGCTGCTCTGGAGGGTATAGTCCGACTCCACCTTCAGCATGGGCACGTCCAGCTCCCGGCGGAGCTGGGCATATTCAAACCCGTAATAGTCGCAGAATTTCACCGTGTGGTAGATCACCCCCATGAGGTGTGGGTCCTGATACAGCCGCTTTCGCCCCGCGGTATCCGTCATGCGCATGCAGGGCAGCTGGCCCAGCAGCTCTCCAGCATACCAGTCCATCAGCCCCTCAAATTCCGTCAGGTCCTCCGGCGGCGGGCACACGCTCCGGTTATGGACGCAGGTGTCATTGCGTACCGGCAGGGGCATGGAGCTTTCCATGACGGCAAAGAGCTCCTCCCCCACCCGGCCGCCCAGCACACTGAGATAGGGCTCCGAAGGGCAGGAGACAGGCCGGAACGCCTCTCGAAAGCGCTGCGGCTGGAAGGGCTGCCCCTTATAGTCGGCATAGGCCTTCGCCAGCCGCAGCAGCTCCCCCTTTGTCTTTTCCCGGGCACAGGCGTCCCCACAGTGGAGCATATCCATCAGATAGAGAAAATCCAGCTTTCCGTGGGCAAGGAGCACGTCGTAGGCGCTGCGGATGGTGTCGCAGCAGTTGACCAGCACCAGCTCCTTCACCCTGCCCTCCATGCAGGCCTGAATCACGGCCTTGCCGAAGCCGCAGAGATTGGGATGGCTCACCTGGTCGCTGAGCTCAAAATCCTCCGGCATGTAGTCCAGCACCTGACAGTCTCCCCCCAGGGCCTCCAGCAGCTCCACGGGGGTGTATTTGCAGATATACCAGGTCTTGCTCATACCCGCTCCCCCTTCTCCGCCCGCAGCATCTCCACAAAGGCGTCCATGCGGGTAGCCAGCTGTCCCTCGCCGCCGTGGCTGCGGTCACAGCCGTCCCCGTCCAGCACCAGGCAGGGCAGGCCCGCCGCCTCAAACTGCTCCTTGGCCAGCTGGGCACCCCCCAGGGTGTGCTTGCAGCCCCAGTGGCAGAACCACACCACGCCGTCGGCCCGAACCTGACGGGCGGCCTGGATTCCCCGCTGGATGCGGCGGCTGACCGGTCCGTTGAAGGCGGAATAGACCACCCGGCGGGCCATGGCGTCATAAGGGCGGCTGGGGTCCGCCCTGACAAAGCCCTCAAAGCACATATCACAGGCCACCACCTGTACATCCGGGTTGAAATCCGTTACCTTCCGCAGCGGCTCCACCCAAAAGGGGGTGGTATGCATCCACAAAAGCCGCACCCCGGAGGCGGAGGGCGCGCGGTCAATCTCCTTCAGGCACTGGCTGGTGTAGGCCTCGGTCTCCGGGGTGCCCAGCAGGGTGTGGAGGGCGAAGGCGGAGAACATCTCCCCCGTCAGCTCCCCCAAAATCCGCTTATCGGCACGGAGGGTCATATACCGCTGAAACTGCTCCATACTCTTTTGGCTGCGGGCCACCGCCTGACAGAGGCCGTCCTCCGGAATGGAGCGGCCAATCTGCCCTTCCACAAGCCGTACCATCTCCCGGAGCTGATTGGCCACATAGGCCACCGCCTCCTCGCTGGGCTCATAGGGCACGTCCACCACAAATTGGGGGACTTGAAAATATTCCGCCAGGCGGCGGAAGGTGAGCAGGTTGGCGTCGCAGGCCAGGGTGGTGTTGAGGATAAACCGGGGCTTGGGCATCAGGCCCTGCTCCGCCGCGCCGATAAAGATTTTATGGTAGGAGCAGAAGGTCTCCGGCAGCCCCTCCCCCTCCGCATAGCGGAGAAAGGCCTGCTCCGCCTGGGTGCCGGACAGAAAGCACCCGAAGCCCTCGCAGGAATAGGGATACAGCCCCGCCACCTGAAGCGGCTCGCAGGGCAGAAACAGACTGGCCATGGCCGCTCGCTCAGGGTGGGCCAGGGGTGCAATCATGGAGGTCATGGTCTGCACCGCCGCCATCTGGGCGGCCTTTGTGGTGTTCTTGCCCGGCGCGGCCATCAGCTGCAGCTTCTTGGCCCGGTAGCCCAGGCGCAGCAGCCGCCGGGCCGCCAGCGGATTTTTATGACATTGCTTTTGTACGATCTCCCCAAACAGGGTGACAATCTCTCCCATGGCTGTCCTTCTTCCTTACGGCTTACAGGTACCGCAGGGGGAATACCCCTGGTCCAGCAGCGTCTGGCGGTCGCCGGTGTAGTCCTGACGGTTGGCGGGGCTCATGCTCTCCACCCCGGAGCAGGTGGGCAGATGAAACTTCATAGAGCTGGTGTTGAGCACATAGTGCGTCCCCTCCGCGGTCCCGGGCGCGGCGGTCGTCTCCGGCTGGACTTCTGTCTCCAGCCAGCTCTCGCCGGTGGCATAGTCAATACACACCCCGGGCTGGACATTGTAGACATAGACGCAGAAGCACACGCCCGCACCGCCGTCCTCCACGCTCTCAGCCTCCATCACCACACCGCTGGCCAGCAGATTTTGGCCCTCATAAATGGGCGTGACCCGGTAGAGCACATGGTTCTCCGTTTCCTGGACGTAATCTGCCACCTGGTCCTCAAAGGGGAGCATCCCCTCCACATTGAGATAGCGGGTGCCGGTGATCAGGTTATCCTCGTTGGCATTCTCCCCCGCCAGCTGGTAGCCGATGAGGTGACAGCGGTTGTAGAGGTATTTGCCGTCTACGCAGTCATATTTCACAGTATGCCAGCCGGAGGGCTTCACCTGGCCGATGCTTCCCCGCTCCTCCGTGGGCATCAGGTCGGTACCGATATTGGCATAGGCTGTCCCACAGCGGCCCAGCGCGTCCCGGGGGCTGTATGTCTCAAAGGAATTGGCGGTAAAATCCTCTTCCGGAAAGTCCGGCTCATTCTCATTCAGCAGCACATAGGGCTGACCGGCATAGTCGGGCAGCTCGTCCAGGGTATAGGACGGCGCCGGCACAGCGGCCGGAAGGGTCTGGCAGCCGCTCAGCAGAACGCAGAGCATTGCCAGCAGCACAAAACAGGCGCGGATTCGTCTCATGCAGGATATTCCTTTCTTCTGTTCTTCTGTAAATCGCACGTGGAGTATTATAGCATTTCCCTCTGCCGGTGACAAGCAATACCGCCCCCTCTACGCTCCGTGGATTGCGCATTTTCCCGGAAGCTTTTATAATAGCGTCGAGGTGAACGAAATGGATTACACAAAAACCGGCGCCGCCATCCGGCAGCTGCGGCGGGAGCGGGGTATGACCCAGAAGCAGCTGGCCGAGGGGCTCCATGTCAGCCATAAGACGGTATCCAAATGGGAGTGCGGCCAGGGCTGCCCGGACCCGGCACTTTGGGAGGGGCTGGCCGCCCTGCTGGGGGCGGATTTGCGCAAGCTCCTCCAGGGGGAGCTGCGGGCCAACCGGCCGGACTCCGGCAATATGAAGCGGCTGCGCTTTTACGTCTGCCCGGTATGCGGAAACGTTCTGACAAGCACCGGCGACTGCGGCATTTTCTGCTGCGGACGGCGGCTGGAGCCCCTCTCCCCCGCTGCCCAGCCGGAGCCGCTGGCGCTGCGGGTGGAGGAAATGGATTTGGATTACTATATTTCCTGGGACCACCCCATGCGGAAGGAGCATTTCCTGCGCTTTGCCGCCTATGTTCAGGATGACCGAGTGCTGCTCATCCGCCTTTACCCGGAGCAGGAGCCCGCCATACGCATCCCGGCCAGCCGCCGGGACGGCACGCTTTATCTGTACTGTACCGAGCACGGATTGCAGCAGCATGGGCTGAAATTTTAAGTAGAATGGGGCCGGAAACCGCGGTTTCCGGCCCCATTTTTCTCTATTTTTCCTGGGAAAGCAGCTGGAGCAGCGCCTCCTCCGACAAAACCGGGATACCCAGCTCATTGGCCTTTTTCAGCTTGGAGCCGGCGGCCTCACCTGCCACCACATAGCTGGTCTTTTTGGAGACCGATCCGGACACCTTTCCGCCCTGCGCTTCAATGAGGGCGGCCGCTTCCTTTCTGTCCATGGTGGGCAGGGTACCGGTGAGGACAAAGGTCATGCCCGTCAGTTTGTCTCCCACCGGAGCCTCCGTGCTGTCAAAGGAGACCCCGGCCTCCCGCAGCGTCTGAATGAGGTGCCGGCTCTGGTCATTGGCAAACCAGTTCAGCAGGCTTTGGGCGGTAATGCCGCCGATATCCGGTACGGCGGTCAGCTCCTCCTCGGTGGCGGCCATCAGGGCATCCAAGGTTCCAAACCGGGCGGCCAGCACCTTCCCCGCCTTCTGTCCCACCTGGCGAATGCCGAAGGCGAACAGGAGGCGGCCCAGGCCGGCAGACTTGGATTTTTCAATGGCGGCCATCAGGTTTTCCGCGCTCTTCCTGCCCATCCGCTCCAGCAGCTCCACCTCCCCGGCCTGCAGCTGATACAGGTCCCCGGGGCCCTTGATCAGGCCGACCCCCACCAGGCTCTCCACCACGGCGGGTCCCAGCCCCTCTATATCCATGGCGTCCCGGCTGGCAAAATGGACAATGTGCCGCAGGCGCTGCGCGGGGCATTCGGCGCCGGTGCAGCGGATATGGGCCCCGTCCTCGTCCCGGACCACCGGGGCGCCGCAGACCGGACAGTGATCCGGCAGGCGGTAGGGTACGGTACCCTCCGGGCGCTTCTCCTTCCGTACGGAGACAATCTCCGGGATAATTTCCCCCGCCTTCTGCACCAGAACCGTATCTCCGATGCGGATATCCTTTTCCGCGATGAAATCCTGGTTGTGAAGGGTGGCGTTGGTAACGGTAGTTCCCGCAAGGCGAATCGGCTTTACAACCGCTTTGGGCGTAAGGACGCCGGTCCTGCCAACCTGGACCACAATGTCCTCCACCACGCTCTCCTTCTGCTCGGGCGGATATTTATAGGCCGCCGCCCAGCGGGGAAATTTGGCCGTGGAGCCAAGTGTTTCCCGCTCTGCAAGGCTATTCACCTTTACAACCGCGCCGTCGATATCAAAGGGGAATTCCTCCCGGCCGTCCCCCATGGCGGCGATCCGCTCCGCGGCCTCCTGAATGGTGGCGCAGGTGTCATGGGGAATGACTTTAAAGCGCTGCTCCTGCAAGTAATCCAGGGTCTCCGTGTGGGTGGTGAAGGTCCTGCCCTCCGCCCACTGAATGTTGAATACCCGGATATCCAGCTTGCGGGAAGCGGCAACTCTGGGGTCCAGCTGCCGCAGGGACCCGGCCGCCGCGTTCCGGGGATTGGCAAAGAGGGCCTCCCCCTTCAGCTCCCGGTCGGCGTTGAGCTGCTCAAAGCTCTTCTTGGGCATGAACACCTCACCCCGGACAATGAGGGACGGCAGGGCCTCCGGCAGGCGCAGGGGAATGGAGGGGATGGTCCTGAGGTTTTCCGTCACATCCTCCCCCACCAGGCCGTCTCCCCGGGTGGCGCCCCGGACAAACAGGCCGTTCTCATATTCCAGGGCCACGGAGAGCCCATCCACCTTGGGCTCCACATCGTATTCCACGCCGCTGCCCAGGGCGTCCCGCACCCGCTGGTCAAAGTCATTCAGCTCCTCAAAGGAGAACACATCCTGAAGGCTCTCCAGGGGCACCCGATGGCGGACTTCGGAAAAGCCCTCGGCCACCTTCCCCCCCACCCGCTGGGTGGGGGAATCCGGGGTCACCAGCTCCGGGTATTTGGCCTCCAGCTCCTCCAGACGGCGGAGCTTGTGGTCAAAGTCGTAGTCGGACATGCTGGGGTTGTCCAGCACATAATACTCATAGTTGGCCTGCTCCAGCTCCTGGCGCAGGCGCTGAATTTCCTGTTTCTCTTCCATGGCGGACCTCCACTTGGAATCGTTGCGTAAACCGGGGGGCCAAGCGGCGGACCAGCAGATACAGCCAGAAGCCGCACAGCGCCCCCAGGGTATTGAGTATGACATCGTCGATGTCGGTTGAGCGCATCAGAAAATACTGTCCCACCTCCACCAGCACAGAGGTGCCCAGCCCCACCAGGGCGGAGCGGCGCCAGGTGGCGCCCCGGAACAGCAGGGCGGGGAAAAAGCCCAGAGGGACAAATACCGCCAGATTGCCCAGGAAATTGAGGACGGTAAAGAAGCCCCCACCCCGGGTCAAATCCTTCCAGTAGTCTCCAAACATCCGGAAGGGGATCAGGTTGACGTTGCTCCACAGCGAGGGACGGTCCACCAGCAGCTCAATGTCTCCCCACAATCCGGGGGAATCCTCCATCCAATAGACGGGCCACAAGGTTACGGCCAGCACCCCGAACAGGCACATGAGGAACAGAATCAGCCCGGCCTCCCGCCAGGGGCTGGTACGCAGCCCCATGGCCTGAAGCGCCCGCTTCCGGTAGGGCCAGAAGCAACTGAACACAACAGCCGCCGGAACCGCAATCAGGAGCATTTCCCGCAGGTAATAGAGAATTTGGCTCATACAATCCCCTCCTTTTTCAGTATTGTACCAGAAAGAAAAGGAGGGGATCTGTGTCTTCCCTTGTAAATTTCTTGCGATTTTCTTACGAGCCGGCGGCGGGCAGCTCCAGATAGGTGTCTGGCACCTGACCCAGCAGCAGGGTTTCCGCCACACACACCTGGGCAGTGACCCGGGTCTCTGTCGTCCCGCCGGGAATGAGCAGGGTAATCTCCACCTGTACCTCCAGCATCACCTGGTGGAGAGTCTGGTTGATGCCCTCCGAGGTAAAGACGTTCCGGAACTCCGCCGTGGGAACGGCGGCGGTAAGCACCCGCACCGGCAGCTCCGGCCCCCAGTCGGAGGCGGTGGACAGACCGGTGAGGCTTCCCAGAGGAATTGCCAGCTCCTTGCTGTCAAGGGCTTTCACTTTATCCAGCACGTCCTTCAGAATCTGGGTGCGCAGGGCGTTCATCTTGGCGGAATTGGTGGAGAGAACGGATACCTGGCCGCTGCCGTCCCGCTCCAGGGTTACAAGGTCCTGATAGAGCACCGCCTGCGCCGACAGGGTCTCCATCACCGCGTCGTTGATGACGCCGGTGACCACGGTCTCCGTCCTGGTCCGGGCCAGGGTGGTAAGCACCGGCCGCAGGGATTGGTCCAGCGCGGCAATGGCCAGCAGCGCCAGCACAATGCCCAGCAGGGCGGCGAGCCTCCGTCCTCCGTCCCGCCGGGGCCGCGGGACGCGAAGCCAGGGACGGTATCTCCATCGAACCATAACCTCACCCCCTATGGGAAAGGCTATGCCCTGCCTGCTTGCCCTTATGCCTGCTCCCGCAGCAGCTCCTCCACCGCCAGCATGACCCCGGCCTTGCCGCTCTCGTAGGTGAGGCCGCCCTGGAAGTAGGCGGTGTACGGCTCCCGCATGGGGGCGTCACAGGACAGCTCAATGGAGGCGCCCTGGATGAAAGCCCCGGCGGCCATAATCACCTGACAGTCGTAGCCCGGCATATCCCAGGGCTCCGGCGTCACATAGGAATCCACCGGGGCGCCGAACTGGATGCCCTTGCAGAACTTCTTCAGGGGCTCCGGGCTGCCGAAATGGAGCATCTGGATGATGTCGTGGCGTACCGCATCGGAGGCGGGGTCCACCTGGTAGCCCAGCAGCTCCATCATCCGGGCGGCAAAAACCGCCGTTTTCACCGCCTGGGCGGTGGTATGGGGGGCAAGGAACAGCCCCTGATAGAGGCTGCGGTTTGCCCCAAAGGTGGAGCCGCACTCCTTGCCGATTCCGGGAGTGGTGAGCCGCATGGCGGCTCCCTCCACCAGATCGCGCCGTCCGGCGAGGTAGCCGCCGGTGGGCGCCAGCCCGCCGCCGGGGTTCTTGATGAGAGAGCCCACCACCAGATCGGCGCCCGCCTGGGTGGGCTCCCTGGTCTCCACAAACTCGCCGTAACAGTTGTCCACCAGTACCGCAGCATTGGGATTGTTTTCCCTGACCACCCGGGCCAGCGCGCCAATCTCCTCCACAGACAGGGAGCTGCGGGTAGCGTAGCCCCGGGAGCGCTGGATGAGCACCGCCTTCACACGGGGGTCCTTTACCGCGGACGCCAGTCCCGTCAGGTCCGGCTTATTGTCAAGCAGATCCACTTGCCTGTATCCAATCCCGTAGCTTTTTAAGGAGCCAGGCCCCTTGTCCACCACACCGATCACACCCAGCATGGTGTCATAGGGGGCTCCCACCGCGGATACCAAAATGTCGCCGGGTCTCAGGGCCCCGAACAGCGCACAGGAGATGGCATGGGTGCCGTTGACAAACTGTACCCGCACCAGCGCGTCCTCCGTGTGGAACAAATCGGCAAAAATGAGCTCCAGGGTGTCCCGCCCCAAATCGTCATAACCATAGCCGGTGGTACCGGCAAAGTGGGCCTCGGACACCCGGTGCTTCTGAAATGCGGCCAGAACCTTGGCGGTATTCTCCTCCGCAATGGCATCTATGCGGGCAAACTGGGGGTGGATGTCCGCCTGCGCCCGGGCCGCCAAGGTCCGGACTTTATCGCTTATCTGTAAAGACATATTCCTTTAACCTTCTTGAAAATTCTATCTTTTTATTCGCCCAGGTTGGCCTGAGCAAAGGCTGCTGCCAGGTCGGCGCAGGCCTGGATGTCATCCAGGTCGGCCATCTCCTGGGGGGTGTGGATATACCGGGTGGGGATGGAGATGCCGCCGGTAGAAACGCCCGCACGGCTCTGATGAATGGCCCCGGCATCCGTGCCGCCCGCCTTCAGGATGTCCTTCTGGGCCGGGATTCCCCGCTCCCTGGCCAATTCCTCCAGCTTGGCCACCACGGCGGGGTGGCAGATTACCGAGCTGTCCATGACCTTGATGGCCGCCCCCTTCCCCGCCACGCTGGAGCACGCATGGGGCGCGTCGGGAATATCGTCGGAATCTGTAACATCCACGGCAATCCCGTAATCCGGCTCAATGGCATAGGCGGCGGTGCGGGCGCCCCGAAGGCCCACCTCCTCCTGCACGGTGAAGACGAACCACAGGTCATTCTCTGTCTCCTTCAGCTGCTCCATGGCCATCAGCAGCACCACGCAGGCGATGCGGTCGTCCAGATAGGGGGAAAAGATACGGGAGCCGTTGACAAAGCTGGCGGTGTCATAGACGGCGGTATCCCCCACCTGCACCATGGCTTTGGCCTCTGTTTCATCCTTGGCGCCGATATCCAGGTAGAGGTCCTCCAGCTTCATCTCCTTGGGCTCAGTCTTCCCCGGGCAGGCCACCACACCCCGCACCCCGTTCTTGAAGCGGATGGGAGCGCCCAGCACCTCGTGGGCGTCCAAACCGCCGAAGCGGCCAAAGCGCAGAAACCCCTTTTCGTCAATGTGAGTGACCATAAAACCGATGGAATCCATGTGGGCGGCAAACATGATCCGCTTGCCGCTCCCCTTCTTGTGGCAGATCAGGTTGCCCAGGGTATCCGTGGTGATTTCGTCTGCAAAGGGAGCTGCCAGAGTTTCGATGGTCCGGGCCACCTGGCACTCATCCCCCGAGGGACCATGGCAGGCGTTCAGAGCCTGCAGCGTCGCTAAAATATCCATTTTTTAAACCTCCTTGGCCACGTCGTAAATCAGCGCCCTTGCCAGGTCCCGCACCGCCTCCATATCCCGGACACAGGCCAGGCCGGCGGGGGCATGGACGTAGCGCACCGGGGCGGAGAGCACCGCCGTGCGCACGCCGGTCTTGGTGCGCTGAATGGCGGCGGCGTCATTGGAGCCGGACACAAACTGCTTGAGCTGCCAGGGAATCCCCCGCTCCTCCGCCAGGGCCCGCAGCCGCTCAAACAGGCCCCGGTCGGCAATGGAGCCTCTGTCCATACAGGTGAGTACCGCGCCTTTCCCCAGCTCACATACCCGCTGATGAGGGGCGCTGTCCGGCAGGTCGGCAGCGGTGGTCCCCTCGATGACCAGGGCCAGCTCCGGCGTGACGGAGAAGGCGGCGCCAAAGGCGCCCCGGGCCCCTACCTCCTCCTGGGCGGTAAAGACAAAGGTGCAGTCCATCGGCAGCTCCTCCTTCAGCAGGGTGAGCAGTACGGCGCAGCCAATCCGGTCGTCCAGGGCCTTGGCCTTCAGCAGGCCGTCCCCAAAGGGCTCCGGCTTGGTGGGAAAGACCGCCGCGTCCCCCAGACTGACCAGCTTTTCCGCCTCCGCCTTGTCTTTGGCGCCAATGTCAATATAGTACTCCTTCAGCTTGGGGACATTCTTCTCCTCCTCCCGGCTCACCAGATGGTAGGCCTTCAGGCCGATGACGCCGGGCAGGCGGCCGGGCCCCACCAGCACCGGCTTCCCCAGCAGCACCCGGCGGTCAATGGAGCCCACCGTGTCAAACTTCAGATAACCGTCCTCGGTGATGTGGCGGACCATCAGACCCACCTCGTCCATGTGGGCGCACAGCAGCAGCTTGTTTTCCGCCGCCTTTGTCCCCTTTCTGCGCACAATCAGATTACCCAGGGCGTCGGTGCGGATTTCCTGGGCGTAGGGGGCGGCCTCCGCCCGCAGAAAGTCCCGCACCTCGTCCTCCCAGCTGGAAACGCCGCTGAGGGCACACAGCCTTGTCACCAGATCCTTCACAGCGGCCACTCCTTTCCCAAATTCTCCGCAAAGGCGGCCAGCAGCCGGGCGGTCTGCTCCAGGTCGTCCAGGTTCAGAGTCTCAATGGGGGTGTGCATATATTTCAGGGGCAGGGAGAGCACCGAGGTGGCCACCCCTTCCCGGCTGATCTGCATCTCCCAGCCGTTGGTACCGGTGTGCCCGGACATCACTTCCTGCTGATACGCAATGTGCGCTCCCCTTGCTTTTTCCATCATGCGCGCGGTCATCCAGCGGGTCATATTGGGGCCCACCCCGATGGCGGGGCCGCCGCCCAGTGCAAAGGTGCTGTCGGCGGGGCCGTCCGGCGTGCGGCCGTGGGTCACATCCACCGCCACACAGCAGTCGGGCTGTACCGACCAGGTACCCACAGTGGCCCCCACGCCGGAGACCTCCTCCCGGGTGGAGCCCATCACATACACATCCACATCCAGCCGCTTGTCCGCCAGCAGCTCCATGGCCCGCAGCAGCGCCGCGAAGCAGGAGCGGTCATCCAGGGCCTTGCCGCACATCTGTGCTTCTCCCAGGGGAAAGCAGCTGCCCTGGTACACCACCGGGGTGCCCACCGGGACGCGGGCCTCCGCCTGCGCCTGAGGAAGCCCCACGTCAATGTGCAGCTCAGCCGGCGGAATCGCCTTGTTTTCCGCCTCTCCATCGTGGAGATGGGGGGGCTGGCAGGTCACCACCCCCGGCAGCGGGGGCTGGGTCAGGACCCACACCTCCCGGCCGGGCAGCATCCGGGGGTCCACTCCTCCAATGGCGCGGAACCGGAGAAACCCATCCTCCACTCCGGTGACCAGCAGCCCGATTTCGTCCAGATGGGCGTCCAGCAGCAGCTTTTTGGCCCCGGCCTGACCGCAGCGGCGGACGCCGATGAGGTTTCCCATCCTGTCCACGGATACCTCGTCCACCAGCGGCTCCAGCAGCCGGGCGGCGGTCCGCACCGCCGGCCCTTCAAAACCGGAGGGAGCTGTGCAGCCGCACAGCTCCTCCAGGACCTGTTTCATATCCAAGGAAACACCCTCCCCTTTTCCGTTACGAAAGGCCATAGATAATCTTCTTAAAGGCGGCGCCCCGCTCCATAAAGTTTTTGAATTTGTCAAAGGAGGCACAGGCGGGGGACAAAATCACCACGTCGCCCGGTTTGGCGGCCCTGTGGGCGGCCAGCACGGCGGCCTCAAAATCATCCACCACGGTAATGGGAAGGGCCTGCGCGTCATAATCCGGGGCGGCCTCCACCGCGGCGCGGATTTTTTCGGCCGTGTCACCTGTCAGGAACAACTCCTTTACATGTGCTGTAATCTCCGGACCCAGCACATCAAAGGGGATGTGCTTATCATAGCCGCCGGCGATGAGGATAACCTTCTGCCGGAAGGAGCGCAGGCCGGCGGTGGTACGGGAGGGGCTGGAGGCGATGGAGTCGTTGTAATAGCGCACCCCATTCAGCGTGCGCACCAGCTCAATCCGGTGCTCCACCCCGGCAAACTTTGCCGCGAACTGACGGATCACCTGGTCTGGAATGATCCCGTCCAGGGCGGCGATGGCGGCCATATAGTTCTCCACATTGTGGTCGCCGGGCAGCAGAATCTCCTCCGCCGGCAGGACGGGCCGCTCATGCATGGGATTGCGCACCCAAATGACCCCGTCCCGGAGGAACACGCCCTGCTCCAGCTCCCGACGGCGGCTGAAGGTCGTGACCCGGCCGGGGGCCTCCGCGGCAAAGCTCCGGGTAATTTCGTTGTCATGGTTGAGGACCAGCAGGCCGTCCGGATTCTGATAGAGGAAGATGTTCTTTTTGGCGTCCACATATTCCTCCATGGACTTGTGTACGTCCAGATGGTTGGGGGCCAGGTTGGTGACCACGGCAATGTCCGGGCTCTGCTCCATGGTCATCAGCTGGAACGAGGACAGCTCCAGCACCGCCACGTCCCCCGGCTCCATGCCGTCCACATCGGGCAGCAGCGGCTTGCCGATGTTTCCGCCCACATAGACCGTCTGACCAGCGGCCTTCAGCAGCTCGGCAATGATGGTGGTGGTGGTGGTCTTGCCGTCGCTGCCCGTCACCGCGATGATTTTGCAGGGACAGACCTGGAAGAACACCTCCATTTCGGAGGTAAGCACAGCCCCCCGCTGGAGCGCCTCCACCAGAGGGGGCAAGTCGGGCCGCATACCGGGGGTGCGGAAGATCACCTCAAAGTCCAGATCATCCAGATAGTCCGGCCCCAGCTTGAGCTTGGCCCCCAGACTCTCCAGCTCCTCCGCCAGTCCGGCAAAGGACTCCTTGGGCTTCCGGTCGCAGGCGGTGACCTTTACGCCCGCCCGCAGGAGCATTTTAATGAGGGGGGTATTGGACACACCAATGCCGATGACGGCCACCCGCTTGCCCTTCAATCCCGCCAGGTATTCCTGTATGGTGGAACGCTGCATAACAGTTCCTCCCTTTTCATAGTTTAACCAATTTATTATATCCTACCTGGCCGCAAAATTCAATCAGAAGCGGCTTTGGATTTGACAACCGGCCCGGAATACGGTAAAATACCCTACGCAAGCA
>CALWOL010000142.1 GCA_944383135.1 uncultured Flavonifractor sp.
CGCTCTCCCAGCTGAGCTATACCCCCATATGACCGGAAACCCTTGTGTCCCAGGGGTTTCCGGGCTTTTTGATTGAATTGTTGTTTCCCTGCGCTGAGGGGTATCACATTTGTTTGCTGGCGCTCCCAGCTGAGCTATACCCCCACATTCCATATTCAGTTTTCGTTGGTGGAGATAAGCGGGATCGAACCGCTGACCTCTTGAATGCCATTCAAGCGCTCTCCCAGCTGAGCTATACCCCCATATGCGTTCCGGCGGTTTTCTTGGTTTCCCGCGCTCAGAACATGGACTAGTATAGCAAGATGATCTCGAAATGTCAACACCCAATTTTCATTTTTCGCAAAACTTTTGAAAAGCCGGTCACGGCTCCAGCCGGAAGGTCAGCAGGACCGGATTGTGGTCCGACCAGGCGAAGCCGGTGTCCACCACCGAGGCGGCCTCCACCGTCACGTTTTCGGAGACCAGGAAGCCGTCCACCGTCAGCACGAAGCTCTCACCGGGCACATAGGGCCCGTCGGCGTTGCGGCAGCTGGGGACCGGATTCGCCGCGCCGGCGTCCGGCACCTCCAGGCGGATGCCGCCGCTCAGCAGCTCCTCCGGGAAGGGCTGGGCCCAGGTCTGGCCCTCCCCCGCCACACCGAACACCGCTGCGGAGTCCTCCCACAGATCCTTGTTGAAGTCGCCGCCGCAGACGGCGTAATTCCCGGCGGCGTACTCCGCCGCCATGTCCGCTGCCAGCAGCTTCACCTGCTCCGTGGCCACGGTGCCGTCGGAGGTGTAGGCCGACAGATGCACATTGTAGAGGCACAGCTCCCGTCCATCCGCCACCGGCACCCGGGTGACCGTGTAGCACCGGTCCAGATCCAGATACCGGGTCAGCCCCGTCTCCACCGGCAGGCTCCGGCGGACGGAGCCGGTGACCTCGCAGGCCGAAAAGGTCATGATGCCGGAGCGAGACGCCCCGTGGGGGCAGGTCAGGGGCCAGAGCAGGTACGGGGAGTCATAGTTCTGGGCGGTGACCCAGGCCATGTCTCCGCCCAGGGCCTCCGCCGCCATCTGCTGCTCGTCCACATGGTAGCTGCGGGTGGCGTCGGCGTCCACCTCCTGTAAAAAGACGAAGTCCGGGGCCTGGCCCGCCGCCGTCTCCAGGGCGCCGGTCACATTGGCCCGGGCGGCCTCCTCGGAAAACGCCCGGGAGTAGTCTCCGCCGTCCATGAAAAAGCCGTAGTCGGGACTGTACGCCCCGAAGCCGATGTTGTAGGACAGCAGCTTGTAGCTCCGGTCCGTCTCCGCCGGGCCGCCGCCCTGGCCGTTGACGGTCAGGGTCTGCCAGTCCTCCACCCGGTAATAGGTCAGAAGGGCGTAGCAGAGATAACCCAGCACCGCCGCCAGCACCAGTGCCAGCGCCGCCGTCGGAATTTTCCACCACAGTCCCCTTCTCTTCACCGAACACACCTCACATTATATTTGTATCTGCACCATGGAATTCTACACCCGGTCGGACGGGAATGCAAGAGGCGCTTCCGTGATATCCAGAAAGTCCGGCTCCGCCTCCAGGGGGAACCGGGCCAGGACACCCCGCTCCACCAGCCGGGGCAGATCCACATACCGCACCCGCTGACTGTGATAGGTGGTCCAGTAGAACCGCCGGGACCGGGCGCAGGCCGCGGCGGTATAAAGGGTGTACTCCCAGGGCGGGTCCTCCTCCAGCCGCACCGCGCCCAGAGGGAAGGCGGCGGATTGCAGCAGCCGCAGCAGTCGGGCGATCCCCTCGGCCTCGGTGCGGCCGGGCTGGGCGTAGCGCCGCAGGAAGGCCAGCCGCACGAACCGGGAGGGCGAACTCCAGTCCCCGGGCAGACCCTGGCCGCCGGTGCCGGAGAAGCAGGGCTCCAGATCCTCCGCCAGCGCCGCGGGCCCCCGGTCCAGGTCCCGGACGGCAGCGTAGTTGAGCAGATTCGTCCTCTGCCAGGGATAGCCGGGGCTGTTGGTCATAACTCCCAGGGCGTCCCGGCAGATCCGCAGCCCCTCCGCCTCCGGCTCGATGACCACGCTCTCCCCGGTCCCGTCGGTGAAGGCCCAGTGGACCGTGGGCACCGCCCCCAGCAGCGGCAGGGCGGCGATGGTCACCTCCCGTTCCAGTACCTCCACCACCTCCGCCACGCTGGCGCACCGGGCCAGCAGATGGTACACCGCTCCACCCGGCGGCAGCGGAACGGTACCGGGCCGGACCGTCTCCGGATAATGGGCAAAGCCCCGGTAGTTCAGCTGGCCGCCCATGAGGCCCATCTGGTTGACCCCCTCGTACAGCATGGGCATCCCCGGCACCGCCAGGGTCCCCACGCCCACGGCGCCCCAGCGGGCCGTCAGAGCGCCGCCATAGACCGTCCCCGGCGGCAGAAAGGTCACCTGGGTATCCGGAGGCAGACAGTTCAGATCGAAGTTCCGCCCCCACAGGGGTCCGCCCTCCTCCGCTGCCCAGGAAAGGCAGCTGCATCCCATCTCCTGTGATCGTTTCATCGGCTCCTCCTCTCCCCGGGACCGGCCCGGAGGCTTTTCTCTCACCTTTCCCGATTCAGGTTATTTTCAAACTGCCGCTATGCCGCTTTTTTCCTTTTTCGTAACCTTTTCATTGATACAACCCACTGAAATTTCAAAGTTTTTCGGTGGAGCGGAAGTTTTTTCGTCATCGCCTGTTACCCATTGTTGACAAAACGGAAAAATTCTGTTACAATTCGGTTACAAACTTTTTGAAGGAGTGTTTCCATGGCAGAAACCAAGTCCGCGAAAGCGGAAGGTCTGATGTACAAGGGCCATCCTCTCCGCCGGGTCGAAAACCTGATCTACTACGGGACGATGGCTGAGAAATATATCATCATGATGCAGATTCTGGACACCAAGAAGGAACAGGATCTGGAGGTGGCCACCAAGGTCTCCGTTCAGCTGCAGCTGACGGATCCGGACTTGAAGTCCCGGGACCGGGTGGTCAAAAAAAGCGAAAAAGACAGCCTGTATGCCGCCATGGACGTGGCCGCCGTCTGGCTGGACCGTGCTCTGGCCGGTAAGTAAGCGGCCCCACTTCCCCACGCGATACAAAAGAACGACGAAAGGAAGCGTACACCCCCATGACACATTTTGCAGGTAAGGCAGTCAAAGTTGCTCTGATCTCCGGTTTATCCGTATTTCTGCTGGGCGCCACCGCCCTGGCAGCGGAAGGTGAAATCGCCATCGGAGCCGGCTGCACCACCGGTTCTTCCCTGAGAATGCGGGCAGAGGCCTCTACGGATTCCTCCATCGTCACCACTCTGGACAAGAGTGTGGCGGTTGCCATTCTGGACGACAGCATCGACGGCTGGTACAAGATCAGCTATAACGGCAATACCGGCTATGTCTCCGGTGACTACCTGACTGTGGATCAGGACAATATTTTCACCACCTACGGCCGGGTCAACGCCAGCGGCGTCAATGTCCGCTCCGGCCCCTCCACCGACAGCAGCTCTCTCGCCACCGTGGACGATGGCACCATCGTCACCGTCAACGGCTTGGTGGACGGCTGGTACGACGTCACCTGCGAGTATGGCACGGAAGGCTATATCCGCAGCGATTTTCTGGACCTGACCGAGTCCGCCTCCTCCGGCAGCGGGATTCTGGACACCGCCATGCAGTATCTGGGCGTCCGGTATGTCTACGGCGGTGCCTCCTCCAACGGCTTCGACTGCTCCGGCTTCACCATGTACGTCTACGGCAAGCACGGCTACTCCCTGCCCCACACCGCCACCGGCCAGTGGCAGAGCGGCCTGGGCACCCGTGTCTACTCCATCTCCGATCTGCAGCCGGGCGATCTGGTATTCTTCAATGACCCCAGCCGCAACGCCGGCAAGGCCTGCTCCCATGTGGGCATCTACATCGGCAACGGGAAGCACATCCACGCTTCCTCTTCCCGCAGCGGCGGCGTGATCATCAGCGACCTGACCAGCGGTTATTACAATACATACTTCGTGGGCGGTATCCACGTCTGATCCAACTGCAAACCAACAGCGGCACGCGTATGACGCGTGCCGCTGTTTTCTTATGGCCCTGGGATCCGGGCCAGCTCTCTTTCCAACTCCTCGTAGAACCGGGCCACATGACGCCCGTCCGCCAGGGCGTGGTGGACCAGCAGCGTCACCGGCAGCACCGTCCGCCCCTCCCGGGGACCGTACCGCCCCCAGGTGATCCGGGGATTGCTGTCCGCCGGACCGGGTGTGGGCTGAGTCAGGGCCGTGTAGCGCAGCCAGGGAAGGCAGGAAACGAACAGCAGGCTCTCGCTCTCCGCTCCGTCCTCCAGCGTGGGCTGCGCGGCAGCCCGGACCTGTTCCGCCGCCGCATAGGGCAAAAATTCCATCAGCGGCCGGTCCGCCGTCAGGCGGCAGTAGCAGTAGCTGCCGTCCGGCAGGGCCACCGTGTGGGAGGAGGGACACTGGTCGTACTCCACCACTTCCCCGCCCCGGAGGCGGCGCCGCAGCTCCGGCACGGCGTTGGCCGCCCGGACGGAGGCATACAGCACCGCCAGGAAAAAGCTGGTCCCCGTCCGCCGGGTCCAGTCCAGCACCTCCGTCACATCCACCTCCGCCGTGACACCCAGGTACGGGTTGGCTAAGTCCCGGAAGTACGCAAACTGCTCCCGGCGGGGGTCCCGCTCCATATCCACAAATTTCCACGCCATGGGCCCACCTCCCTTTGCAGGGATTATACCACAGCCGCAGCCGGAGGGAAACCCCTCACAGCCAGCTCAGCAGGCGCCCCGCCTCCAGGGCCGCCAGGGTCCGCACCCCGTCAAAGTCCACATAGGGGTTGTAGACGGCCTCCAGGGCATCGTGGGATGCCTTGGCCTCCCGGAGGGCAGCGATGCCTTCCTCCCGCAGCAGCGCCGCCATGCGGGTCTGGAAGCGCAGCCGGGCGCGGCCCTCCCGCTGCTCCGCCATGGCGTCCAGCCGCACCCGGCGGTAGGGGCGCCGCCCGTACTCCATGCCCGGCCGGGAGGTGATAAAGCCCAGGCCCAGCC
>CALWOL010000143.1 GCA_944383135.1 uncultured Flavonifractor sp.
CAGATCCAGACCCCCCCGCTGCCGGCGGCGGGCCTCCAGCACCCTGGCCAGGGCGGCCATGTCCTTCAGCATGGGCAGGATGTGGGCGTATCGGGCCGCCAGGGCCGGGTCCTCCCCCGTCAGCAGCGCGTCGCAGTCGCCGTAGGTCATCCGCTCCCTGGACCGGATAACGGTTTTGGCAATCCGGTGCTCCGCCACGGTTCCCGCCCCGTCCAGGGTGAGGAGGCAGGACAGGGCCAGCCGGTCCACCCCGGGATTGAGGGAGCAGATGCCGTTGGACAGGGCCTCGGGCAGCATGGGGATCACCTGGTCGGCAAAGTATACCGAGGTGCCCCGCTCGTAGGCCTCCAAATCCAGGGGGGTGCCCGGCTGGACGTAGTGGCTCACGTCGGCGATGTGGACCCCCAGCACCCAGCGGCCCTGCGGGTCCTTTTCCAGGCTCACCCCGTCGTCAAAGTCCTTGGAGGAGGCCCCGTCGATGGTGATAATGGTCTTGTCCCGCAAATCCAGCCGGCCCTCCAGGGCGGCGGTCTGCACCAGCTGGGGGATGGAGGCGGTCTGCTCCATCACCGCCGGGGGAAAGTCCCGGCAGATGTCATGGCTGTACAGGATGGCGGCCACGGCGCTCTGCCGCTGGTCGGCGGGGCCGAAGGTCTCCCGCAGCGTGCCCATGGGGGGACGGCGGTCTCCGCCGAAGCTGGTCACGGACACCGCCGCCCGCTCCCCCGCCCGCAGATTCCGCCGCTTGGTCATCACCTGAATCAGGCTGGGCAGCCGCTGGCTGTCCGGCTTGAGCCACAGGGCATGGTCGTGCTTCTCCAGCACGCCGATGACGGTCTGGTTGGCACGCTCCAGCACCCGGGTCACCCGTGCCGTTCGGCGGCCGGCGTCGGCATCCTCCTGGGTAACCACCGCCGCCACCTTATCTCCGTTCCAGGCGCTCCCCTGGGCGCGGGGCGGAAGGAAGCAGTCCTCCCCCTCCTCCGGGATGAGGAAGCCAAAGCCCCGGCCGGTGGCCTGATAAATTCCAATTAGTTCCTGTAATTCTTTCATATAAAATTCCTTTCTGTGTTCACGCTGATTATTATACCCCCATTTTTCTCCTGTCTCAACGAAAAAATGGGGGCCTCCGGCTTTTTGATTCGGACAGCAAAAAACGCCCTTCCGCAGCCGGAAGGGCGTTTTTTCGGTTTCTCAGAGCAGGCAGATGATAAAGGTCAGAACCATAAAGCCAATGGCCACCCACTTGGTAATCTTGGCCAGCTTGGCATCCCAGGTCTTGGCCTTGTTCTTGGCCATAAAGGTATCCGCCACACCGGCGATGGCGCCGGACAGGCCCGCGCTCTTGCCGGACTGGAGCAGCACCACGGCGATGAGGAACAGGCAGGCCGCCACATCAATAATGCTGAGAACCAGCTTGGTAATATCCACGCTACATCGTCCTTTCGCCCCCGCAGGGGTTTGTCGCTATCCTTGGGCGCGCCGAAACCGCGCCTTCTCTCACACGTAAGAGGTATGATAGCACATTTTCAGGACAATTGCAAGGGTCTTTTTCCATTTTTATCGGGAAGCGCGCAAGATTCTGCGGCTTCCCCAGCAGGTGGCCAGGAAGTAGCCCCCGTACACCACCACCAGCAGCAGGGCGGTGACAGCGGAGGAGGCGGCGGCATCCACCCGCCCCACCTCCGCAATGACGGCGTTGGCGGCGGTCATGCCCACCGCCCCGTGGACCAGGGCCAGGGAGAGGGGGAGAAAGAAGGCCAGGAACACCTGGGCGGTCACCGCCCGTCCCCGCATGCGGGCCGGAGCCCCCAGCAGGGAGAGCACCCGGTACTGTCCGGCGGCGTCGGCGGCCTGGGTGAGCTGCTGGAGGGCCAGCACCGCCGCCGAGGCCAGCAGGAACACCACCCCCAGATACAGGCCGATGAAGAGCACCAGCACCTTGGTGCCCATCAAATCCATCCAGATGGACAGCCTGGTGGTGTAGGTATAGCCCCCGGTATGGGAGAGCTGCCCCACGGCCTGGAGGAAGGCATCCTCTCCCGCCTGCGCCGCCCCGGCATAGTCGGCCAAAAAGAACCAGCAGCTCAGGGAGGCGGCCCCGGCCGCCTGGTCGGAAACCAGCTCCGCCCGCTCCCGCTCCAGGAAGGCCTCCGCCTCCGCACCGCCCCAGCGCTCCGCCAGGGCGTCATAGTCGGATCGGGCCACCACGGGGGCGTGCGCGCCCTGGCGCAGGGGGAACGCCAGCCAGGCGGCACACGTCTGCCCGGCATCAAAGCCCTCCTCCTTCAGGGCGGCGGCCACGTCCACCGTCCCGCCCTCCTCCTCCGGCCAGACCACCAGCTCCGCGTCCCAGGGGCAGGCGGTCTCCGCCATCTGCTCCACCGTGTTGTTCAGTCCCACCGAGCTGGCGGTGATGCCGATGGCCAGCAGCAGCATGAGGCAGATGACCGTCATGGAACGGTAGGTGGTTTGGATGCGGGCGTTGAACTGCCGCAGCACAAAGAGGTTGAGGTTTTTGTACCACAGGCTCCGGCTGCTCCGGCAGAGGCGCAGCAGAAAGCCGGACAGGGAACGAAAAAACAGCAGGGTGCCCAGACTGCCCAGGGCAATCATCACCCAGAACAGGGCGTCCACCCGCAGCAGTCCCCGGGTGAGCAGCATGGCATAGGCGACAAGCAGCAGAGCCGCCCCCGTCAGAAACAGGGCCACCGACGCCCCCAGGCTCCGCTGAGGCAGAGTTTCATTCACCCGTCCGGCCTGCATCAGGTCAATGAGCCTGCAGCGGGAGACGGCAAAGGCGTGGTACACCATAACCAGCAGGAAGATGGCGGCAAAGGCCAGGGCGGTTTTGACCAGGGCGGGAATGGAAACGGCAAAGGTGAAAAAGGTCATGGGCACGGCAAAGAGGCCGGCGGTGAAGGCGCTCAGGCCCCAGGCGGCCAGCACTCCCAGCGCCAGCCCCGCCCCCAGGGCGGCGGCGCCGATGCACACCGTCTCGGCCAGCAGCAGCCGGGCCACCTGCCACCGCTCCATGCCCAGCAGCAGGTAAGTCCCCAGCTCACTTTTCCGGCGGCGGACGAGAAAGCCGGAGGCGTACAGGATGAGAAAGGCCAGCACCACCCACACAAAGGCGGACAGAATCCCGATGAGCTCCTGAATGGCCTCCACCACGTTGCCCCTGGGGTTCTGGGCCAGGAAGCGGAGCACCGTCTGGGTCTCCAGGGCGTTGAACACGTAGAACAGGCACACGCCGAAGGCGATGGTGAGAAACCACACCCCGTAGTCCTTCAGGCTGCGGCGGACATTTTTCAGGGCCAGCTTAGAGAACATCGCTCTGGTCACCTCCCAGGCGGGTCACCACGGCAATGATCTGCCGGAAAAATTCCTTCCGGCTCTGCTCCCCCCGCTCCAGCTGGGTGAGCACCGCTCCGTCCTGGAGAAAGAGGATGCGGTGACAGTAGCTGGCGGTAAAGGCGTCATGGGTGACCATGAGGATGGTGGCCGCCCGCTGGCGGTTCAGGGCCTCAAACCGATCCAGCAGCAGCTTGGCGGACTTGGAATCCAGGGCTCCGGTGGGCTCGTCGGCCAGCACCAGGGCGGGATTGGTGACAATGGCCCGGGCCGCCGCCGTGCGCTGGCGCTGGCCGCCGGACATCTGGTAGGGGTACTGCTCCATACAGCCGTCAATCTCCAGCAGCCGGGCAGTCTCCCGTACCTTCTGCTCCACCAGGCCGGGGGCCGTCCCCCGGATGGTAAGGGCCAGGGCAATGTTTTCAAATGCGGTGAGGGTGTCCAGCAGATTGCAGTCCTGAAAAATAAAACCCAGCCGCTCCCGGCGGAAACGGGAGACCTGCTTGGGCTTCAGGCTGGTCACTTCCCGCCCTTCCACCCAAATTCTGCCCCCGGTGGGGCGGTCAATGGTGGAGACGCAGTTGAGCAGGGTGGACTTGCCGCTGCCCGACGCCCCCATAATCCCCACAAATTCTCCCTCCTCCACCGAAAAGCTCACATCGTCAATGGCCCGGGTCATACCGTATTCCCGCGCCAGATGCTCCACACGCAAAATCGAATCCATGGCGGTTCCTCCTGTCTGTTTGTCTCAGGATAGCAGAATTTTCTTAAGAAGAACTAAAAACCCCCTTACCCTTTTGTGAAGGCTTTTGCACAATTTTCCGCCAGTTCAAAAAATTTTTAAGTTGTCCTTGATTTTTTTCTGCACCCGATTATAATGGACTTGAGCATAACACTATTTTATAAGGAGGACATCATTATGAATCAGACCATTTCTGCCGCCAACGCCCCCGCCGCCGTGGGCCCCTACTGCCACGCCAAGCTGGCGGGCAATACCCTGTACACCTCCGGCCAGCTGGGCCTGGTGCCCGCCACCGGGGAGCTGCCCGCCGGTGTGGAGGCCCAGGCCCGTCAGGCCCTGGACAACCTGGGCGCCGTGCTGAAGGCCGGCGGCATGGATTTCTGCGACGTCACCAAGACCACCGTGTTCCTGGCCGACATCAACGACTTTGCCGCCATCAACGCCATCTATGCCGAGTACTTCACCGGCGAGGCCCCCGCCCGCTCTTGCGTCCAGGTGGCCGCACTTCCCAAGGGCGCTCTCTTTGAGATTGAGGCTGTCGCCGTCAAGTAAGTACCACGGCAAGGCGGCGCGCGGCCACCTGGAGCCGCGCCAAGTGGCGCGTCCCAGCGTTTTGCGCAGCAAAACCTGGCCGCAGGGCGAATTCACTTCGCCCGCGGAAGTGCAATCGGGACCCCATGCGGCTCTGCCGCATG
This sequence comes from uncultured Flavonifractor sp., assembly GCA_944383135.1. Lineage (GTDB taxonomy): Bacteria > Bacillota > Clostridia > Oscillospirales > Oscillospiraceae > Flavonifractor. Next base: position 4,792 of record CALWOL010000143.1, read on the forward strand.
GGCCGGCCGCTCTTCCCAAGGGCGCCCTCTTTGAGATTGAGGCTGTCGCTGTCAAGTAAACAAGTGTCCGCATAAGAAACGGCCGTCCCGTTGGGACGGCCGTTTCTTAGACTGTACGGTTTACTTATCAGCAGATTATCCCGGATTTTCCCTCTGCTTCGCCGCCTCTTTAGCTGTTTTTCACAAATTCCAGCACATTTTTTTGGCTGCCGCACTTGATTTTTTCCTTGCATCTAGGTGTGAAATCAGTTATAGTTTGGTTGTAAAAATTATTGTTTGTGCTAAAAAATTTTTGTGAGGTGAAAGGAATGGGTACATCTAAACTCAGCAGCTCCGATACCGTATTCCAATGGAAGGGAATTCCCCAGCCGGGCCAGCTGGTTCCCCTGGGACTCCAGCACGTGGTGGCCGCCGTGGTGGGTATCATTACCCCGGCCATCCTGGTCTCCAACACCTGCGGACTGAGTGAGGCGGAAAAGACCCTGATGATTCAGGTCTCCCTGATTCTGACCGCCCTGGCCACCCTGCTCCAGCTCTTCCCCATTTTTGGACGCATCGGCTCCGGCCTGCCCGTCATCATGGGCATCAGCTTTGCCTACATCCCCACTCTCCAGGCCATCGGCGCGGAATTTGACATTGCCACCATTCTGGGCGCCGAAATTGTGGGCGGCATTGTGGCCATCATCTTCGGCATTTTCGTCAAGTGGATTCGTCCCCTGTTCCCCCCGCTGGTGACGGGCACCGTCATCTTCACCATCGGCCTGTCCCTCTACCCCACCGCCGTGAAGTACATGGCCGGCGGCGCCGGCACCGAGTGGTTCGGCAACGTGCGCAGCTGGGTGGTGGCTCTGGTCACCCTGGCGGTGGTGGTCATCCTGTCCAACTTCACCAAGGGCATTTTCAAGCTGGGCGCCATTCTCTTCGGCATGATCGTGGGCTACATCCTGGCCTACTTCCTGGGTATCGTGGATCTGTCCGGCATCGGCTCCTCCGCCTGGTTCGCCCTGCCCGAGGTCATGCCCTTTGAGATCAAGTTCATCCCCTCCGCCTGCGTCTCCCTGGCCATCGTGTACGTGGTCAACGCGGTGCAGACCATCGGCGACCTCAGCTCCACCACCATGGGCGGCATGGACCGGATGCCCACCGACAAGGAGCTGTCCGGCGGCATCATCGGCCAGGGCATTATGAGCATCCTGGGCGCCTTCTTCGGCGGCCTGCCCACCGCCTCTTACAGCCAGAACGTGGGTATTGTCACCGTCAACAAGGTCATCAACCGGGCGGTGTTCGTGCTGGCCTCCCTCATCCTGCTGGTGGCCGGCCTGGTGCCCAAGTTTGCCTCCCTGCTCACCACCATTCCCCAGTGCGTCATCGGCGGCGCCACCATCTCCGTGTTCGCCACCATCACCATGACCGGTATCCGCATGATTACCGAGGGCGGCTTCAGCCCCCGGAAGAGCTCCGTGGTGGGCCTGTCCGTGGCCCTGGGCGTAGGCATCACTCAGGTGTCCGGCTGCCTGGCCGGCGAGGGCTTCCCCGCCTGGGTCAACACCGTGTTCGGCTCCTCCTCCGTGGTGGTTGCCACCATCATGGCCATCATTCTCAACCTGATTCTGCCCAAGGAAAAGACCTCCAAGTAACAAAAAGCGCCCGGCTCCACTGCGGAGCCGGGCACTTTCCGGGCCATTTTCACTCTTTGGCTTCGTCAATGTAGCTGTATAGGGTGTATTTGGAGATGCCGAAGAACTTGCATACCTTGTCGCCGCTTTTGGTGATGAGGAAGGCGCCGGTATCGTTGAGAAACTGCACCGCCTTCACCTTGTCCTCCTTGGTCATCAGCGCCACCGGCTTGCCCACAATCTTCACGCTCTGCTGAATCAGCTCGTCCAGCAGGTCGGAGACATTGCGGGAGATGGCCTCCGGCTCTTTCTCCTCCGGCTCGGTGGCGGTGAACTGCTTCAGGGCGGTCTCCATGGCCAGCATCAGGGTGATGTCGTAGTTGATGCCGAAGATGCCGATGGGTTCCCCGTCGTCGTCCCGGATGTAAATGGTGGTGGACTTGAGAATCTTCCCGTCCTTGGTGCGGGTCAGATAGCACAGGTGGTCCTGAAGCTCCTGCTTTTCTCCCCGCAGCGCCTCCAGCACCACGTGGGAGGGGCCGTCCCCCACCTTCCGGCCGGTCACCTGGCCGTTCTCGATGGCTACGATGGAGCTCTCCGGGTCATTGGTGGCCAAATCGTGGACCACCACCTCGCAGTTGGGCCCGAACTGGCTGGCGATGCCCTTGGCCAGCTTAAACAGGAATTGCAGGGTGGAAGCTTCTAGCACGGCGCGTCTCTCCTTTTGCGGAACCGGATTTTTGGATGTTCTTATTTTACCACAGAACCGTACAATTTCAACAAAATTATGTGACCTAAAAATTTTTTAGTTTTCCAAACAAAGGTGTTGCAAGTCCTTGGTTTTCGTGCTATTATAGACCCGTAGGGCAAATGATTCTGTTCATGTTTCACAAATTTATGATTTGGTGTGGCTGCAACGGAGTGCTTTCGCGCACGGGCTGGATGGACCTGGAATTCGTCTGGAGGTTGCGGGCACGCTGCCGCCTCTTCCCGAAAAGCCTGCGTCCATTCCTGTGAGAATGGACGTTTTTTTCTTGCCAAAAATGAATATCATACAGGACAGGAGGAACCATACATGCTGCTGGTTGGAAACGGAAAACTGATTACCCGGGACCCGGCGCTCCCCTATCTGGAGGACGGCGCGGTGGTGCTGGACGGCGAGGCCGTCAAAGAGGTGGGAACCCTGGCCGAAATGAAGGCCAAGTACCCCGACGCGGAGTTTGTGGACGCCAGGGGCGGGGTCATCATGCCCGGTCTCATCAACGTCCACACCCACATCTATTCCGGCCTGGCCCGGGGCCTGGCCATTGAGGGCAACAACCCCACCAATTTCCTGGAGGTCCTGGAGGGCATGTGGTGGAACATTGACCGCCACCTGACCATGGACGGCACCCGGGCCTGCGCCTACGCCACGGTGCTGGACTGCATCCGGGACGGCGTGACCACCATCTTTGACCACCACGCCTCCTTCTGCGAGATTCCCGGCTCCCTGTTCGCCATCAAGGACGTGTGCCAGGAGCTGGGCATCCGGGCCAACCTGTGCTATGAGGTGAGCGAGCGGGACGGGGCGGAGAAGTGCGCCCAGTCCATTCAGGAGAATGCCGACTTTGCCAGGTGGGCCAAGGAGCAGGACGACGACATGATCCGCGCCATGTTCGGCGGCCACGCTCTGTTTACCATCTCCGACAAGACCTTTGAGGAGATGGTAAAGGCCAACGACGGCATGACCGGCTTCCACATCCACGTGGCCGAGGGCATGAACGACGTGTACGACTCCCTGCGCAACTACGGCTGCCGCCCGGTGAACCGGCTGCTGTACAACGGCATTCTGGGGGAAAAGACCATGCTGGGCCACTGCATCCACGTCTCCCCCGCCGAGCTGGACATCATCAAGGAGAC
>CALWOL010000144.1 GCA_944383135.1 uncultured Flavonifractor sp.
CGGGTGCAAGGCGTTTGGATCATTTTCTCCAAAAACCTTGCACCTTCCACTGGCGCGTTGAAACGCGCCAGTGGAAATACGCATTGTAACAATGGCTGAATTCCATAAAAGCGGCTCCTTTGAGCCGTTTTTATGGAATTGCGCGGCTGCCGCCGCATGAATAAACCGATTTTCGGTTTATTCAGCAGACATTATCATACCACAGGCGGCGCAAAAAAGGAACGGCTCCGGAGAGCCGCTCCTTCGTTTTTTCCGTTACCGCCGGGCGGCCAGGGAGACCCAGCCCTTCTGCTCCCGGCGCTGGAACACGTGCAGGCCGTTCTGCTCCAGAGCGGCGGCCACCTCGTCGGCCCGGGTGTCGATGATCCCCGAGCAGAGGAACACCGCCCCCTCGTCCAGAAACGCCCCCGCCCGGGCGGAGAGAGGGATGATGACGTCGGCCACGATATTGGCCAGCACCAGGGCATACCTCTCCCTGGCCAGGTCGGCCACCAGCCCCTCGTCGTCCAGCACGTTGCCCGCCAGCACCCGGTACCGGTCCCTGCCGATGCCGTTGAGGGCGGCGTTCTCATAGGCCACATCCACCGCCTTGGGGTCGATGTCCACCGCCGCGGCGTGGGAGGCGCCCAGGGTCAGGGCGGCGATGGACAAAATCCCGCTGCCGCACCCCAGATCCAGCACCGGCTTGCCGGGGACGGTGTATGCCTCCAGCCCCATCAGGCACAGCTGAGTGGAGGAGTGGCTGCCGGTGCCGAAGGTGAGACCGGGGTTGAGGTACAGGGGCACCTTCCCCGCCGGCACCGGCTCCTCCCGCATCCACTCGGGGACAATATACAGCTTTTCCCCCACCGCCATGGGCTTGTAGTACTTCTGCCAGGAATGGGCCCAGTCGTTGTCCCCCAGGGGGGACAGGGTATAGGGGGTGTCAATGCCCGCCGTCCACGCCGCCAGCTGCCGCTTCCCGTCGGCGTCGTCAGTGACGTAGAGCTTCACCCGGCACACGCCCCGCATCCGCTCCAGCAGCTGGTCGTCCACATAGTCCCAGTACTGCCGGTTCTGCTCCAGGAAGGACCGGAAATCCGCCTCGTCCTCCACGGCAAACCCGGTGACCCCGTTGGCGGTAAGCCGGGCGCACAGCTCGTCCAGCTTCTCCCGGGTGGTGTCCAGGGTCACCTCCAGCCACTTCAGCTCCTCCATCAGCGCTTGCTCCCCAGGAAGAACAGGGCCACGGTGCCGGGACCGGAGTGGGCGCCGATGACGGGTCCCACGTGGTTGATGACCACCTGCTTCACGCCAAAGCGGGTTTTTACATCCGCCGCCACCTTCTGGGCGTCGGCCAGGCAGTCGCCGTGGCTGATGAACACCGTCTGCTCGCCGGGGTTTTCCGCCGTCTCCGCCATGTGGTCCACCAGGGCCTTCAGGGAGGCGCCCCGGCCCCGGGCGGTGCCCACCTTGATAAGGTGGCCCTCGTCATCCACATGCATCACCGGCTTGATGGACAGCATGGTGCCCAGCACGGCGGTGGCGGGGGAGATGCGGCCGCCCCGCTTGAGGAACATCAGGTCGTCCACGGTGAACCAGTGGCACAGGCGGAGCTTGTTGGCCTCCGTCCAGTCCCGGACCTCTTCCAGGCTCTTTCCCGCCTGGCGCATCCGGGCGGCATACCACACCAGCAGGCCCTGACCCAGGGAGGCGCACAGGGTGTCCACCACCGCCACCGTCCGGCCGGGGAATTGCTCCATCAAATCCCCCGCCGCGATCCTGGCGGAGTGACAGGTGGCCGACAGGCCGGAGGAGAAGGCCAGCACCAGCACGTCCTTCCCCGCCTCCAGATAGGGGGTCAGCGCGTCGGTATAGTCCCCCACATTTACCGCCGAGGTGGTGGCCAGTCCCCCCTCCCGCAGGCTGCGGTAAAAGGCGCCGGGCTCCATCTCCCGGTTGTCCGGCCAGTTTTTGTAGGTCTTGTCCCCCATGGTGAAGGACAGGGGGAGCACCTGGATATCCAGCTCCCGCACCAGCTCGTCGGTCAAATCCGCCGAGGAATCCGTCAACAAAACGTAATCATTCATCGCTATATTTCCTCCCGTATTCACTCAGTCCCGCGGTCCCGGCTGGTTTTGCTCTTCTTCCCCTTTTCGGGCTGGGCGCGGCGGGCCCGCAGCAGCTCCAGCAGGCGCTGGCAGGCCAGCCGGTCGGCGTAGCTGCGCAAAGCCAGGGCCAGGGCCAGGCCGGGCAGATCCTCCTCCCGGTCGCTGGCGTCCAGGGTGCCCGCCGTCACGTCCAGGGCCCGGTCCAGCTCCTCCAGGAAGCGGGCGTACAGGGCCTGGGGCTCCTGCCCTGCCCCCGCCGCGTCCAGCAGCAGGCCGGCGTCCTTCACCGACAGCACCTGCTTCAGGGCGCACAGGGCGGTGAGATAGGCCAGGTGGGTGCGGGAATACCGCTTGCCCTCCGCCCGGGGCATGGCCCCATCTTTAATATAATTGTTCACCATGGCGGAGGTGAGCGTCTCTCCCTCCCCGTAGTGGATGAGCTGCCGGGGCATATAGCTGACCAGCTGGTCCATATACAGGCCGATGTCGGGCAAATCCTCCCAGGCTACCGGCCGTTCTCCCTCCAGGCGCTCCTTCAGTTCCCGAATCTCCTCCAAAAGAGGGCCTCCTTTCTGGTTTTGAAAACCACGTCATAAAATATTCGCCCAATTATACCACATTGCTTTTGGAGAAGTAAAGGCCTTTGGGGCATGAAAACAGCCCTTTGCGGTCACATAACACAATTATGTGACCGCAAAGGGCTGTATGACGTTCTATTCTCTTACAGCATCTCGTAAATGCCGGCCGCGCCCATGCCGCCGCCGATGCACATGGTAACCATGCCGTACTTGCCGCCGTTGCGCTGGAGGTAGCTCATCATCTTGCAGGTGAGCATGGCGCCGGTGGCGCCCAGGGGGTGGCCCAGCGCCATGGCGCCGCCCCAGGGATTGACCTTGGCGTAGTCCATGCCGGTGGTGCGGATGACGGCCAGGGCCTGGGAGGCAAAGGCCTCGTTGAGCTCGATAACGTCCATCTGGTCGATGGTCATGCCGGTCTTTTTCAGCACCTTGGGCACCGCCTCGATGGGGCCGACGCCCATGACCTCGGCGGGCACGCCGCCGGTGGCAAAGGCCACGAAGCGGGCCAGGGGCTTCACGCCCAGCTCCTTGGCCTTCTCCTCGGACATGAGCACCACAAAGCCGGCGCCGTCGGTGCGCTGGGAGGAGGTGGCGGCGGTAACCAGGCCGTCCTCCAGGAAGCAGGGCTTCAGCTGGGACAGGCTCTCAATGTCGCAGCCGGGGCGGATGCCCTCGTCTTTGGTAATCACCACGTCCTTGCCGTCGGGGCCGGGAACGGTGATGGGAATGATCTGATCGTCAAAATAGCCCTCGGCCTGGGCCTTGGCGGCCCGGCGGTGGCTCTCCACCGCCATGGCGTCCATGTCCGCCCGGGAGACATTCCAGCGGCGGGCCACGTTCTCAGCGGTGATGCCCATGGTGACATACACCTCGGGGCGGTGCTCCATCAGCCAGGGATCGGCGTCCTCAATGCCCACCAGCATGGGCACCATGGACATGGACTCCACGCCGCCGGCAATCATCACATCCTCCTCGCCGCAGCGGATGGCGTTGGCGGCGGTGGCAATGGTCTGCAGGCCGGAGGAGCAGAAGCGGTTCACGGTCTGGGCGGTGACGCTGTCGGGCAGGCCGGCCCGCTGGACAATGAGCCGGGCCATGTTGGCGCCCTGGACGCCAAAGGGCATGGCGCAGCCCACAATGATGTCGCCGATGTCCTCGGGCTTGAGCTGAGGCACCTTGTTCAGCACGCCCAGCAGGGCCTGGGCGCCGTACTCCACGGGGTGAACGTTGGCAAAGGAGCCCTTGTTGGCCTTGCAGTAGGGGGTGCGGCCATAGGCCACCACAACCGCGTCTCTCAGAGTTTTTTCAGACATACTTCTCCATTCCTTTCCATCTTCATATCTGTATCGTTAAAAGAATGTCTTCCGCTATTTCAAATCGTACTGTTCCATCTTCTCGTACAGCACGGTGCGGGAAATGTCCAGCAGCTCGGCGGCCTTCACCCGGTTGCCGCCGGCGGCGGCCAGGGCGTCCCGAATCAGCTCCCGCTCAAAGGCCCGGCGGGCCGGCCGCAGCCGGAAGTCTCCCGGCCCCGCCACCTGGCGGCGGCGTCTGGCCTGCATCCGCTGCTCCAGCTGGCGGAAGTCCTTCCGCCGCAGCACATGGGAGTCGGCGGCGTTCATGGCGCCCTCCACCGCGTTCTGCAGCTCCCGCACGTTGCCCGGCCAGTCGTAGTCCATCAGCAGCTCCATGGCGCTGGGGGCCACCCCCTCGATGACCATGCCCAGCTGATAATTCAGCCGGTGGATGAAGTTGTCCACCAGCAGGGGCAAGTCCTCCTTCCGCTCCCGCAAGGTGGGGGCCTGGATACGGATGACGTTGAGGCGGTAATACAAGTCGCTGCGGAACTGCCCGGCTTCCACCAGGGTATCCAGCGGAATGTTGGAGGCGGCAATTACCCGCACGTCAATGGGAATGCTCTTGTCCCCGCCCACCGGGTCAATCTCCATCTCCTGGAGCACCCGGAGGAACTTGGGCTGCATGGTGGTGGTGAGCAGATTGACCTCGTCCAGGAAAATGGAGCCCCCGTTGGCCAGCTGGAAGCGGCCCATCTTGCCCTTCTTGGCCGCCCCGGTAAAGGCGCCGGCGGCGTAGCCGAAAAACTCCGACTCCATCAGCTCCGCCGGAATGGCCGAGCAGTTCACCCGGACAAAGTTGGCCGCCTGCCGGGCGCTCATGGCGTGGATGGAGTGGGCAATCAGCTCCTTGCCGCTGCCGGTCTCCCCCTCAATCAGCACCGTGGAGGTGGAGCGGGCCGCCTGAAAAATCTGCTCCTTCAGCCGGACCACCGCCGCGCTCTTGCCGATGATGTTCTCCAGGCCGTAGCGGGCCCCCCGCTCCCGGGAGAGCTCCTGGCGGTAGTACTCCACCGCGCTGGACAGCTCCCCAATCCGCCGGGTCAGGCTCTGGGCGTCCTCCATCCCGTGGATGATGACGTACAGAAACACCCCGCACAGCCGCCCCCGCTCGTCATACCGGGGAAAGTAGCTGGTAAAGGCGGGCACGCCCTCCGCCTTCACCGCCTTGGCGAACACCGGCTTGCCCGTCTTGTACACCTCGGGGGCGTGGGTGTCGGGTACCATCTCCCACACCTTTCGGCCAATGGCCTCCTCGGCGGTGTGGCCGGTGTACCGTTCCCAGCCGGGACTGACGTAGGTGTAGTTGCCGTCCTTGTCCAGTACCGCCATGGCCGCCAGGCCTTCGATAAATTCCAGCATCGTCTGAGGATCAATATGATTTTCCAAACGGTACCACCTCTTTGTTCCCCCATCCGTAAGCCAGCCATAGACTTTATTACGATATCAATCTGAAACCGGTTTTACAATAGTGATTCTAACCGAATTTCAATCTTTTCTTTTATATAAAACCAAGAATTCATATTTCATCTTGTTTTGAAAACAAATTCAACTTCATTCGATGGTTTTTTCTTCCTCGTTCTGTTATGTTTTCCGTACATGTTCGCTTTTTATTACTTTTTTCCTTCCTCCTTGTGTCCCAATGGTTTTCAGTGGTTTGGCGACCGTTTTCCTCGCTCTGTGTTATGTTTTCCTTACACTCCCCCTCATGGAGCCCTTCCTGTTTTTTTGCCCTACCCCTTGTCCCCCAGCCGTTTCCGGCCTCGGCGGACGGAAATTTATTTTTGGCACGCTGTTTGCTTAAGCAGATGAATGCAGCAACTGTTCCCATGGACTGAAAAAAGGAGTGTGTTTTGCAATGAAAATCATCGACCTGTCCATTCCCATTGAAGACGGACTGCCCAGCGATCCTCCGATCCAGATCCCCAAGATCCAGTACTGCAACCACAAGGATACCGCTGAGCAGATGGCCGGCTTCTTCAAGGGCTGCACCGTGGCCGACCTGCCCGAGGGCAACGGCTGGGGCATCGAGTTCCTGCAGGTGTGCACCCATTCCGGCACCCATGTGGATGCTCCCTATCACTATTACCCCACCATGAACGGCGGCGAGCGCGCCTGGACCATTGACGAGGTGCCTCTGGACTGGTTTGTGGGCGACGGCGTGGTGATGGACTTCCACGACAAGCCTGACGGATACAAGATTACCGCCAAGGACGTGGAGGAGTACTTTAACAAGATCGGCTACACCCTGAAGGAAGGCGACATCGTGCTGCTGCGCACCGACGCCGACGACCGCTGGGGCAAGCCCGAGTACCTGGTGGCCGGCGCCGGCATGAGCTATGAGGCCACCATGTGGCTGCTGGACCGGGGTGTGCGCGTGGTTGGTACCGACGGCTGGAGCTGGGACGTGCCTCTGCCCTTCGAGGGAACCGAGTTTGAAAAGACCGGCGACGCCTCCATCATTTGGGAAGCCCACCGGGTGGGCCGCGACAAGGCCTACTGCCACATTGAGAAGCTGACCAATCTGGACCAGCTGCCTGTTACCGGCTTCAAGGTCAGCTGCTTCCCCGTGAGCATCAAGGCCGCCTCCGCCGGCTGGGCCCGCGTTGTGGCCTTTGTGGAGTAAGCATCCCCGGGGAAACCCGAAACGCTTGTGTGTTACGTACTTAGAGAAGGAGAGTGTATCTTAAGATGGGAAACGCAGTATTTCTGGTCCTGTTTGTGATTTTCTGCGCCATCCTGGTGGGCTGCGGCGTGATCAGCAAGCGCTGGGTACGTGAGTCTTCCGACTACATCCTGGCCGGCCGCGAGATTTCCACCTTTATCAACATGATTGGTGTGTGCGCCATCGGCTTTGCCGGCACCACCGTGGCTCTGGCTCCCGGCTTTGCCATTCAGCTGGGCCTGACGGCCTCTTTCACCTGGGGCTGCATCTACGGCATCTGCGGCCTGCTGCTGTTCGCCGTGCTGTTTGCCAACTTCATCCGCCGCTGCGGCGCCCAGACTCTGCCCGAGTATCTGGAAATGCGCTACGACGGCAAGGTCCGTTCCGTGGTGGCCATCACCTCCGTGGTGGGCATGGCTGGCATCCTGGCCAACAACATCGTGTCCTGCACCAACGCCATTGCCGGCTACACCAAGTGGAACTCCACGGTGATTATGGCCGTCATCTTCCTGGTGATTATTGCCTTTACCTTCATCTCCGGTCTGTGGGCCACCACCCTGACCGACTTCTTCCAGGTGACCCTGGGCGTGATCATCGTCCCCACCCTGTTCATCCTGCTCAGCCAGCGCTATGGCTGGTTTGACGCCATCAACGAAGCCTGGCCCGGCGGCAATGTGTGGGCTGCCGGCCTCACCGGCGCCACTCTGCCCGGCGCGGTGCCCACCTATCCCTCCGTGCTCAACTTCGTCATCTGCTTCGCCGCCGCTCTGGTTTGGGGCAACAACTACTACTGGATGAAGATCGCCAACTGCCGCAGCGAGAAGGTGGCCCGCAAGTCCTTCATCCTGGCCGCCATCATCCTGATCGTGGTGTTCTGCATCCCCCTGGGCATCGTGGGCGCCTATGCCGGCGCGTTCCTGGGCGACTCCTTTGCCGCCCCCTACGGCTCCGGCGCGGTGGCTCCCACCGGCGCTTACGGCCTGATTGCCTCCACCTTCCCCGCCCTGCTGGGCTCCTTCATCGTCATCGGCGCCGTGGCCGCCTCCATCTCCACGGCCTCCACCTCCGCTCTGGGCGCCTCCGCCGTGGCTACCCGCGATATCTATCAGCGTCTGGTTAACCCCAAGGCCGACACCAAGACCTCCCTGCGGGCTTCCAAGTGGATCATGGTGCTCATCGGCGTGCTGACCTGGGTGCTCTGCCTGTTCCCCGGCGGACCCACCTACCTGTTCGCCTTTGCCAACTGCTGGCTGGTGCCCCCCGCCATCCTGCTGGGCCTGGGCGCTATCTGGCCCCGCTTTAACTCCCGCGGCGCCATCTGCGGCGCTCTGGCCGGCATGATTACCATGGCCGTGTTCACCCTGCTGGGCGACGTGCTGAAGATCTTCGTGGTGGGCAACTATGTGTACCTGGCCACTCTGGGCTTCATCGTCACCCTGGTGGTGGCCGTTCTGGCCTCCCTCACCGCCAAGCCCAAGTACTACGGCCAGGCTGGCTGGGAGCGCGTGCCCACCGCCACCAACCGTAAGGACGTGAAGCTGGACGACACCGACCGCAAGATCCTGGAGATGATTCGTCTGGGCCACTGCTACATGGCCGACCTGACCGACGCCCTGGGCGTGGACTCCAAGACCTCCGGCGCCTCCATCGAGAACCTGGACCAGGGCGGCTACATTGTCCGCGCCGGTCTGAGCGGCTCCAAGTTCTACACCTTCTCCATCACCGAGAAGGGCCTGGCCGCTCTGCCTGCTCTGTCCGGCGCCGAGGCCGAGATGGCCAAGGAGGGCCTGAACCCCCTGTACGTGGAGCTGCTGAAGGTGGTCAAGGACAATCCCGAGAAGCAGGCCGACTTCATCCAGAAGAACAGCATCAAGTCCATGCGGATGTCCTCCATCTGCTCTCACCTGACCCGTCAGGGCTACATCATTGAGGGCGGTCTGTTCAAGCGCAAGCTCAGCGTCACCGAGAAGGGCGCCGCCGCTGTGCGCAAGTACGCCTAAGTTTTCCTCAGCGTAAGGAAACCATGCAACGGCGGAGCGGGACCCCCGCTCCGCCGTTGTGCACAGAGAGGAGTTTTTCCGTGTTTCAGGAGGAATACCGCCGCAAGCGCACCACGGCGGAGGAGGAGGCCGCCCGGGTCAAATCCGGGGACACCCTCTATCTGGCCGGCGGGCCCCTGCTGGCCTCCGACTTTGCCGCCGCCCTCTATCGCCGGGCCGGGGAGCTGCGGCAGGTGCGGCTGCTCCACTATCTGCCCCTGGAGCCGGTGGCGCTGCTCACCGATCCCGCCTGCCGGGAGGCCTTCCAGGTGCAGTCCCTGTTTTACAGCAAACCCCAGCAGCTCTCCGACGCCATGGGCATCTGCTCCTTTATCCCCAACCACCTGCGCAACGCCGCCCGGGACTGGACCCACGCGGTGCCGGAGTACGACTGCATGGTACTTACCGTCTCCCCCATGGACAAGCACGGCTGGTTTTCCCTGGCGGGCTGCGCCTGCCTGGAGCAGGAGCTGATTCCCCGAACCCGCCGTCTGGTGCTGGAGGTGGCCTCCCACGCCCCCCGGGTGTTCGGCGACGTAACCATCCACATCTCCCAGGCGGACGCCATTGTGGAGTCGGACCGCTACCCCGCCGCCCTCCGCTCCAAGGAGCCGGACGAGGTGGACCGGCAGCTGGGGAAAATCGTGGCCGATTTGGTCCGGGACGGGGACACCATCCAGCTGGGCTTCGGCAGCACCATCAACGCCCTGGCCGCCGAGCTGAAGCACAAGCAGCACCTGGGCATCCACACCGAGTCCCTGTCCGACGCGGGGATGGAGCTGCTGCTCAGCGGGGTGGCGGACAACACCCGCAAAACCCTCCACCCCTTCCAGACCGTCACCTGCTTTTCCATGGGCAGCCACGCCCTGTATGACTTTATTGACGACAACCCCTCCATTCTCCACAAGGCCCTGCGCTACACCAACGATTTGAATGTGCTGGCCGCCAACCGGGCCATGACCTCCATCAACGCCGCCCTGCAGATTGACCTGTCCGGGCAGTGCGCCTCCGAAGCGGTGGGCACCCGGCAGATTTCCGGCAGCGGCGGCCAGGTGGACACCGCCGTGGGGGCCCAGATGGCGCCGGAGGGCAAGTCCATCATCACCCTGCGCTCCACCTACACGGTGCGGGACAAGGCCACCGGAGCGGAAACCCTCCAGTCCCGCATCCTGCCGGTGCTGCCCCAGGGGAGCGTGGTCACTCTGAGCCGGACCAACACCCACTATGTGGCCACCGAGTACGGCGCGGTGTGCCTGCGGGGACTGACGGTGACGGAGCGGGCCAAGGCCCTCAGCTCCATCGCCCACCCCCAGTTCCGCCCCTGGCTGGAGGAGGAATTCCAGCGTCTGTACCAGACCCATTGACGGCGGCGGCGCCGCCGTCTGGTAAATTTTAAAAAATGAGGTGCACGAACATGAGCATGGACAAGACCATTATTACCGTAGCCACCACCGGCGCCTGGCCCACTAAGAAGAACAACCCCAACGTGCCCATGACGCCCGAGGAGATCTCCGAGGACGTGTACGCCTGCTGGAAGGCGGGCGCCGCCATGGCCCACCTGCACATGCGGGACGACGAGGGCAAGGGCACCATGGACAAGACCCGCTTTGCCAAGACTGTGGAGCTGCTGCGCACCAACCACCCCGACTGCGACATCATCCTGAACATGACCACCTCCGGCGCTCTCACCGCCAACGACGACGAGCGGATGGTCCACGTCCAGGAGCTGCGCCCCGAGATGGCCTCCTACGACTGCGGCTCCATGAACTGGCTGCACACCGGCCTGTTCCTCAACCCCCCCGCCTTCCTGGAGAAGCTGGGCCAGAACATGCAGGCCTGGGGCGTGAAGCCCGAGATCGAGGCCTTTGACCCCGGCATGATCGCCAACGCCGCCTACTACCTGAAGAAGGGCGTGCTGAAGGCCCCCCCTGCACTTCCAGTTCTGCATGGGCTGCGCCAACGGCATCCCCGGCTCCATGAAGAACCTGATCTTCATGAAGGAGACCATGGATCAGCTGTGCCCCGGCTCCACCTGGAGCTGCTTCGGCGTGGGCCACTCCGCCATGGAGATGCTGTACGGCGCCGTTGCCCTGGGCGGCAACATCCGCGTGGGCATGGAGGACAACGTCATGTACTCCAAGGGCGTTCTGGCCGACAGCAACCGTCAGTTCGTTGGGCGCGCCGTCCGCGTCATCAAGGAGTATGGCCGCGAGGTCGCCACTCCCGACGAGGCCCGCGAGATCCTCGGCCTGAAGAAGTAAAATCGTCATGAGCTGGGGCGTCAACCTGATGTACTATCACTGCCCGAACTGCGGCAAGAAGTTCAAATACGCGGAGGATCTCATCGCGTACTTCGGCGACCAGTTCGGTCTGTGCCCTGCCTGCGGTGCCCCGGGCGTGTTTGAGAAAAACGGCGCCCGCACCCTGGACGACTTCGATTACGAGGAAGTCGAGGACTGACCGCAATCGTATCTCAATGGACAACGGGGTGTGTTGCAGCGTCCTGCAACACACCCCGTTTCTCCCCTTGCCTCTCATGTTTGTCCCAATTGCACCATCTTCCCGACAAAGGAGTCCTGCTCTATGGCTTCCACCATCGACAGAGACCTGACCCACGGCAGCGTCACCCGGCAGCTGGTCCGGTATTCCCTGCCCCTTGTGGCCACCAGTCTTCTGCAATCCCTGTATTCCATCGCGGACTACATCGTAGCCGGCTACTTCATCAGCAGCTCCGGCCAGTCCGCCATCAACAACTCCAGCCTCATCATGAACCTCATGACCCAGATCGCCATCGGCCTGACCCTGGGCGGGAATATTCTCATTGGCCAATACTTTGGCAATCATGAGGACGAACCCAGAAAACAGTCAGCCGGCTCCCTGCTCACCTTGTCCGTCCTGGTGGGCGTGGTCACCGCCGCGCTGTTTGCCATTTTTTCCCGGCAGCTGCTCATCCTGCTCCAGGCTCCGGCCCTGGACGAGGCCACAGCCTACCTCCAGATCTGCTCGGTGGGCCTGCTGCCCATCTTCGGCTACAACGCCCTGTCCGCCATGCTGCGGGCTGTGGGCAACTCCAAGATGCCGCTGATTTTCGTCATCGCCTCCACCGCCACCAACGTGGTGCTGGACCTGGTTTTTGTGGCCGGCTTTGACATGGGCGTGGAGGGCGCCGCCCTGGCCACCGTCATCTCCCAGTTCATCTCCTTCTTCGCCGCCCTTTTCTTCTGCCTGCGGCACCGGGAGCACCTGGGCGTGACCATGAAGTACCTCAAGCCCGTGGGTGAGCGGGTGCGGGCCATCCTGCGCCTGGGCCTGCCCACCGCCTTCCAGTGGGCCATTGCCAGCGTGTCCTGGCTGGTGGTGGCCTACCTGATCAACGGCTACGGCGCCATCTCCGTCATCTACTCCGCCGCCAACGGCGTGAGCAACAAGATCAAGGATTTCTGCCAGCTGTTCATCTCCGCCATGACGGGCGCCGCCTCCACCATGGTGGCCCAGAACCTGGGCGCCGGCCTCTACGACCGCTCCCGGCAGATCATGCGCACCTGCATGAAGATCACCCTCACCATGGCGGCGGTACTCATCGTCCTGTCTGAGCTGCTGGCCCCCATCCTGGTCACCATCTTCACCCCCGACGCCCAGGTGCAGGAGTGGGCCATCATCAACCTGCGCATCGAGATCATCGGCCAGCTGTTCTACGCCGGCTTCTTCACCTACAACACCCTGGCCACCGGCTGCGGCGACACCATGTTCGTGATGTGGAACTCCTTCGTCAACTGCATCATCTTCCGCCTGGTGCTGGCCATTCTCTTCAACCACTTCTGGGGTATCTACGGCGTGTTCATCGCCTGTGCCATCGCCCCGGCCAGCTCGGTGCCCATCGGCTGGTTCTACTGCAAGAAGGGCTACTGGAAGAAGAGCCTCACCGCTCAGCCCAGGAAGGCCTGAGCATCCTCTGAGAGAGAAGGAATCCCATGACCGCCGCGAAACTCTCCGTTGAGCTGATCCTGATGGTGTGCATCGGCCTGTTTGCCTACCGCAGCCACATCATCTCCGG
>CALWOL010000145.1 GCA_944383135.1 uncultured Flavonifractor sp.
GCCTCGGAGAGATCGGACACGGTGACGGTGTGGGGCTGGCCGTCCACCACGCCGAAGTAATCCGCAATCACGGCTTTGGCCGCGGTGTAGCTGGTCTCGGCATAGCCGCAGTCGGCGCAGGTGTCCATCTCCACAAAGCGGTCATGGGCCAGCTCCGGGCGGATGGCCGGCTCCATGCGGTGATGCACCAGGGAGGAAGCGACCTCCTTGAAGGTGCCGAAGCAGAAGCCGCAGTACCTGCCGCTGGCGGTGGTGACACGGTGGTAGGTGTCATCCACCTGCTCAGTCGTCTGGGTTTCGTCAAGGGGCTCGTAAAACTCCTCGTAGCAGTTGAACAGCCAGTAGATATTTTTGTCATAGGCGTAGTTCAAAACGCCCATATTGGCGTTGATGGTTCCACATTTCTGGCAGACCGCCTTGGTCCAGTGACAGCCGGTATAGTAGGCGTTGACGCCGGGGGTGCCGTCATCCAGATGGCCGGTGCCCTCACCGCTGGTAAGGGTGCCATCCGAGAAGCTGATCCCGCGATTCAGCGCAGTTTCACCGGTTCTGGTGTACTCTGGAACCCGATAGACAACAAAATTTGTGTTCATATTGCAGCTTGGACATAAGAAGGTCTCGTTGGTGACCACTGCGTTGGCGTCCAGCTCATTGGTCCGGTTGAGTGCTTCAATCCAGTGCTCGGCGGGGTCATGGTAGCCGTCCTCCTGGCCCGCCAGGGCCGTGGGTACCAGGGAGAACAGCATGGTCAGGGCCAGAAGACCGGCCAGCAGGGGGCGCAGCCGGGTGTGTTTGGGTTTCATGGGTGATGTCCCTCCTTTGTGTCAGAATGACAGTTGATACAGAGCGGTGAGGCGGGTTCCGGGGAGGCCCCCGGGCCCAGGACCAGGGATGGGTCACTGGCCCCGCCCCTGGCCCTTGACCGTGAGGATGCCGTCCAGGGTGGTGGCGGTGATCCGCAGACGCTCGGCGGTGGCGATGTCGTTTTTCACCGTCTCGTCCACTCTGCCGCCGCAGACCACCAGCACACGGGAGCGCCGCAGATAGTCCCGCGCTATGTCGATGCCGTCCTTGTGCTCCTGGGGGATGCTGTCCTTCAGGAACAGGGGCAGGAACAGCAGGGGACAGACCGGAGAGAAGCCAGCATCATACACCTGGCGGCACCAGCGGGCGGCGTTCTCCGTGTTCTCAAACTCGTTTTCGCCCCAGGGGGCGGTGATGTAGGCCAAAGGGCGTTTCATAGGCAAATCCTTTCTCCCGGCAAAGCCGGGCATCAATTTAGGCGGCCTTTTCAGCCGCCATAGTCGTGGTGGAAATCGTGGTTGACCAGCATGGTGTAGTGGTTGTCCGTGGAGCTGGGCGCATTAAACAGGGCGGCCAGCAGGTACGCCTTGGTGTTCCAGACGCGGGTGGTGTTCTCACGGATGCCGTCCAGCACCTTCTCGATGTGGCTAGAGGTAATCTGCTCAAACCGCTGCTGGACAAGGGCGGTGGGATACTCCGCGTCCCGCCCGATCTTGATGGTGGGGCTGTGGGTCATGGCCACCTCCAGCATGATCTCCACGAACTCGTCCACCTGGGTCCGGTTGGCAGGGGTGCAAAGGAAGTCGTAGGAAATCTGTGCCCGGATTTCCTCTCGCTTCTCACACACGTCTGTCCTTCCTTCCGCCGGAGGCGTGGGAGGAAGGAAGGAATGAGTATTTGATAGATGCGTATTTGATTTTTGAGTATTTGATCTCTTAGTATTTAATTCTGCGGGCATTTCCGTATCCGGCTCCACCATATCCGGCTCCACCATATCCGGGTTTTCCGTATCTGGTGAGGCCGTATCCGGCACAGGCGTATCTGGGACAAAAGCCTCCGGCGGCGTTTCTCCATGGGAGCGGGGCCGCTCATAGATGGTGTACTCGGTGTCGCTGATGCGCCCGCCGGGGCCGCGCAGCTGGCGGCGGACGATGTAGCCCGCCTTCTCCAGCTCCTTCAGCGCCCCGCCGATGGCGTCCACGCCCTCCTTGCAGATTTTTGCCAGCCCCCTGGTGGTGTAGTTCCACTCCTCCGGGAGGGAGAGCATCATGGACAGCAGGCCCTTGGCCTTGAGACTCAGGGCGCTGTCCTTGAGGTGGTAATTGCTCATTACGGTGTAGTCCCGCGTCCGTTCAATGCGGAAGACTGCCATTTTTTTCACTTCCCATGTCGTATCATTGGGGGCGTTGGGCTGGATGGGAGCGGTCTGTGCCTCCTCCCGGGCAAACCGCTCCTCCAGCCGCGCCACGCTCCAGTTGGATTTGAACTGGCCCAAGGGACTCGGGCCAAACTGTGCTCTGGCCCGGTTGTCCAGGTCCAGCAGCCGCGCCCACAGCTCCGGGTGGTGCCTGCGCAGGCTCCGCAGCTCTCCGATGCGCTGGAAGGGGCAGCACCAACAGGAGGCCCGGTGGTAAAGCTCATAGAGGCCGCCAAAATCAAAGCCCCGGGCATAGCAGAATTGTAGGGCTTGGGCCTCGGTGATGCCCCAATCTACCAACGGGTAGTTGAGGCCCTTGCACCGCCACGCCTCGTCCGCCGCGATGCCCACATACTCCTGGAGCTGGTGCCGGCCCTTGAGCCGGTTGAGCTCCTTGCGGATGAGATGGGTTTTGAGCTGGCCGGTACACCACCGGACCTTGATGCCCGGCCAGCCGTTGCCGTAGGGCGGGATGCCCAGCCTCGCCCGATTCTCCAGGCAGGAGGGCTTTTGCTTGGGCTCGTCAAACATCATGTATTCAAAGCTCTTGGGGGAGCGCAGCATAGTGATGTGCAGGCCCCGTTCTCGGAACAGATGCTCGTCCACCTTGGCGATGTGGCCGTACATCTCAGGGAACTCCATGCCTGTGTCCGCCCAGACCACCGCGTCAATAGGCATCCCGCGCTCGATCATCATCAGCAGCAGGCAGGTGGAATCCTTGCCCCCGCTCAGGCTGATGGTATGAAACGTCTCCCGTGGTGTGGTAACAGCGCCCATTTATGGGCTCGTTCCTCTCAGACCTCCTTCTCCGCTTACAGCTCATATACCGGCTGCTCATGCTCATAGCAGGGCCAGCACAGCTCCTCCAGCGCCTGGGCCAGCTCCTCCAGGTCCAGACACAGTACACTCTCCGCCGCGTCCCCCTTGAGGGTGCGGTACTCGGTGACATACCCGCCGTCCTGGTAGTCCACAGTGACGCAGGACACGGCCACCAGGCTCATGTCCTCCAGCAGCCATAGCTCCAGCTTCCGGGTTGTAACGGCAAGCTCCGCCGCACTCTGGTCCATCTCCTCATACAGCAGAGAGGCCCGTTGGTGGAACAGCTCCTCCCCCCGGTAGTTGAAGGACTTCCTGTGCTGGCCCTGGGTGGTATAGGCGTACACCGTCCGGGCCTTGTGCCGGACGGCCTGGGTCAGGGCATGGAAGTCAACGTCCTCCAGGTACTCCAGGACATTCTCCACAGGTTCTCCGTTCTCCGCCATTCTGGCGCGGAACAGGCGGGTAATCTCGTCCCGCAGGCGCTCCGTCTCATACATAGGTATCCCTCCAATCGTCAATCAGCGATGCTTGTTTCCCTTGGGCTTGATGATATGGCCCTCGACCACCAGGGCGTGGGCCTTGATGCGGATTTCTCCCAGAGTCTCACTCTGGAGGATACGCTGATAGCCCTGCTCACTGAGAAACAGCCGGGCGGTCTCGCCCCGCAGAGCAATCAGGTTGTCGTCCTTGAGGACCTCAAACTCCACCATGTGCCGGGTATCGTCCCAGAACCGCTCCACCGCCAGCAGGTCATGGCCCCGTGTCGTAAACTGTCTCAGCATACCGCCCTCCTGTCCCGGATACCCAGGGCGGGCAACCCGTACCGAGCAAT
>CALWOL010000146.1 GCA_944383135.1 uncultured Flavonifractor sp.
AGGTCTTGCCCGCGGTATCCGACTGATCCAGCGCGGCCAGTTCCCCCTGGCTGGAAATGGGGATGGCGTCGGCGGGCAGCTCGTCCGCCGTGGGATCGGCCAGGAAGCCCAGGTTATAGGTGGGGGCCTTGACAGTGACGGGAATTTCCACCGACTTGGCAACGCCGCCCGCGGTATAGGTGTAGGTCACGGTGGTGCTGCCTTCGGCAACCAGCGTCACATATCCGGAGGAAGCCCTGGCCACATAGCTGTTCCCGCTGGAATAGGAGTAGGGATTTACCGTCTGGTCTGCCTTGCCGTTGAGATAGTGGGCGGTCAGCTCCACGGAGATGACGTCCCCCTCATACCCTTCGATGGCGGTGGGCCGGGCGGTGAGGGAATCCAGCTCATAGATGACCGGAATCTGGGAGACCGGATATTCCGCTGCCTCACAGTAAGGCTGGCGGGTCACGCTGTCCAGGCAGAACACCTTGAGCGCGGCGTCCTCCGGCAGAAGTCCGGCGCAGGGATAGGAGATGGTCACATCTTTCTTTTCTGTCCCCTGGGGCAGCTCCACCTGCTCCACAGCCGCCCCCAGCATTTTGCCGTCCTGGTAGGCCGCCGCGCAGAAATCCACCGACTTGTCCTCCGGCAGCGTGTTGGATACGGTAAGGGCAATCTCATAGTCCACCCGCTTCTCCACACCTTCCCATGCCACGGCCAGGGACTGGGACGAGAAGGTATAGCGGAACTCGCTCACGGTGCCGTAGGTCCCGCTCAGCTCCGGTACAGCCCGAATGTTAAGCGGCGCTGGGTATTCCACATGAATTGGCCCTTCGTATTTGAGCCTGGTTGGACTGGTTTTGGGGTTGCTGCCGTCGGTGGTATAGTAAATACTGTAAAATGCGTTGGGGGCCGTCAGCGTGATGTCCAGAGGCGCCTTCACATCCCCGGCCCCGGGGGAGGCGGTCACATAGGGCAGGGAGAGACTGTAAGAAAATTGGGCGTCCGCCACCTCAATTTCCCCATATTTGGCGCACACCTTCACGGTGGCTGTGTGGTCCAGTTCAAAGGGCTCAGTGTAAAGCATCCCTTTTTCGCCGGGGTCACTCATGTCCAGGGTGTAGTAGAGCTGATAGGAGGGGATGCTGCTGCTCAGCGCAATGGTCTGACTCTGGTTGTATGTGCCTGTTTCCGGCTCGGCGGTAATCTCCGGCTCCGGCAGGGTATAGGTCCAGTCCTCTCTGGTCACAAACTGACCATTGTACCTGGCATATACCGTCAGCTTTGCGCTCTTGTAAATGTCAATGGTATCCCCCGGCTCATACGCCGTTTCCAACGCCGTCAGGCCGGGCGCATAGTAGGACAGGCTCACATAGGGCGTGTCGCACGTCAGGGTGAGACGCACCACGTCGTCATACTCTCCCGGCTCCGCCGACGGAGTAATCACCGGCTCCGGAAAATCATACTGGAAGGTGGCAACATCGCTCCACTCCCCTTCAAAGGTGCTGGCCACCTTGAGGGTGGTGGTTTTGTAAAGTTCAATTCCCTGGCCGGGGTCATACTTCGTCCCGCTGACGGTCGGGTCGGAGTAGCCGTCCACCGTATAGTAGACTTCATACTGGGGCACCGAGCTCTCCAGCTCCAGCACAAAGGGCTCGGTATACTGTCCCTCCGGCTGACTGACGGCAATCTCCGGGGATATCTTGTAGGTAAAGCTCAGGGGGTCCCCCCACTCATCTCCCACCTTTGCCGCGGCGGTCACGGTGGTGTTTTTGAAGAGGAAGAAGGGGCCGCCATAGCTTGTGCCGCTGGAAATGGGGTCTGAGCCGTCGGTGGTGTAATAGATTTGCGCGTCAGGGGTCTGGGTGGTAAGGGTAATCTGCTGGGGTACGCTGGTATAGGTGCCCGCCGCCGGAGCGGCCTGGACGGGGTACTGGGCTGCCTTGTATCGCAGCGTGCTGACCCGGAACACCTTCGGATTGTCGCTGTGTACCGCATATACCCGTATCACCGCGTCCTGCTCCAGCGTAATGGGGCCGTCGTAGGGCTGCCTGTCCTGGGTCACCCCGTCAATCGTGTAATAGAGCAGGTCAAAGACGGGGGAGCGGTCGCTGGTAATCTCCACCTCAATGGGCATGTCGTAGGTACCGGAGGGATGATCGGTGGAAACGGTCAGGTTCTGCATGGTCTGCACAACCTGTACCTCCCAGTTGCTGTTCATCTTCTGTTCCCAACTGCAGTCGGGACAGTTGCCCGTAAGCTCAAAAGCAAAGGCGCTGCTTCTCATCTCGTCCGTGCTTTTGTAGGTAATATCCGTGCTGTCGGCGCCAGAGCCAGTGCCCCTGCTCCCATTGCTGCAATAGCACTTGGTGATTGTCGCCCCGTTAAAGCCGCTCAGTACGCCGCTTGTGCCTCCGGTGACCCCAGCCATGCTGTAACAGTTATTTATGACTCCCGACTCATTGATTCTGGTTCTGTTTCTTCCGGAAATTCCGCCCACATACACGCTGGCTCCCGCTTCCGCCCCTGCAATGTTGTACTTTTTGCACGAGCCGTAGCCGGAAACCGAACCGGTGATATAGCAGCAGCTGATGGTACCGCTGTTAATCCCAACCATCCCGCCTACATTCAATATAAGGCTGGAAAAGCTATGGGTAGCCTGCATGGAAATGGATACGCTCATATCCATGTGATCCACATAGCAGTTGTGGATGGTGCCGTTATTCGTCCCCACCAGCCCGCCAATGGTATAGGTGAGATGCTGTCCGGACGGACTGCTGACATAAGTAATTTCACTGTCCCGCAGGCCCAGGTTCTGAATGGTTCCGCTGTTGCTGAAAAAGAGGGCGGAGGAAGCCTTATATCCCGTAATGCAGTTGCCTCCGCCGTCGTACACACCCCCTGCGGCAATGCTCAGGGGCGGCATGTAGGAGCTGCCGCTCAAATCAATATCGTTGACCTGTAAAAAACAGGAGCCGGAATAGTTCCTTACCTCCTGAAGCTGCTCCGCCGTGGACACCAGATAGGGGTCCTCCGCCGTGCCGCTGCCGCCGTCAAAGGGCGAGCTCTCCGCCGCCGAAGCCGGGCTCCCCGCCGGCAGCCAGGCCAGGGCCATGGTCAGGCACAAAAGCAGGCTCATCAGCCGTTTTTTCATCTTCCCATCCGTCCTTTCCCCGTAGTTTTGTCCCACATTTGGTTTATTTTTAGTATACCACAGGAAAATGGGCTTTCAAAGTATGCTCTCTGCATACCCCTGCGGGCCAATTTTTGCGCTGTGCGGCCTTGGCCGCACATATTTTTTGCCCTTTCTCCCATACTAACCCTGTCTCAAAACCACTGGAAAGGCAGGGAACGCCATGGAGCGTTTTTCCATCCCCACCACCGTCTGCTTTGGTCCCGGCGCGCTGGAGGTCCTGGGGGAGCTGGCGGGACAGCGGGTGTTGGTGGTCACCGACGCATTTCTGGCCCGCTCGGGTCTGCTGGACAAGGTTCTGGCCCAGCTGGCGGGCTGCACGGCGGAGACCTTCACCGATGTGGTGCCGGACCCGCCCCTGGAGGTGGTGGCCCGGGGGGTGCGGAAGGTGGAGGACTTCCAGCCCGACGCCCTGGTGGCCTTCGGGGGCGGCTCGGCCCTGGACTGCGCCAAGGCCATGGCCCACTTCTCCACCCTCCATCCCCCCCTCTGGGCCATCCCCACCACCGCCGGCACCGGCTCGGAGGTCACCGCCTTCGCCGTGCTCACAGATACCCAAAACGGGGTGAAGTACCCTCTGGTGGAGGACAGCCTGCTGCCCCAACTGGCGGTGCTGGACCCCTCCTTCCTGGACGGGGTGCCCCCGGCGGTGACGGCGGACACCGGCATGGACGTACTCACCCACGCCGCCGAGGCCTGGGTGGCCACAGGCGCCACCCCCTACTCCGACGCCCTGGCGGAGAAGGCCTTTACCCTGGCCTGGGAGAACCTGCCCGCCGCCTTCGCCGGGCCGGGGGAGGCCCGGGCCAACATGCTGCTGGCCGCCAACCTGGCGGGGCTGGCCTTCAACGCCGCCGGGCTGGGGCTGTGCCACGGCCTGGCCCACACCCTGGGGGGCAGATACCACATCCCCCACGGCCGGCTCAACGCCCTGCTCCTCCCCCACGTCATCCGCTTCAACGCCGGGGTGGAGGCGGCGGGCAGAAAATACGGCCGGCTGGCCGGCGCCTGCGGCCTCTCCCCCACCTGGCGGGCCCTGGTCTTTGGGCTGGAGCGGCTGCGGAGCCGGCTGAAGCTGCCCGCCCGGCTCACCGCCTGCGGGGTGGAGGGGAAGGCCCTCCGGGCCGACGAAGCCGCCATCGCCGCCGGCGTTCTGGCGGACCGGTGCACCCCGGCCAACCCCCGCCCGGTGACGGCGGAGGACGTGGCCCTCCTCCTGAAGGAGCTGGTCTGATGGGGGAGCAGCTGCTGTCCGTGGGCATCGACATCGGGACCAGCACCACCCAGCTGATTCTGTCCCGGCTCACCCTGGAGAACCGGGCCGCCCCCTTCACCGTGCCCAGGGTGGCCATCGCCGGGCGGGAGGTGTGCTACCGCTCCGCCATCCACTTCACCCCCCTGCTGTCCGACACCGTCATCGACGCCCCCGGCGTGCGGGAGATTGTGGCGGAGGAATACCGCAAGTCGGGCTTTTCCCCCGCCCAGGTAGATACCGGCGCGGTGATCATCACCGGGGAGACCGCCCGGAAGGAGAACGCCCAGGAGGTGCTTGCCGCCCTGTCCCAGTTTGCCGGGGAGTTCGTGGTGGCCACCGCCGGACCCGATTTGGAGTCCATTCTGGCCGCCCGGGGCACGGGGGCGGATGAATATTCCCTGGAACATCACACCACGGTATTACACTTTGATATCGGCGGCGGCACCTCCAACCTGGCCCGATACAGCCAGGGAGAGCTGGTTTCCACCGGCTGCCTGGATGTGGGGGGGCGGCTCATCAAGGTGGACCCCGCCAGCGGGAAGGTCACCTATGTCTCCCCGGCGCTGCTCCGGGCGGGGCTGCGCGGCCTTCCCATGCCCGGGGACCCGGTCACGGCGGAGGCGCTGGCCCCCATCGTCCGGACCATGGTGGAGGCCCTGGAGCAGGCGGCGGGGCTGCGGCCCGGCCGGGACCGGCTGGAGGCCTTCCTTACGCCGGGCACCCGCTGGACGCCGGAGGCGGCGCCGGTGGTGTCCTTCTCCGGCGGGGTGGCCGACTGCATCTATGCGCCCCCTGAACACTGGCTGGCCTTCGGGGACCTGGGGGTGCTGCTGGGGCGGGCCATCGCCGCCTCCCCCGCCTTCCGCCGGGCCGGCCGCTTCCGGGGGGCGGAGACCATCCGGGCCACGGTGGTGGGGGCGGGAAGCCACGCCACCGACCTGTCCGGCTCCACCATCTTCTACCGGGACATCCCCTTCCCCCAGAAAAATATTCCCATTCTCAAGCTGGCCGCCTGGGAGGAGGATGGCACGGCGGAGGAGCTGGCGGAGGCCATCCGGGCCAAGCTGGGCTGGTACGCCGACCAGGGGGGACTGGTCCAGCTGGCCCTGGCCCTCCGGGGAGAGGCAAATCCCAGCTACGCCCGGGTGCAGGAGCTGGCCCGGGGGGTGGTCCGTGGGCTGGAGCCCCTGCGCCAGGCGGGCTTTGTGCCCATCGTGGCGGTGGAGGCCGACCAGGCCAAGGCGCTGGGACAGGCCATGGCCGCCCTGGTGTCCGGCCCCCTGCTCTGCCTGGACGGGGTGGGGGTGGACAACGGCGACTATATCGACATCGGGGCCCCGGTGGCCGGGGGCGCGGTGCTGCCCGTGGTCATCAAGACCCTGGTATTTCACAGATAAGGAGTGAGCACATGATACTCAAAACCAAGCTGCTGGGGCATGTCTATGAGTTCAAGTCGGTGAAGGACGCCCTGGCCAAGGCCAACGAGGAGAAGTCGGGGGACCGGCTGGCGGGTATCGCCGCCGAGAACGCCGAGGAGCGGGTGGCGGCCAAGGTGGTGGTGGCCAACCTCACCCTGGCGGATCTGCGCAACCACCCCGCCGTACCCTACGAGGAGGATGAGGTCACCCGCATCATCCAGGACGATGTGAACGAGAAAATCTATGACCAGATCAAAAACTGGACGGTGTCCGAGCTGCGGGAGTGGCTGTTGGCGGAAAACCACGACGGGGACGCCATCCGCTGGGTGAGCCGGGGGCTGACGGCGGAGATGATTGCCGCGGTGGCCAAGCTGATGAGCAACCTGGATTTGATCTACGCCGCCAAGAAGATCCGGGTCACCGCCCACTGCAACACCACCATCGGCCTGCCCGGCACCCTGTCCTGCCGCCTCCAGCCCAACCACCCCACCGACGACCCGGACGGCATCCTGGCCTCCCTGCTGGAGGGCCTCACCTACGGGGCGGGGGACGCGGTGCTGGGCCTCAACCCGGTGGACGACAGCGTGGAGAGCGTGCGCCGGGTACTGGACCGGTTCCACGAGGTGCGAAACCGGTGGAACATCCCCACCCAAATCTGCGTGCTGGCCCACGTCACCACCCAGATGGAGGCGGTGCGGAAGGGGGCCCCCTGCGACCTCATCTTCCAGTCCATCGCCGGCTCCCAGAAGGGCAACGAGGCCTTCGGCCTGGACGGCGCGCTTATGGAGGAGGCCCGGCAGCTGGCCCTCCACCAGGGCGCCGCCGTGGGTCCCAACGTGCTGTACTTTGAGACCGGCCAGGGCTCCGAGCTCTCCTCCGAGGCCCACCACGGCGCCGACCAGGTGGTGATGGAGGCCCGGTGCTATGGCTTTGCCAAGCGGTTCCAGCCCTATCTGGTCAATACCGTGGTGGGCTTCATCGGGCCGGAGTACCTGTACAACTCCAAGCAGGTCATCCGGGCGGGGCTGGAGGACCACTTCATGGGCAAGCTCACCGGGGTACCCATGGGGTGCGACGCCTGCTACACCAACCACATGAAGGCGGACCAGAACGACCTCGAGGACCTGGCCGTCCTCCTCACCGCCGCCGGGTGCAACTATTTTATGGGCATCCCCCACGGGGACGACGTGATGCTCAACTACCAGACCACCGGCTTCCATGAGACCGCCGCCCTGCGGGAACTGTTCGGCCTCACCGCCATTCCCCCCTTCCAGCGGTGGCTGGAGGACATGGGCTTTGTGGAGAACGGAAAGCTGACGGCATTGGCGGGGGACGCGTCGGTGCTGCTGGGATAAGGAGGTTTTCGGTTTGAATGAACAAGAGCTGCGCTCCCTGGTGGAGCGAATGGTGCTGGAGCTGGCGGAGGAGGGCCCCGCGAGGAGTACCCCCTCCGCCCGCACCCCGGCGGAGCCCGCCTCCGGCTGTCTGGAGGACATTACCCAGACCGACCTGCGGCGGCAGTACCTGGTGGACAACCCCCGCAGCGGCCAGGCCTTTCAGGATTTGAAATTGAAAACCCCGGCCCGGCTGGGGCTGGGGCGGGCGGGGGCCCGGTACAAGACCATCTCCATGCTGCGGATGCGGGCCGACCACGCGGCGGCCCAGGATTCCGTGTTTTCCCATGTGCCGGATGAATTTGCCGCCCAGAACGGCTTTACCCCCGTTCAGACCCTGTGCCAGAGCAAGGATGAGTATCTCACCCGGCCGGACAGGGGCCGCCGGTTTGACGAGCAGAATCAGGCCATCATCCAAAAAACCTTCGGGCCCCATCCCAAGATCGCCCTGGTGGTGGGAGACGGGCTCTCCTCCGCCGCCATTGAGGCCAACGCCGTGGACTGCCTTCAGGCCGTCCGGGCGGGTCTGAAGGCCTACGGCCTGGAGGGCGGGCCGGTGCTCTATGTGAAGTACTGCCGGGTGGGCGCCTCGGACCACATCGGCGACCTCACCGGGGCGGAGGTGGTGTGCATGCTGGTGGGAGAGCGGCCGGGACTGGTGACGGCGGAATCCATGTCCGCCTACCTGACCTACAAGCCCCACATCGGCATTCCCGAGTCCAAGCGCACCGTCATCTCCAACATCCACAAGGGGGGCACCACCGCCGTGGAGGCCGGTGCCCATATTGCCGAGCTCATTAAGACCATGCTGGAGAAAAAGGCCAGCGGCATTGATTTAAAGGGGTGAGGACATGACGGGAGATTTGATTCCGGCCAAGGTGCTGGCCACCCACACCATCGCCAACGTCAGCGAAACCCTGGCTAAGAAGCTGGGGCTGCCCAAGGGCTACCGCTCCATCGGCCTCATCACCGCCGACAGCGACGACGTGACCTACTGCGCCCTGGACGAGGCCACCAAGGCCGCCGCAGTGGAGGTAGTATACGGCAAATCCCTGTATGCCGGCGCCGCCAACGCCTCCACCGCCCTGGCGGGGGAGGTCATCGGCATCCTGGCCGGGCCCAACCCGGCGGAGGTGGCCTCCGGCCTGCGCTGCTGCGTGGATTTTCTGGACAGCGGGGTGGGCTTCCGCTCCGCCAACGCCGACGACTCCGTGGTCTATTTTGCCCACACGGTCTCCCGGACGGGCACCTACCTGTCCAAAACGGCGGGCGTGCGGGAGGGTCAGGCCCTGGCCTATCTCATCGCTCCCCCGCTGGAGGCGGTGGTGGGCCTGGATGAGGCCATGAAGGCCGCCGACGTGGAGCTGGCGGCCCTCTTTGACCCCCCCAGCGAAACCAACTTCGGCGGCGGCCTGCTCACCGGCACCCAGAGCGCCTGCAACGCCGCCTGCGCTGCCTTTGCCGAGGCGGTGAAGGCAGTGGCCGCCCGGCCCAGGGAGGTGTGAGACAATGGAGTTTGACAAGGATCTCCGCTCCATTCAGGAGGTGCGGGACCTGCTGACCCAGGCCCGCCGGGCCCAGAACGCCCTGGCGGGGATGAGCCAGGAGGATTTGGACCGGATTACCGCCGCCATCTCCGCCGCCGGCGCTGAGCATGCCGCCCGCCTGGCGGCCATGGCGGCGGAGGAGACCGGCTTTGGCAAAAAAGAGGACAAGGAAATCAAAAACCGCTTTGCGGCGGTGACTCTGTATGAGGCCATTCGGGACCAGAAAACCCACGGCATTCTCCACGAGGATCGGGCGCACCGGACGGTGGATATCGGCGTGCCGGTGGGGGTGGTGGCCGGACTGGTGCCCTCCACCAATCCCACCTCCACGGTGATTTACAAGGCCATGATTTGCCTGAAGGCGGGCAACCCCATCGTCTTTTCCCCCCACCCCAGCGCGGCGGGCTGTATCCTGGAGACGGTGCGGGTGATTGCCCAGGCGGCGGAGCGGGCGGGGGCGCCCACCGGCAGCATCTCCTGCATCGCCACCCCCACCATGGAGGCCACCAGCGCCCTGATGAAGCACCCCGCCACCCGGCTCATTCTGGCCACCGGCGGAGCGGCCATGGTGCGGGCGGCCTACTCCTCCGGCACCCCCGCCATCGGCGTGGGGGCGGGCAACGGCCCGGCCTATATCCACCACACCGCCGATGTGGAGCTGGCGGTGAAGCGGATTCTGGACTCCAAGACCTTCGACAACGGCACCATCTGCGCCAGTGAACAGAGCATTATTATGGAAAAGCGGATGGAGGGGGCGGTGAAGGCCGCTCTCCGCACCCAGGGGGCCTACCTGCTGGACGAGGAGGAGACCAGGCAGCTCTCCCGGTTCATCCTCCGCTCCAACGGCACCATGAATCCCGCCATCGTGGGCAAGAGCGTGGAGACGGTGGCGCAGCTGGCGGGGCTCACCCGGGTGCCCCCCTCCGCCCGGGTGCTGGTGGCCCAGGAGACGGGGGTGGGCAAGGGCCACCCCTACTCCAGCGAAAAGCTGGGGCTCATCCTGGCCTGCTATGTGGAGCCCGACGAGGACGCGGTGCTCCGCCGGTGCATGGAAATCCTGGAGTGGGAGGGGGCTGGCCACACCTTCGCCATCCACACCCAGGACGAGAGCGTGGCCAAGCGCTTTGCCGCCGCCGTCCCCGCCAGCCGGGTGCTGGTCAACACCCCCGCCTCCCTGGGGGGCATCGGGGCCACCACCTGCCTCTTCCCCGCCCTCACCCTGGGCTGCGGGGCGGTGGGGGGCTCCTCCTCCTCCAACAACATCGGGCCCCTGGACCTCATCAACATCAAGCGGGTGGCCTGGGGCGTGAAGGAGCTGGAGCAGCTCCGGGGGCAGGCCGCCGCCGGCAGTCCCTATTCCGTGGACGACAGCCTGCTGGACCGGTTGGTGGAGCAGATTATGGGGAGGCTGAAGTGACATGAGCGAGGTCAACGCCGACGGCGTGCTGCTGAATCCCCATGAGGCCATTTTGCAGGAGGCCCAGAATCTGACCAACGCCCTGCTGGCCGAAGCGCCGGAGGGTCTGGAAGAGGATAGCGGGCACATGGTGTACGCCGGAAATGGAGCACCTGCCGGCACCGTGGGCGGCGCGCCCCACCTGCCGGCCAAGGGAGCGCCAGCCAAATCAAAGGCAAAATCATTTCCCAAGGATGGGGCTGCCAAGGCAGCCCCCAAGCAGAAAGGAGATCGCAACATGGCAAACACGAACGCACTGGGTATGGTAGAGACCAAGGGACTGGTGGGGGCCATTGAGGCCGCCGACGCCATGGTGAAGGCCGCCAACGTCCAGCTGGTGGGCAAGGAGCAGGTGGGCGGCGGTCTGGTGACCGTTATGGTCCGGGGCGACGTGGGGGCGGTAAACGCCGCCACTGACGCCGGAGCCGCCGCCGCGGAAAAGGTGGGCGAGCTCATCTCCGTCCACGTCATCCCCCGTCCCCACGCCGAGGTGGACCACATTCTCCCCCACGGCAGCCAGGGACAGAGCGAATAAATGGAGCTGCTCACCCGCGAGGACGTGCGCCGGATGTCGGACAACGGCACCCGGGGGCCGGTGGTGGTGAACCGGGACCAGAAGCTCACCCCCGGCGCCCGGGATTGGCTGGCCGCCCACAAGGTCCAGGCGGTCTATCCCCAGGGGCGGGAGGAGGGGGACACCCCCTCCCCCGCCAAATACCGCACCCTGTTCGGCGCCGTGCTCCAGGAAAAGCCGGAGCACATGACCCACCTGAAGGGAAACCTCCTGGTGCCCAAGGACCACCCCCGCATCGCCTTCCGGGGGATGATTGACGCCCTGGAGGCGGAAATTCTCCTCACCCAGCAGGCGGCGGCGGACTATCCCCAGCTGGTGTCCGAGCTGGAGGAGGTGCTGGGCTTTGTGCGGAACTTCATCCGGTGCGACGTGCTGGATGAGCCGCTGAAGGACCTCCGCCTGTGCGGCTACGACGCCAGACAGCTGCGGGAGTATTCCCACTATCCGGACAAGTATCTGGGCCAGCCCCACTTCCTCCCCGCCCGCACCGACTCCCCCGCCCTGCTGGCGGTAAACAGGCTGCGCACCCTGGTGCGGCAGACCGAGCTGTCCGCCTACGCCGCCTTCCGGGATGCCGACGGGGCGGTGACCCGGGGGGATATCATTCTGGGACTGAACCGGCTCAGCTCCCTTATGTGGATTCTGATGATCAAGCTGAAGGGGGGACAATATGAGCGTCATTAACAGCGTATCGCTGGAGCGGCTGGCGGACCAGATTGTCCGCCGCCTGACGGTGGAGCTGGAGGCCAGCGGCCGCCACGTCCACCTGTGCCGGGCCCATGTGGAGGCCCTGTTCGGTCCGGGCTACCAGCTCAACCGGGTCAGGGAGCTCTCCCAGCCGGGGCAGTTCGTCTGCGCCGAGCGGGTCACGCTGGAGGGGCCCAGGGGCATTTTACAGAACGTGGTGGTGCTGGGTCCCGAGCGGAAGGAGAGCCAGGTGGAGCTCTCCCTCACCGACGGTGTGGCCCTGGGAATCGCCCCGCCGGTGCGCCTGTCCGGGGACATCGGGGGCACCCCCGGCCTCACCCTCCGCCACGGGGACCGGGCGGTGGTGCTGGACCACGGGGTGATTGCCGCCAAGCGGCACATCCACATGACTCCCGGCGACGCCGCCCGGTTCGGGGTGGAAAACGGCCAGGAAGTCCGGCTGCAAACCTTTACCGCCCGGCCGGTGATTTTTGAGGCGGTGGAGGTGCGGATTTCCCCCCAGTTTTCCACCGCCGTTCACCTGGACTACGACGAGGCGAATGGGTGTGGATTCCAGAAAGGCAACCGGGGTCTGATTCTGCCGTGAGGCTGGAGTGGCGGGGCCGCACCCTGGTTATCACCTGGCTGCCGGTGGAAAGCCTGGGCCGGCTGGCGGCCCTCGCCCCCGGCAGTCCCGGAGAGCTTGAGGTGGTGGCCGCCCTGCTGGCCGGGGCCAGGGTATGCCTGGACCGGCGGGCTCTGGAATACCGCCGCTACCGCCGCACCGCGCCGGCGGGCATTTACCGCCGCTGCCTCACCCTGGAGCGGCGGCTGAGGGAGATGGGTGTCTGTGTTATTGGGACAAGTGGCAGGTAAGGTGTGGGCCACCAAAAAATCCCCCGCCCTCATCGGGCAGGCCTTCCTGACGGTGGCGGTGGGGGACGCCTTGCTGGTATGCGCCGACTGCGTGGGCGCGGGAGAGGGGGAGCGGGTCCTCATCGCCACCGGAGCCGCCGCCCGGCTGGCGGCGGGGGGAGACCTCCCCGTGGATGCCGCCATCGTGGGCATCCTGGATTCCTAAGGAAGAGAAAGGGGACAGTCTATGTCCATCAATGAAATCATCGTCTACCTGATGGCGGCGTTTATGGCCCTGGGGGCCATAGACCGGATTCTGGGCAACCGCTTCGGGCTGGGCGAAAAATTTGAGGAGGGCATCCTGGCCATGGGCTCCCTGGCCCTGGCCATGGTGGGTATCATCTGCCTGGCCCCCGTGCTGGCCGACCTGCTGCGGCCGGTGGTGGTGCCCTTCTACCGCTTTCTGGGGGCGGACCCGGCCATGTTTGCCGGCACCATCCTGGCCAACGACATGGGGGGCGCCCCCCTGGCCAGGGAGCTGGCCCTCTCGGAGGAGGCCGCCCAGTTCGGCGGGCTGATTGTGGGCTCCATGCTGGGGCCCACCATTGTATTCACCATTCCGGTGGGCCTGGGCATCATCCGGGCCGAGGACCGGCCCGCCCTGGCCACCGGCGTGCTGGCGGGGGTCATCACCATTCCCGTGGGCAGCTTTGTGGGCGGACTGGCCGCCGGCTTCCCCGTGGGTATGGTGGCCCGCAACCTGCTGCCCATCCTGCTGTTCGCCGTGCTCATCGCCCTGGGGCTGGTCCTGGTGCCCGACGGCATGGTGAAGGGCTTTCAGATTTTCGGCAAGATCATTGTAATCATCATCACCATCGGCCTGGCCGCCGGCATCCTCCAGGCCCTCACCCCCCTCACCCTCATTCCCGGCCTGAATCCCATCCATGATGGCATTTCCATCGTGGGGGACATCGCCATTGTGCTGGCGGGGGCCTTCCCCCTGGTGTATGTCATCACCAAGGTGTTCCGCAGGCCCCTGATGAAGCTGGGGGGGCTGCTGGGAATGAACGACGTGGCGGCGGCGGGTCTGGTGGCCACCCTGGCCAACAACATTCCCATGTTCCAGATGCTCCACGACATGGACCGGCGGGGCAAGGTCATCAACGTGGCCTTCGCGGTCTCCGCCGCCTTTGTGTTCGGGGATCACCTGGGCTTTACCGCCGGCTTTGACTCCACCATGATTTTCCCCATGATCGTGGGCAAGCTGGTGGGCGGGGTGACCGCCATCGGGGCGGCTATGTTTTTGATTCGGAAGGAGGCGCGGCATGGATAAGGCACAGCTGGAGGCCGTCATCCGCCAGGTGCTCGCCGAGCACTTCTCCGGCGGGGTTCAGGCGGTACGGGTCCCGGAGCTGTCCGTGACCCAGGCCCACCGGATGGACACCGGCAACCCGGTTGACCAGGTGTATACCCGGGACCTGTTCTCCCTGGCCCAGTCCCCCCGGCTGGGGGCGGGCATTATGGAGATGACCGACACCACCTTCCCCTGGACCCTGAACTACGACGAGATGGACTACGTGGTGGAGGGCCGGCTGGACATCCGCTGCAACGGCCGGACGGTCTCCGCCGGGCCGGGGGAGCTCATCTATATTCCCAAGGGCAGCGGCATCCAGTTTTCCGTCACCGGCCACACCCGCTTCCTCTACTTCGTCTACCCCGCCGACTGGCAGAGCCAGCAGTAGGGGGCATACCCTGGGACAAACCTGCATATAGATTCCACAACTACCAAAACAGGCAGGAGTGTGGATGGATATGCAGACGCTCTGGAATGAGAACCGGGCCCTGCTCCGGGGCACCGCGGCGGCGGCCCCGGTGTGGTCCCATGAGACCCACGGTGTGGTATATGAGCTGTTTCCCCTGGAGGTGCTGCGGCTGTCGGGGTGGGCGGACCGCATCAACGTCATCGCCCCCCGGGCTCTGCTGGAGGCGTGTCCGGTGGTTCCGGGCATGCCCCTGGAGGTGGAGGGGGAGGTGCGCTCCTTCAACAACAGGAGCGGCCGGGGCAGCCGTCTGGTCATCACCCTCCACGCCCGCGCCCTCCGTCCGGGGGACGGGCCGGATGAGAACCGGCTCACCCTGGCCGGGGTGCTGTGCAAGCCGCCGGTGCTCCGCCGCACCCCTTTGGGCCGGGAAATCTGCGATCTGATGCTGGCGGTCAACCGCCGGTACGGCCGGGCGGACTACCTGCCCTGCATCGCCTGGGGGGCCCTGGCCCGGTGCTGCGGGGAGCTGGAGGTGGGGGACGGCATCCGGCTGGACGGCCGTCTCCAGAGCCGGGAGTACACCAAGGTGGACCAGGGCCTGACGGAACGGCGCACCGCCTACGAAATCTCCGTGATGCATCTGGAGCCCATGCCGGCACAAAGCCCTTGCGCCGGCGCGGCAAATCCGGTATCATAGAGAAAAAAGGAAGGGCGGAGATGCGGATGGAAATCCTGGTGGTGGACGGACAGGGGGGGCGGATTGGCCAGCAGCTGGTGCGGGCCATTCTGGCCCGGTTCCCGGACGCGGAGATCCACGCCGTGGGCACCAACGCCACGGCCACCGCCGCCCTGCTGAAGGGAGGCGCGGCCCAGGGGGCCACGGGGGAAAACGCCCTGCTGGTGGCCTGCCGGAGGGCGGAAGTGATTCTGGGGCCCCTGGGCATCCTCATTGCCGACGCCCTGCTGGGGGAGATCTCCCCCGCCATGGCCGCCGCCGTGGGGCAGAGCCGGGCCAAGAAGATTCTCATCCCCATGAACCAGTGTGATATCTGGGTGGCCGGGGTAAGCGAGGGGCCGGTCTCCCGCCTGCTGGAGCGGGCGGTGGACCAGCTGGCCCAGCTGCTGGAGGACGGCTCCGGCTGCGCCCCCGGGGTTTAAGTGCAAACGGGCAGGAAGAAGCCCTCTGATGCGGCGCATCAGAGGGCTTCTTTGTATCTTTTTACTTAATGGGCTCGCCGGAAGCCTTCTTGGCCTTGATCTCCCGGAGGGCGTCCCGATAGGACAGGTTGACCCGGCCCTTCTCGTCGATGTCGGTGACCTTGACCCAAATCATGTCGCCGATGTTCACCACGTCCTCCACCTTCTCCACCCGGCGCTCGGCCAGCTTGGAGATGTGGACCATGCCGTCCTTGCCGGGGGCCAGCTCCACAAAGGCGCCGAACTGGAGGATGCGCACCACCTTGCCGTAGTACAGCTGTCCCACCTCGGGCACAAAAACGATGGTCTCGATGGTCTTTTTGGCGGCGTCGCAGGAGGCCTTGTCCACGCCGGCAATGTAGATGGTGCCGTCGTCCTCGATGTCGATCTTGGCGCCGGTATCGGCGCAGATCTTCTGGATGACCTTGCCGCCGGAGCCGATGACCTCCCGGATCTTGTCCACGTCAATCTTCATCTTCACCATCTTGGGGGCGGTATCCGCCACGTCGGGCCGGGGCTGGGCGATGCAGGGCAGCATAATCTCGTCCAGGATGGCGTACCGGGCGTCCTTCGTGATGGCCAGGGCCTCCTTGATAATCTCATGGGAGAGGCCGTCGTTCTTGATGTCCATCTGGATGGCGGTGATGCCGGCCTTGGT
>CALWOL010000147.1 GCA_944383135.1 uncultured Flavonifractor sp.
TCTATCAGGAAATTACTCAAATCGCAAGGTTGCTATTTGTCAACTCGCTTCGCTCGATTCTTGCAGCTAAAGCTTTTTTATCCTCACCAGCAGAGCTGGTGGTTCTGTTCGCTAAAGCTATACCAACGAGAACAGGCGGGCCTCCCGGCCGGGAGGCCCGCCTGTTTCTGTATCCTTACTTCGTGCCGAAAATCCGGTCGCCGGCGTCGCCCAGGCCGGGGACGATATAGCCGTGGTCGTTGAGCTTCTCATCCAGGGCGGCGCAGTAGATGTCCACGTCGGGGTGGTCATGCTGCACCCGCTGGATGCCTTCGGGGGCGGCGATGATGTTCATCAGCTTGATATGCTTGACCTCGTAGTTTTTGATGAACTGAATGGCGGCGGAGGCGGAGCCGCCGGTGGCCAGCATGGGGTCCAGAATGATGACCTCCCGCTCGGCAATATCGGTGGGCATCTTGCAGTAATACTCCACCGGCTCCAGGGTGTCGGGGTCCCGGTACAGGCCGATATGTCCCACCTTGGCGGAGGGGATGAGGGTCAGAATACCGTCCACCATGCCCAGACCGGCCCGCAGCACAGGGACGATGGCCAGCTTCTTGCCGGCGATGGTCTTGAACTTGCCTGTGCAGATGGGAGTTTTGATTTCCACTTCCTCCATGGGCAAATCCCGGGTGGCCTCATAGCACATGAGGGTGGCAATCTCGGAAACCACCTGGCGGAAGTCCTTGACGCCGGTATTCTCATCCCGGAGGATGGTCAGCTTGTGCTGCAGCAGCGGATGGTCCAGAATGTGTACTTTTTCCATGTCCATGGCGCGATTCCCCTTCACTTTTCTTGTTCTTTTGCCAGCCGCTCCCGTTCAGCCTGGGAGAGCCGGTGGTAGCTGGGCGTCAGATTGGCGGCGTCGGTCAGTTCTCCCCGTCGGGCCAGCTCCAGGGCGCACCGGGCCACGCCCCATGCGCTCTGAAATTGCAGGTGGGGAGGGGCCAGCCGGACATCCAGCCCCAGTTCCTTGAAGGTAGTATAGCATAAAACCCCGCCGTCTCCAACCAGAATTTGCGGATTTCCGCTGTTTTTTAATTCGTCGGCCAGATCCTCCAGGGAGATGGCCCGGTCGGGCGTCAGGCGGGTCAGACTTCTTCCGTCGCTGGCAAAGCGGGCGTTGTACACCTGATGCCGCCGGGCGTCCATCACGGCGCAGATCTCCAGGCCGGTGTGGGCCAGGCTCCAGGCCATGGACTCCAGGGTGGAGCAGGCGGCGCAGGGCTTTTGCCCCGTCCAGGCCAGGCCCTTGGCGGCGGCCACCCCGATCCGCAGACCGGTAAAGGAGCCGGGGCCGGCGGCAACGGCCACCACATCCACATCCTCCAGCTTCATGCCGCACCCCGCCAGCAGAGCGGTGGTCATGGGCATCAGGGTAACGGAGTGGGTCAGGCCGTTGTTTTGAAAGGACTGGGCAAGAAGCCGCTCCCCCTCGCACAGCGCCGCCGAGCAGGCCACGGCGGAGGACTCCAGTGCCAGAATTTTCATAGGTCAGGACCTCCCGTGATGGTAATGATGCGCTGGCTGTCTCCCTCGCCACGGCGGATATCCACCCGGATGACGGAGTCCTCCAGCGCGTCGGCCACAATTTCACTCCACTCCACCGCGCACACGCCGCCCCGGGCCAGATAGTCCTCCCAGCCGATGTCGTAGAGCTCCTCCGAGGAGCCCAGCCGGTACATATCGAAGTGAAACAGGGGCAGGCGGCCCCCCTCGTACTCATTGACGATGGTAAAGGTGGGGCTGGTAACCCGCTCCTCAATGCCCAGCCCACGGGCCAGACCCCTGGTAAAGGCGGTCTTTCCCGCCCCCAAATCGCCGGTAAAGGCCACAATATCACCGGGAGACAGCCTGGCGGCCAGCGCCGCGCCCAGCGCCTCGGTGTCCGCAGGAGAATTGGAGATAACTTCCATACAGCACCTCAAATGTAAAGAATCGCTTAATTATTATAACACAGCCGTTTACCAAACGCAAAAAAGATGGTAAACTAAGTTGATTTCCACAGAAGGGGGGGCGGGGCCTTGTCCTGGTTTTCAGATTCCATACGGGCATTCCTTGACCGGGGCGACCGGCTGCTGCTGGCCTTCTGCGTGGTGGCCAGCGGATTTGGCCTGGTGCTGATTTACAGCGCCACCCGCTATATGGAGGCTTCCGCCGGCCTGCGCTGCATGCTGGTGCAGACGGCGGCCATCCTTTTGGGCATTCTGGTGTATATGCTCATGTCCTCGGTGGACATTGAATTGTTTACGGAGAAATCCTGGAAGCTGCTGGCTCTGTTTTCCCTGGGCATCAACCTGCTGCTCTTCACCCCCCTGGGCACCGGGGCGGAGGAGACGGGCAACAACAGCTGGCTGGACATCCCCGGCTTTCCGGTGAATCTCCAGCCCGCCGAGCTGGCTAAGCTCACCTTTGTGCTCCTGCTGGCCTGGCAGATGAACCGGCTGAGGGAAAAGGGCCTCAGCCGCCCCACCTCCGTCCTTCAGATTACGGGGCACACCCTGTTTATGTTTGCCCTGATTGCGGTGACCTCCGGGGACTTCGGCATGGGCCTGACCTATCTGCTGATTTTCGCGGTCATGGCCTGGGCCGGCGGAGTGAAGAAGCGCTGGTTTGTCATCGGCATTGTACTGTGCGCGGCGGCGGTTATTCTGATCTGGCCCCACATCAGCGACAAATATTTTGCCCGACGGTTTACTGTGGTCATCGACCACATCCTGGGCAACCCCAACACCGTGTATGAGCAGACCCAGGGCGCGGGCTGGCAGCAGAGCCGCAGCATCCTGGCCATCGGCAGCGGCGGCTTCACCGGCATGGGCTATCTGCAGGGCATCCAGACCCAGAGCACCTCGGAATCCAGTCTGCCGGCCCGGCATACCGATGAAATTTTTGCCGTCTGCGGGGAGGAATTCGGCCTTGTGGGCTGCTGCCTGCTGCTGCTCCTCCTGGCCCTCATCATCCTGCGGTGTGTGTGGGTGGCCCGGCGGGCCAGTTCACCCCAGAGTGCCCTCATCGCCATGGGCTACGCCGGAATGCTGCTGGCCCAGGTGGGGGTCAATGTGGGCATGTGCCTGTATATCTTCCCGGTGGTGGGCCTTACCCTGCCCTTTATCAGCTATGGCGGTTCCTCCATTGTCACCATGTTTGCCGCCATGGGGATTGTATCCGGCATTAAAATGCGCTCACTTCCCAGCTGGCTGCGGGACCGGAGCCAGCTGTGACAGACAGATGCATAGCCTGACGCAAATGTGGAAGGCTATGGAAAAAGAAAGGATGACGCTGAATCCATGAAGGTTACCCAGCTCACTCTGCGCCCCGGCATCCAGCTGACGGCGGTGCAGACCAGAAAATTTAAGTCCAGCACGCTGGCCGTGCGCTTCCTGCTCCCATTGTCGGAGGAAGAGGCTTCCCTCAACGCCCTGGTGCCCATGGTGCTCCGCCGGGGCACGGCGGAGCACCCCGATCTGGAATCCCTCTCCGCCGCTCTGGATGAGCTGTACGGCGGCTCCCTGGAGCCCCTGGTGCGGAAGAAGGGGGAGACCCAATGCGTGGGCTTTGCCGGCAGCTTTCTGGACGACGCCTATGCGCTGGAGGGGGAGCGGGTGCTGGAGCCGGCGGCGGCTCTGCTGGCGGAGGTGCTGCTGCGCCCCTACACCCAGGACGGCGCCTTCTGTCCGGACTATACCCGCCAGGAGAAGGACAACCTCATCAACCGCATCCGGGCCCAGGTCAATGACAAGCGGCAGTACGCCCAAATCCGGGTGGTGGAGGAGATGTGCGGGGAGGAGCCCTTCGGGGTGGACAAGCTGGGCAGCGAGGCCCGCGCCCGGACCATTGACGCCGGACAGCTCTGGGCCCAGTACCAGAAGCTGCTGCACTGCGCCCGGGTGGAGCTGTACTACTGCGGCTCGGCGGAGGCGGAGCGGGTGCAGGCCGCCTTCGCCCCTATTGTGGACGGCCTGCCCCAGGGAGAGGCGCGAATGGGCGTGCTCCGCCCGGCCAAGCGGGAGGCCCCCAGGCATCCCCGGCGGGTGGAGGAGTCCCTGGACGTGACCCAGGGCAAGCTGGCCATGGGCTTCCGCACCGGCTGCGACGCCTGGGACGAAGGCTATCCCGCCCTGGCACTGGTCAACGCCGTTTACGGCGGTACCACCACCTCCAAGCTCTTCCTGAACGTACGGGAGAGGCTTTCACTGTGTTACTACGCCAGCTCCGGCCTGATGAAATACAAGGATGTGATGCTGGTCTCCTCCGGAGTGGAGTTTGACAAGGTGGGGCAGGCGGAGGGGGAAATCCTCTCCCAGCTCTACAAGTGCCAGACCGGCGACGTTACCGACGACGAGCTGGAGTGGGCCCGCCGCTCGGTGGTGAGCACCCTGCTCACCACCCTGGACGCCCAGAGCCGGCTGGAGGATTACTGGCTGGGCCAGGCAGCCGCCGGCCTGACCGAGGGGCCGGAGGAGCTGGCCCGCCGTGTGGAGCAGGTGACCCGAGCGGAAGTGGTGACGGCCGCCCAGAATCTGATTCCCGATACCGTCTATTTCCTGAAAGGCAGGGATTGAGCCTATGGTGAGCAAGCAGTACCCCCGCGTGGGGGAGACCGTATTCCATGAAATTCTGCCCAACGGCCTCCACGTTTATGTGGACCGCCGCCGGGACTTTCAGAAGAGCTATGCCTTTTTTGCCACCAACTACGGAGGCATGGACATGCGCTTCCGCCTGGACGGGGCGTGGAAGGATACCCCGGCGGGGGTGGCCCATTTCCTGGAGCACAAGATGTTCGACACCCAGGACGGCAACGCCCTCCAGGACCTGGCGGCCAACGGCGCCTCGCCCAACGCCTTTACCAGCTCGGCCATCACCGGGTATTTCTTTGAGAGTACGGAGAAATTTTTCGATAACCTGAAAATCCTCCTCTCCTTTGTGTCCATCCCCTGGTTTACTCCGGAGAGCGTGGACAAGGAGCAGGGCATCATCGGCCAGGAAATCCGCATGGTGGAGGACGACCCGGAAAACCAGGTCTTTTACGCCCTGATGGAGTGCCTCTATGACCATCATCCCATCCGGGTGCCCATTGCCGGTACCCAGCAGTCCATTGCCCGCATCACGTCCGGCACCCTCTACGCCTGTCACAAGGCATTCTACACCCCGTCCAACATGGTGCTCACCGTGGCGGGGGATGTGGACCCGGAGCAGGTATGTGCCGCCGCCCGGGCAATTCTGCCCGACCAGCCCGGCCTGCCCATTGACCGGGACTACGGCGGGGAGGAGGCGCCCCAGGCGGCCTGCGGGGAGAAGGAGCTGACCATGGAGGTATCCACCCCCATTTTCCAGCTGGGCTTCAAGGCCGACCCCGTCAAGGGCGGGGAGGAGTGGCTCCGGCAGGAGCTCATGGGAGAGCTGGCCTGCGAGGTGCTGCTGGGCAGCTCCAGCCCTCTGTATGCCAGACTGTACAGTGAAGGGCTCATCAACAAAAACTTCGGCTACGGCTTTGAGCTCTACCCGGGGGCGGCCCTGATGGCCGCCGGCGGTGAGAGCCGGGACCCGCGAAAGGTGCGGGACGCCGTGCTGGCGGAGGGAGAGCGGCTGGCCCGGGACGGGGTGGACGCCGACCTGTTCCGCCGGGTGAAGAAGGGCGTATACGGTGCCAAGGTGCGCTCCCTCAATTCCTTTGAAAATGTGTGTATTTCCCTGGCCCAGTCCCACTTTGCCGGGGTGGAGTATTTCCGCTTCCCGGAGGTGTTTGACGCCATCACGCCGGCCGATGTGCAGGCGTGTATCCGTGGCTGGGTGACGCCCCGGCGGTGCGGTTTGGCCGTGGTCCGGCCGGGGGAGGCAGTATGATGGGTACCGTCTCTTTTCCCGGCCTGGGGCTGGAGCTTCAGCTGAACCGGGTGGCTTTCCATATCGGAAGCTGGCCGGTGTACTGGTATGGCATTATCATCGCCGCCGGCTTTTTGCTGGCGGTGATGTACTGCTCCCGCCAGGCTCCCAGGTTCGGCATCCGGCAGGATGATATCATTGACATGCTCTTTTTTGCCGTGCCGCTGTGTATCATCGGGGCCAGAGTGTATTACATCATCTTCTACCCGGAGCTGTACCGCCGGGCCGACGGCTCCTGGGATTTCGGGGCTATGGTGCGCATCTGGGACGGCGGCCTGGCCATTTACGGCGGAGTTATCATGGCGGTCATCACCCTGCTGGTATTCTGCAGGGTGCGGAACATCCGCTTTCTGGCCTTTGCCGACCTGGGCGCCCACGGGATGCTCATCGGCCAGCTGGTGGGCCGGTGGGGCAATTTTGTCAATATTGAGGCCTATGGCGGACCCACCAGCCTGCCCTGGCGTATGGGTATCTATCAGTATGTGGACGGCGTCCGGCAGTACGTGGAGGTCCATCCCACCTTTCTGTACGAATCCCTGTGGAACCTGCTGGGCCTTATATT
Source organism: uncultured Flavonifractor sp. (assembly GCA_944383135.1). Taxonomy (GTDB): domain Bacteria; phylum Bacillota; class Clostridia; order Oscillospirales; family Oscillospiraceae; genus Flavonifractor. The sequence goes on from CALWOL010000147.1 coordinate 6,485, forward strand.
GCTCATTCGAGTATCCAAAAAGCACCGGAAATTCGACGGGCAGATTTTCCTGAGCTATTTTGCCTGGTACGGCGTGGGCCGGGGCTTTATTGAGGGGCTGCGCACCGACAGCCTCTACTTCCTCAATACCCCCATCCGGGTGTCCCAGGTGTTTGGCTTTGCCACCGCCGCCGTGGCCATCGTGGCGCTGGTCATCCTGCTCTCCCGGAAGCATGACCCGGCCAGGCTGTGGGTAAATCAGATGAAAGCCCATCCCCGGCTGGTGGCCCTGGTCTACCCCGAGGGGGAGGGCGGCGCCTGGCTGGAGCAGCAGAAAAAGCGGCTGGAGCGGGACTTTGCCCGTACGGAGGAATACGCCATTCCCAGGGACGGGACGCCGGAGGCGGTATCGGAGCTGATTGCGGCCCTGAAGGCGCGGAAGGATTTGGCCGAGGTGCTGGTCAAACAGAAGAAATAACGGTTTTCCCGGAGCGGACCCATGCAGGAAATGGGCCCGCTCTTTTTTTGCCCAGGCATAAAGGGGGACGGGCCCTCATAGGATGCATCAGACACAAAAGAAGGATGTGACGGTACATGATACAGCAAAGCCAGGCGGACCGCTGGCGGGCGGCGGCGGCCCTGCTGCCGCCCCACCTGCGGGGACCGGCGCTGGAGCTGGACGAGCTCCGGCAGGCCAGGGCGGAGGAGCTGCGCCTGCGGGCGGGGCGGCCCATGACGGCGGTTTATCCGGAGGGGGAGGAATCTATCCGGGGAACGGCGGTGACGGCGGCAGACCTGCCGCTGGTGCTGGAGATTGCCACCCGGGCCTCTGTCCATACCGCCCAGGCCCAAATCAGCGGCGGCTTTCTCACCGTTCCCGGCGGACACCGCATCGGCATCTGCGGCAGCGGGGTAATGGGGGAGGGACGGCTGCGCAATCTGCGGCACCTCTCCTCCCTGGCCATCCGCGTCGCTCGGGCGGTGCCGGGGGCGGCCTGGCCGGTACTGGACAAGCTGTGGCAGGGGGGACAATTCCAGAGCACCCTGCTGGTCTCTCCCCCGGGAGCGGGCAAGACCACGCTGCTGCGGGATCTGATCCGCTGCCTCTCGGACGGGGACGGCTGTCCCGCCCTGCGGGTGGGTGTGGCGGACGAGCGGGGAGAACTGGCCGCCATGTGGGAGGGTACGCCTCAGTTTGACGTGGGACGCCGCACCGACGTGATGGACGGCTGTCCCAAGGAGCAGGGCCTGCTGATGCTGCTGCGGGGGATGAATCCCCAGGTGCTGGCGGCGGACGAGATTACGGCTCCGGAGGACTGCGCTGCCCTGGAAATGGCCGCCAACTGCGGCGTGGGGCTGCTTTGCTCAGCCCATGGCCTGGATTTGGAGGACCTGAAGGCCCGACCCTTGTACCGGAACCTGCTGGAGCGGCGGGTCTTCCGCCGCCTGGTGGTGATTTGCCGGACGAAAGAGGGGCGGAGCTATCAGGTAACGGAGCTGTGTTGAGGCTGGTGGGGGCGGCGCTGGTGCTGGCGGGACCGGCCATGGTGGGTTTTCGCTCCGCCCGCCGGCTGGCCCGCAGGCCGGAGTGCCTGCGGACGCTGCACGCCGCCCTGGAACAAATGGCCCGGGAAATCTCGTTCCGCCTCACGCCGCTGCCGGAGCTGTTTCGGAGCCTGGCGGAGACATATGAGGGCCCGGTGGGCCTGCTGTTTGCGTCCTGCGTCCGGGAGATGGAGGGCCTGGGTACAAAATCCATGGCCCAAATCTGGCGCCAGGCCCTGACGGAGGTCCCCCTGGATTTGGAGGGTCGGGCAGCCCGGGCGCTGGAGGCGCTGGGGGAGGTGCTGGGCCGCTATGACGGGGAGAATCTGCGGGGCGCGCTGGAGCAGGCCTGCGGGGAGCTTGCCGCGGCCGCCGAGGAGGCGGAGCGGGAGTGGGAGCGAAAAGGGCGGATGGAGCAGGTGCTGGGCCTGACGGCGGGAGGCCTGCTGGTCATTCTGCTGATGTAGGGAGTAGGAAAAATGAATGTGGATTTGATTTTTAAAATTGCCGCCATCGGCATTCTGATTTCGGTGCTCAATCAGGTCCTTACCCGCTCCGGCCGAGAGGAGCAGGCCACCATGACCACACTGGCGGGGCTGGTGGTGGTACTGATGATGGTGGTGCAGCAGATCAGCGAGCTGTTTGAGCTGGTCAAGGACCTCTTCGGCCTTTGAAGGCATGGAGAGCATGGGAAAACTGGCCGCCCTGGCCGTGGCGGCGGCTCTGTGCGCCCTGGTGGTCCGGCGCAGCGCCAGGGAGGTGGGTCTGGTTTTGGCTCTGGCGGCGGGCGCCCTCATTCTGGTCCAGGCCCTGGGCGCCGTGGCGGATATCCGGAGGCTGATGGAGGAGCTGGGGGAGCGGGCGGGCCTGTCCCCCGCGGTGCTGGCCGTGGTGCTGAAAACGGTGGGGATTGCGGTGCTCACCCGGATTTCGGCGGAGGTGTGCCGGGACGCGGGAGAAGGAGGAATCGCCGCCTCTGTGGAGACGGCGGGGGCGGTGCTGGCCCTCTCAGCGGCGCTGCCGCTGATGCGGGCGGTGGTGGAGACCATTGGGGGGCTGCTGTGACAGGGGGAAGGGGAATGCAATGAACATGGGAAAACGGCTGCTGATGGCGGCCCTGGCGGTGGTGCTGCTTCTGCCGGGCGCGGCCGCCGCCGGTGAAACGGATATTCCTGCGGCTCAGTCGGAAGCCCTGGATCTGGAGGGACTCCAAGCGGCGGGGGAGCAGTGGGCGCCGGGGGTGGAGCTGGATGAGGGGCTGGACCTGGAGGAGGGAATCCAGACTGTGCTGGATACCGGCAGCGGTCAGGTGTCCGGCGTGCTGCGGAAGGCCCTGCGCAGCGGCGTGCTGCTGCTGGCCGTGGTACTGCTCTGCGGCCTGGCGGAGGGATTGTACAGCAGCAGCGGGGAGAGCGGACCGGATTTGGTGTCCGTTGTGGGGGCTATGGCGGTGGCCGCCGTGGCCGCGGCAGACGCCCACTCCCTAATCGGAATGGGCCGGGAGGCCCTGGAGCGCATGGAGACCTTTTCCAAGCTGCTCCTGCCCGCCGTTACCGCGGCGGCCGCGGCATCGGGGACCCCGGGCAGCGCCGCCGCCCGGCAGCTGGCCACCATGCTGTTCTCCGACGTGCTCATCACCGTGATTACCAGCCTGCTGCTTCCCCTGCTCTATCTGTATATGGCCGCCTGCGTGGCCCATACCGCCATTGGCAACGAGGGGCTGAAGCGGGTGGCCGGGACAATCAAATGGGTGGTGACCGTGGTGCTCAGCGCCATTCTCCTTCTGTTTGTAAGCTATCTGACGGTGAGCGGCGCCATCGCCGGGACGGCAGACGCCGCCGCGGTCAAGGCGGCCAAATTCACCATGTCCAGCATGGTGCCGGTGGTGGGCGGCATTTTGTCCGACGCGGCGGAGACGGTGCTGGCCAGCGCCGGCATCCTGAAAAATGCCGCCGGCGTGTTCGGTATGCTGGTGATTCTGGGTATCTGCGTTGTCCCATTTCTCCAGCTGGGCATTCACTACCTGGTGTACAAGCTCACCGCGGCGGTCAGCGCCACGGTGTCCGGGGGCCGGGTGTCCGGGCTCATTGAGCAGATTGGCGGAGCGTTTGGCCTGGTGCTGGGCATGACGGGCTCCTGCGCGTTCCTGCTGCTGGTATCCATGGTATCCGCGGTAACCGCCGCAACGGGAGGGTGAGATTATGCTGGAGCTGATGCGGCAATGGCTGCTGGGCTTGACCTGCGCGGCGCTGGTCATTGCCATAGCGGAGAGTCTGACCCCCGCCGGTACCATCCGGAAGATTGGGCGGCTGACCGGCGGGCTGGTGCTGCTGCTTGCCATGCTGAACCCCCTGCTGCGCGTGGACGGGGAAGCGCTGACCCGGGCGCTGACGGAATACCGGCTTTCCCTGGACGGCTATGGGGAGGAACTGGAGGCGGAAAACCGCGTCCTGATGAAAGACATCATAGAGGAACGCTCAGGCGCATATATACAGGACAAGGCGAAAGAAATGGGTATTTCCTGCCAGGTAGTTGTGGAGGCGGAGAGCGAGGGCGACTGGCCGGTTCCCCAGTGGGTAACCGTGTCCGGCGCGCTGACGGAGGAGGAACAGGCCCTGCTGAGCCGGACGATTGAGGCGGATTTTGCCATTCCGGCGGAGCGGCAAATTTACGAAAGCGGTGGCGAGGAATGAGGCAAACGGAGCTGATACAG
>CALWOL010000148.1 GCA_944383135.1 uncultured Flavonifractor sp.
GCCCACAAAGGCGTCCAGCAGGGAGGCCTCAGGCAGCAGGCCGCCATGCATGAAGTCGGCAGACAGGGGGGTGGCGCCGGTGACGATGTCGGCGCCGGTGAGGGTGACGGACCCGGAGAGCAGGCCGGCCCACTTGTCGGTGCCGATTCCGGGAACGATCCAGGTGGTCATGGCCACGGGATAGCACAGCATCAGGAAGGCCCGGCCGCCCAGGGCGGGGTTCATAAAGTTCTGGCCCAGGCCGCCGAAGAGCTGCTTGACCACCACGATGGCGAAGAAATCGCCGATGATGAGCATCCAGTAGGGCAGGGTGGGCGCGCACACAAAGGCCAGCAGCACGCCGGTGACGGCGGCGGACAGGTCCTTGTTGGACATGGATTTGTGCATCAGCTTACGGTAGCCCCACTCGAAGAACTCGCAGGCCACCACGGAGATCAGGGTGGCCACCAGGGCCCGGGGCCCGAAGAACACCACGCCCATGACCAGGGCGGGCACCAGGGCGATGAGCACATCCCTCATCAGGTTCTGGGTATCGATGGGAGAGGCCACGTGGGGGGACGAGGCCACCGTCAGATTCAGCTTCTTTTCCTCATTCATGCTTTGGCCGCCTCCTTTGCCGCTTTTTCCTTGGCCGCCAGGTTCCGCAGTTCACCCTTGGTCACCCGGAAAGACTGGACCAGATGGATGCGGGCGGGGCAGATGTAGTTGCAGGAGCCGCACTCAATGCAGTCCAGCACGTTGAGGGCTTCCGCCTCTTTCCACATGCCCTTTTCGGCGTACAGGTGCATGTACACGGGGGTCAGGTGCATGGGACACACGTTGACGCACCGGCCGCAGCGCAGGCACACCTCTTCCTCTACCACGGGAGCGGCCTCACGCTTGGTGAGGCAGAGCACGGCGTTGGTGCCCTTGATGCAGGTGACGTCCAGGTTGTACTGGGCGATGCCCATCATGGGGCCGCCGGTGAGGATGCGCTCGGGGGCCTCTTTGAAGCCCTTGGCCTCATCGATCAGGTGCTGGAAGGACACGCCCAGAGGCACCCGCAGGTTCTTGGGCTCCTGGATGGCGTCGCCGGTGACGGTAAGTACCCGGTGGGTGACAGGCTTGCCCTCCACTACGGCGTCATACACGGCGGCGGCGGTGCCTACGTTGAACACGGCGCAGCCCACATGGGCAGGCAGGCCTCCGGGGGGCACCTCACGGCCGGTGATACGCTGGATGAGCTGCTTCTCAGCGCCCTGGGGGTACCGGGTCCGCAGGGACTCCACAGTGATGTCTCCTCTGCCACCCACCAGGTTGCGCAGGTGCTCGATGGCGTCGGGCTTGTTGGCCTCCACGCCGATGACGCCGGTCTTAAGGCCAAAGCACTGCATGAGGATCCGCAGGCCGGCGATGACCTTCTCGCCGTTCTCCAGCATGAGCCGGTGGTCGGCGGTGATGTAGGGCTCACACTCGGCACCATTAAGGATGACGGTATCCACCTTGCCGATGCCCGAGCTGATCTTCACATGGGTGGGGAAGCCAGCGCCACCCATACCGGTGAGGCCGCCCTCCTTGATGATGTTGACCAACTCGTCGGTGCTCAGCTTGGTATAGTCGGGATGAGGAGTAAGCTCGGAGCCCCAGGTATCCTGGAAGTCGTTCTCGATCACCACCGACATGCATTTGCCGCCGCCCACGTAAGGCCGGGGCTCAATGGCCTTGACCTCACCGGACACGGAGGCGTGGATGGGGGCGCCCAGACCGGCCACCTCGCCGATCTTCTGGCCCACCTTCACATGGTCTCCCACGGCGACAACGGGTTTGCAGGGGGCACCGATATGCATTGCCATAGCGATGACCACCTGCTTTGGAGCGACGCTGAGAGGCGCCGTCTCCTTGTGGCGTGCCAATTCCTTCCGGTCATGGGGGTGCACGCCGCCGTAAAAGCTTTGCTTCATAGGTCCACCTCGCAAATCTGACCCACACACGGGGTACTGTTTTGAGTTGTTTGACCGGTATCTCAAACAGAATTATCATACAGCATATTGGTGTGAATGTCCAGTTAAAACCATCAAATTTCCTTTTGTTTTTCAAGTAAACCCGCAAGTTTTTCTGAACTTGCGCTGATTTGGGCACATATTCCCTCAGTCCACTCATTTTCTAAACCTTTTAGTTTATTTTTGTTCACTTCCCATTGCATACCCTCGGTTCTTTCCTGCTTTAATTGGTTAAAATGCAGAAGTTGCAAAACTCGGATTGACAAATCTCCCCGGGGCGGCTATCATATTGACTAATCTTTCATAGCCCAAAGGCGATGATCGGGACAGTACGGACGGCGCGAACGCGCAGAGAGGGAGCGGCTGGTGTAAGCTCCCGGGAGGCCGCTCCGGAAGGTCACCCGGGAGCCGCCCTGCCGAGCTCGGTAAGCAGGGCCGTTCGCCCCACGTTATCGGGGAGAGAGTGCGCGGGGTCTCCCCGCGAAATTAGGTGGTACCACGGAGCATCATGGCGGCTTCGTCCTATGGGACGAAACCGCCATGTTTTTTCCATTCCACCGAAGGAGGTAAAGACCTATGAGAATGAAAACCGCTCAGATCCTGATGGAATGTCTGCTGGAGCAGGGTGTAGACACGGTATTCGGCTACCCCGGCGGCACCATTCTGAACGTATACGACGAATTTGAGCTCCATGGCTACAAGGACAAGATCCGCCATATCCTTACCGCCCATGAGCAGGGGGCCTCCCACGCCGCCGACGGCTACGCCCGCTCCACCGGCAAGGTGGGTGTGTGCTTTGCCACCTCCGGCCCCGGCGCAACCAACCTGACCACCGGCATTGCCACCGCCTACTACGACTCCTCCCCCGTTGTATTTATCACCTGCAACGTCAGTGAGAACCTCATCGGCAAGGATTCCTTCCAGGAGGTGGATATTACCGGCATCTCCATGCCCATCACCAAGTGCAACTATCTGGTAAAAGACCCCAACACCCTGGCCGACGTGCTGCGGGAGGCCTTTGCCATCGCCCGCACTGGCCGCCCCGGCCCCGTGCTGGTGGATATCGCCAAGAATGTCACTGCCGCCGAGGCCGACTATGAGCCCCTCCCCCTGGCAGAGCACCCCAACCACGGCCGTCTGGCCGCCATGCTCCGCCGGGCCAGCCACGAGCTGAAGGCCCCTGAACCCGATGCCGGGGACATCCAGACCCTGCTGGACATGATCGAAGAGGCCAAGAAGCCTCTGGTCCTGGTGGGCGGCGGCGTGATCCGCTCCCGTGGGGCAGTGCCCGAGTTTCGCAAGTTTATCGAGACCCTGAACGCCCCGGTGGCCTCCACCATCATGGGCGGCGGCGCCTGCCCCGGCAACCATCCCCTGTTTACCGGCATGATCGGCATGCACGGCTCCCACGCCTCCAACCACGCCAGCGACCAG
>CALWOL010000149.1 GCA_944383135.1 uncultured Flavonifractor sp.
TCCAGCACCGCCCGGAACTCGGGGTAGGCCTCGTAGAGGTCGGCCCCCATGCCGGGGTGCTGGCTGCCCTGGCCTGCGTACAAAAATGCAAGTTTCATGCCTGGAGTCCTTTCATCGCGGCGTCGCAGCCGGCCATCAGTTCCTCAAAGATCTGGCGCAGGGGCTTGATCTCGTGGAGCATGCCCGCCACCTGGCCGCACATAAAGCTGCCGCCGTCCAGGTCGCCCTCAAAGACGGCCTTGCGCAGGGAGCCAAGGGTCAGTTTCTCCCGCTCGGCCAGCGGCATGTTCTCTTTTTCCATTTCCAGGTACTGGCGTGCCATCTTGTTCTTCAGCACCCGGACGGGGGCCCCGCCGGTGCGGCCGGTGACGGTGGTGTCATTGGCCCCCGCCTTGAGGACGGCCTGCTTGTAGTTGTCGTGGATGGGGCACTCCGCGCTGGCCAGCAGGCAGGTGCCCACCTGCACGCCGCAGGCGCCCAGGGCAAAGGCGGCGGCCAGCTGCCGGCCGTCGGCAATGCCGCCGGCGGCGATGACGGGCACGTCCACCGCGTCCGCCACCTGGGGTACCAGGGCCATGGTGGTCATCTCGCCCACATGGCCGCCGCTCTCGGTGCCCTCGGCAATGACGCCGTCAATGCCGTAGCGCTCCAGCCGGTGGGCCAGAATGGGGGCGGCCACCACGGGGAATACCTTGATGCCCGCCTCCTTCCAGGCGGGGATGTATTTGCCGGGGTTGCCGGCGCCGGTGGTCACCACCTGCACGCCCGCCTCCACCACCACACGGGCCAGCTCGTCAATGTGGGGATTCATCAGCATCAGGTTGACGCCGAAGGGCTTGTGGGTGCCCGCCTTGGCGGTGCGGATTTCCGCCCGCAGGGCCTGGGCGTCCATGCCGCCGGAGCCCACCAGGCCCAGCGCGCCGGCGTTGGATACGGCGGCGGCAAACGCGCCGGTGGCGATGTTGGCCATGCCGCCCTGGATAATGGGGAATTCGGTTCCCAACAGTTCATTTAATTTCATTGTAAGCTCCTTTTAGGCCCTTAGAAAAATGGCCTCGCAGAGTTCGCGCCCGCAGGCGCGAAGAAAGTCTAATCTGTGTGCAGCCGCGACATGTGCGTGGCTGCCCACACTTCTCAGCCCACAAGTGTGGGCTTTGGACGGTTTACGGCCAAAGCCTGCGCGCAGGGGGCTGCATCTGTTCCAACCAGCAGCTGTGCCGCTGGTTGGAGGCTTACGCCAGCTCCAGCAGCGCCCCGCCCCAGGTCAGTCCGGCGCCGAAGCCCACGCACAGAGCCTTCTGGCCGGAGGCGAGGGCGCCGGAGGTCACCAGCTCGTCCAGCAGCAGGGGCACGCTGGCGGCGGAGGTGTTGCCGGTGCGGGCGATGTTGCCGGTGCACTTGGCGGGGTCCACCTTCAGCTTCTTCACGGCAAAGTCGATAATTCGCTGGTTGGCCTGGTGGAACACGAAGCGGTCCACCTGCTCCAGGGGGATGCCCGCCTTGTCCGCCACCTCCTTGGCGCAGTGGGGAAGGGCCTCCACGGCGAAGCGGAACACCGTCTGGCCGTCCATGTGGACATAGGAGGGAAGGCCGGTGCGGATGCCGGGGACGTTCAGGGCCTCGGCATTCCCCCGGCAGCCCAGCACGGCGTGGAGGGAGGGAAACCGCTCCCCCCACTCCACCAGGGCGGCCCCCGCCCCGTCTCCGAAGAGGACGCAGGTGGAGCGGTCGGTGAAGTCCATCAGCCGGCTGAGGACCTCGCCGCCGATGACCAGAGCGTATTTCCGGGGGGCGGCGGCGAGCAGGCACTCCGCCACGTGCAGGCCGTAGACGAAGCCGGAGCAGGCGGCGTTCAGGTCAAAGCACACCGTGTCCTCCGGCAGGCCCAGCTCCTTTTGGAGGAGGCAGGCGGCGGCGGGGGTGAAGTAGTCCTGGGACACGGTGGCCACGATGCACACCCCGATCTGCTCCGGGGCGATGCCGCCCCGCTCCAGGGCCTGCCGGGCGGCGGCCAGGCACAGGCCGGCGTGGGTCTCCCCGCCGGAGCAGTGCCGGCGGCTGGAGATGCCGGTGCGGGAGACAATCCACTCGTCGTTGGTGTCCACGATTTTGGCCAGATCGTGGTTGGTCACCACCCGCTCCGGCAGAGCCGAGCCGGTGGAGATGAGCTTGATTCCGTTCATAGGCGCTCCTTTCCGAGGGCTTTGCTGCCCATCAAGCGGAATTTTTTATAGCGGTTGGCCGCCAGGGCGGAGGGGCTGAGCTTGCTCAGGGCGGCCAACTCCCGCACCAGGGCGGCGTCCAGGGCCCGGTAGACGGGCTGGGGGGCGGCGTGGGCGCCGGCGGCTGGCTCGGGGATGATGCCGTCAATCACACCCAGTTCCAGCAGGTCCGCGGCGGTGAGCTTCATCACGTCGCAGGCCTCGGCGCTGCGGGAGGAATCCTTCCACAGGATGGCGGCGAAGCCCTCGGGGGAGAGGACGGAGTAGACGGCGTTCTCCAGCATGAGCACCTTGTTGCCCACGCCCAGGGCCAGGGCCCCGCCGCTGCCCCCCTCGCCGGTGACCACCGCAATCACGGGAACGGTGAGGCCGGAGAGCAGGGCCAGGGTACGGGCGATGGCCTCCCCCTGGCCGTGGGCCTCGGCCTCCAGACCGGGGTAGGCGCCGGGGGTATCAATAAAGGTAACGATGGGGCGGCTGAATTTTTCCGCCTGGAGCATCAGCCGCTGGGCCTTCCGGTAGCCCTCGGGGGAGGGCATGCCGAAGTGGTAGGCCATGTGCTCCTCCAGGGTGCGGCCCTTCCGGTGGCCGATAACGGTGACCGGCCGGCCGTGGAACAGGGCCACGCCCCCCAGAATGCTGCCGTCGTCCATACAGTGGCGGTCGCCCCGCTGCTCAAAGAAGTCGGTGAACAGGGCGTCAATGAAGTCTGCCGTGCCCGGCCGCTGGGCGTGCCGGGCCAGGGCCACCCGCTGGGCGGGGGTGAGCTCATTTGGCATGGTCGGACCCTCCTTTCCCGTGGAGCTTCAGCAGGCGGATGAGGGTGTCCCGCAGCTGGGGCCGGGGGACAATGGCGTCCAAAAAGCCGTGCTCCAGCAGATACTCGGCGCTCTGAAAGCCCTCGGGCAGCTTTTCTCCGATGGTCTGCTCGATGACCCGGGGCCCGGCAAAGCCGATGAGGGCGCCGGGCTCGGCCAGCATGATGTCCCCCAGACTGGCAAAGCTGGCGGTGACGCCGCCGGTGGTGGGGTGGGTGAGCACGGAGATGTACAGCCCGCCCTTCTGGGAGAACCGCTCCAGGGCGGCGGCGGTCTTGGCCATCTGCATCAGGGACAGGATGCCCTCCTGCATCCGGGCTCCGCCGCTGGCGGAGAAGAGGATGAGGGGGAGCTTGTTCTTGTCGGCGTACTCCACCAGCCGGGTCACCTTTTCCCCCAGGGCGGCGCTCATGCTGCCCATGAAGAACCGGCTGTCCAGCACCCCCACCGCCGCCTTCTGGCCGCCGATCCGGCCGGTGGCGGTGACCACGCCCTCATTCATGCCGGTGCGCCGGCGGGCGGCGTCCAGCTTGGCGGCGTAGCCGGGGAAGGAGAGGGGGTCGTTGGAGGTGAGGGAGCCGTCCAGCTCCCGGAAGGTGCCCTTGTCCAGCACCAGGCTCAGCCGGTAATAGGCTCCGATGGGGTAGTGGTGTCCGCACAGGGGGCAGACATACCGCCCGGCGGCCAGATCCCGGCGGCGGATGGTGCCGCCGCAGGCGGGGCAGGTCTCCTCGGTGTGGGCGGGGGTGGGAGAGGCGCCCCGCAGGGCCTTCAGGGAGAGCAGCTTCTGCCGCCGCTGGGCAAAGACGTTGCTCATTTCGCTTCAGTCTCCTCTCCGCCCCGGCTCCAGGCCAGCAGGGTGTCCATATTGGCCTCCAGGAAGCCGGTGGTGTAATTGCCCCGGACAAAGTCGGGGTGGTGCAGAATCTGATGGAGCAAATCCACATTGTTGGGCGGACCCTGGACGATGAGCTCCTCCAGCGCTCGGCGCATCCGGCGGATGGCCTCCAGCCGGGTGGGGGCGTAGACAATGAGTTTAGCCATCATGGAATCATAGAAGGGGGGCAGGGTGTAGCCGGTGTACAGCCCGGTGTCCACCCGCACGCCGCAGCCGCCGGGGAGGTGGACAAAGTCAATCTTCCCCGGACAGGGCCGGAAGTCGTGGGCCGGGTCCTCGGCGTTGATGCGGCACTCGATGGCGTGGCCCCGCAGCTGGACCTCCTCCTGGGTGAGGGAGAGGGGGAGCCCGGCGGCAATGCGGATCTGCTCCCGCACCAGATCCACCCCGGTGACCAGCTCGGTGACGGGGTGCTCCACCTGGATACGGGTGTTCATCTCAATGAAATAGAAGTTGCCCTCGGGGTCCAGCACAAACTCAATGGTGCCGGCGTTCTCATAGCGGGCGGCCCTGGCGGCGGCCACGGCGGCGGCGCCCATCCGCTCCCGCAGCTCGGGGGTGAGGGCCTTGGAGGGGGACTCCTCCAGCAGCTTCTGATTGCGCCGCTGGATGGAGCAGTCCCGGTCACCCAGCTGGATGACGTGCCCCTCCTTGTCGGCCAGAATCTGGAACTCGATGTGCCGGGGGTTGAGGATCAGCTTTTCCAGGTACATCTCCCCGTTGCCGAAGCAGGCCACCGACTCGCTGCGGGCCTCCTCAAAGAGGGGGATGAGCTGCTCCGGCTCAAAGACCCGGCGCATGCCCCGGCCGCCGCCGCCGGCGGCGGCCTTGATGAGGACGGGATAGCCGATGGAATCGGCCAGGGCCTTGGCCTCTTCCGCCGTGTCCACCGCCCCGTCGGAGCCGGGCACCACCGGCACCCCGGCCTCCACCATCAGCTTCCGGGCGGCGGCCTTGTTGCCCATGGCCCGGATGACGTCCCCGGAGGGGCCGATGAAGGCGATGCCCGCCTGGGCGCAGGCGTCGGCAAACTGGTCATTCTCCGACAGGAAGCCGTAGCCGGGGTGGATGGCGTCGCAGCCGGTGGCCTGGGCCACCGTGAGGATGGCGTCCACATTTAAGTAGCTGTCCGCCGAGCGGGCGGGGCCGATGCAGTAGGCCCGCTCCGCCAGCTGGACGTGGAGGGCCTCGGCGTCAGCCTGGGAGTAGACCACCACCGGTTCAATGTCCAGCTCCCGGCAGGCCCGGAAGACCCGGACGGCAATCTCTCCCCGGTTGGCAATCAAAATACGCTTGAACATATCCTCACCCTTCCCGGTAGCGGATGAGGGGGTCTCCGAAGGATACCAGAGCCCCGTCCTCCTGGAGCACCGCCTCGATGATGCAGTCGCAGGGGGCCTGGACCTCGTTCATCATCTTCATGGCCTCCATCAGGCACACCGTCTGCCCCTTTTTCACATGGTCGCCCACCTGAACAAAGGGCTGGGCGTCGGGGGCGGAGGCGGCGTAGAAGGTGCCCACCAGGGGAGCGGTGATGCAGGGCCCCTCCGGCTGGGCGGGAGCCGCCGGGACCGCGGCGGGCGCGGGAGCGGCAGGGGAAGCAGGGGCGGCCACGGCGGAGGCGGGAGCGGTCCCCTTGCCCAGCTCCAGGGTGGCGTCCTTGGTGGTCAGCTTGAAGGAGGTGATGGTGCTGGCGTCAAACCGGGCCATCAGCTCAAAGATTTCTTGATTGGTCATAGCGGCTCCTTTCGGCACAAAGGCGCCGGGTATCCCGGCGCCTCAAATCTGTGTGCGGAAACCTGCCCTCAGGCAGCGTGCTCCTCAATGTACTTGGCCAGATCAGCCACGGTCTTCATGTTGGGCAGGTCCTCGTCGGCGATGGTCACGCCGAAGGCCTCCTCCAGAGCCATGGACAGCTCCACGGCGGCCAGGGAATCGGCCTCCAGATCCTCGGCCAGACGAGCCTCGGGGGTCACCTTGTCGGCGTCGCAGCTCAGGGTCTCCACAATGATGTCCTTAATCTTCTCGAAATCCATACTGAATGCTCCTCACAAATCAATTCAAATTTTTTAGTTAAATCATTTTACTTAAAAATTTTTAAATAAAATAATTTAAGCATATTGTAGCAGGCGGATGGAATTTGTCAAGAGGTATTTTTGCCGAAAAAAGGGAGATTAGCGAAAATCCTTAGAGCCTCAATGGATTCCGAAATAAAAAAATCTCCGCGGGCAGCCCGCGGGGGTGGAAATGGGGGTAAGTAGCCGCCCGGCTGGGCGGCATTTGGTCAGCCCCGGCAGCAGCCGCAGCAGCTGCAGGAGCCGGAATTCTCCTCCTCGTTTTCCCACAGGAAGGCGGGGACGGAGACGTAAACCGGCCAGCGGGCGGCAGCGTCGCCGCCGCTGTTGGCCAGCATCAGCTGGTCCAGAGCGGGCAGGGTGACGGCTCCGCCGTTCCCGCTGCCGGAGCAGCAGCCCCGGCGGCAGCAGCGGTTCTGACAATGACAACAGCACATGGTAAAGTACCCCCATTCCAAATTGGCGGAGGGCGGTTGCCCGCCGCAAGACAGTATACGCTGCCGGCGGGGGAGAGGTGCGGAACAAAAGAGCGCCGGTCCCTTTCGGAACCGGCGCGGTGAGTCGAGACAGATTAGGCAGCCACCACGTTGACAGCGCGCAGCTTGTCGGCGTTCTTGGGATCGGGCTCCACATCATAAGTGACCTTCTGGCCCTCCTGGAGGGTCTTGAAGCCGTCGCACACGATGGCGGAGAAGTGCACGAACACGTCGTCGCCGCCCTCGTCGTTGGAGATGAAGCCGAAGCCCTTGGTCTCGTTGAACCACTTGACAGTACCGT
>CALWOL010000150.1 GCA_944383135.1 uncultured Flavonifractor sp.
CGGTCAATGGAGTTGGACATTTGTAAAACCTCCATTACAGAAGTTGGTTGATGTATGCATTGTAACATAAGAGCTCATCTGTTGCAAACCGAACACAATGGGCAATTTTAGTACAGCGTATAACAAAGAAAGCTCCCTTGCAAATGATAACAATTTGATAACTGTGCTCAAACCCGCTGGCTATTCTTCTGAGATTAGGGTATTGTGTGTTGCTGCAAAGGAGGCGGCACACATGGGCTACTACATGAACGAGCTATACCGGCGCTACTTCCGGGCACCGGACTTCGGGGAACTGAAAGAAGAAATCGAACAAACCCGGCAGGAGGTGCGGGACTGGCTGGACCAGACGCAGCGGCGGGAGCTGATGCGTCTGGTGGATGCACAAGACCAACTGAAAGCGAACCTTGCCCAAGCCAGCTTCGAGGCCGGGTTCCGGCTGGCCATGGGGCTGCTCCGGGAGCTGGAGGTGGAGCGTATCTGGCGGGAACTGGAAGAGGAGGGCTGAACAAGATGGCAACCCAACTTCCCATTCAGCGGTGCCAGTATTGCGGGAGCGAAGACATCGGCCTGGGCTGGCAGCACGGTGAGGCGTTGGTCACCTTCAAAAAACACGGCCTGCTGGGCAACCGGCTGCAATACCTGATCTGTCGCCACTGCGGAGCCGTGCTCTACCAGTGCATAGCCGAGTCTCACAGATTCCCCGCCGCAAAATAAAAATATGATCTTGGAGGTGAAGTAAAATGGCAAAGAGACGGCCATCCGGGGACGGCATGGTGCGCAAGCGGGAAGACGGGCGCTGGGAGGGCCGCATTGTCATCGGACATATCTTGCCTGCACCGCTTCTGAAAGTACTGAAACAGTATAGGAAAACCTGTACCTCTCGGTGGATGTTTCCCTCACCCAAAAAGGAGGACTCCCCTTTGGATCCGGCGGCGGTGCGGAAGAAACTGGCCGCTGTCCTGGAACGGGCAGGGTGTAAGCATCTGCGGTTCCACGACTTGCGTCATACCTTTGCCACCAATGCCCTGGAGCATGGGATGGACATTAAGACACTGTCCGCCATCATTGGCCATGTGTCCAGCGCTACAACCTTAAATGTCTACGCCCATGTGACCGACGAGATGCGGCAAAAGGCCGCTGATCACATCGACCGTGGGATCGCCGGTGTCGAGCCGCCCTCAAAACCCACATGGAAAAAGGAAACGACACCCACGCCCTTCCGGGCGGTAAAGGGCAAGTACCGCAAGCCGGGAACCGGGTGTATGACCCAAATCAACGACCACCTCTGGGAGGGGAGGTACTCCCCGAAGGTCAACGGAAAACGCATCGCCCGAAATGTTTACGCATCCACAGAGGAAGAATGTGAGCAGAAGCTGGCAGAGCTGATTCAGGAGATGAAAAAGGAGCTGGAGCCCCTTCGGACCAAGGGAAAAGCCTGCTGAGAACAGAAAACCGCCCTCCGGAAAAGCACTTCCGGAGGGCGTCGATTTTTCCTGTCTGTGGCTGAACTGTGGTCAAATAGGATGGGACAAAACACGGTTCAGAAAAAAGACAACAGAAAAGTTAGAAAAAACCGCCGTTTTCGAGAGAAAACAGCGGTTTTGATGGTGGACGATACAGGACTTGAACCTGTGACCTCCCGCACGTCAAGCGGATGCTCTACCAGCTGAGCTAATCGTCCAAACAGCGTAGACTATTATACATGGAAAAGAGATGTCTGTCAACACCTTTTTTCCTCTTTCCAAACGAGGCTGAGGCTGGTATACTCAGGAAAGAATGGCGCTGCTGGGAGGGATGCGCATGGAGTATTTTAAGGTAGGGGTTCAAACCCTTCACCCTGCGCTGGAGGACAGCGAGGCGCAGCTGGAGGGGTACTGCCGCAGCCGCACCGGCTTGCTGGCCGACGACGGGCAGCGGTGGGGGGTACTCATTTTTCCCGGCGGCGGGTATACCCGCATTGCCCCGGCGGAGGCCGAGCCGGTGGCGCTGGCGTTTGCGGCGGCGGGGGTGCAGGCCTTTGTCCTCTCGTACAGTCTGCTGCCCCGGGGCTGGCCCCGGCAGTTTCTGGAGGGAGCGGCGGCCCTGGCCTGGGTGCGGGCCAACGCCGGGCGGCTGGGCTTCCGCCCCGACCGGCTGGCGGTGTGCGGCTTTTCCGCCGGAGGACATCTGGCGGGCTGCCTGTGCTGCCTGTGGGACCACCCCGTGCTCAGAAAAGCGCTGGGCCTGACCCCGGAACAGGTGCGGCCGGATGCCGCCGTTCTGGGTTATCCGGTGGTGAACGAGCTGCGCTACCTCTCCCCCCTGGGCGGAGAGGAGGAGCTGCGTCTGGACCGGCGTGTGGGGAGGAGGCATCCTCCGGCCTTCCTGTGGGCCACCGGGGAGGACGCCACCGTGCCGGTGGAGAATACCCTGGACTACGCCGCCGCCCTCCGAAGAGCGGGGGTGCCGGTGGAGCTCCATCTCTTTGCCCGGGGCCCCCATGCCATGGGGCTGGCCGACCGGGAAAGCGCCCGGGATGAGGCTCATTATAACGCCCACGCCGCCGCCTGGCATGGCCTGTGCGTGGACTGGCTGAAAGGAGTGTAGGGGATGGCCCAGCGGGTGGTTTTGATTACCGGCGGCAGCCGGGGGATTGGAGCGGCCGCCGCCCGGCGCTTTGCCGCCGGAGGGGATAAGGTGGTGCTCAACTACTGCCGCTCCCGGGAGCGGGCGGAGGCCCTGGCGGCGGAGCTGGGGGGCTGGGCGGTGCAGGCCGACGTGTCCGACCCCGGCCAGGTCCGGCATATGGTTGACAATGTGTTGGATAAATTTTGTCAACTTGACATTCTGGTATGCAATGCCGGCATTGCCCAACAGAAACTCTTTGGCGATTTGACCGACGCCGATTGGCGGCGGATGTTTGCCGTGAATGTGGACGGGATGTTTTATGTCATCCGGGCGGCCCTGCCCCACTTCATCCACCGGAAGGCGGGACGCATTCTCACGGTGTCCTCCATGTGGGGACAGGTGGGGGGCTCCTGCGAGGTGGCCTATTCCGCCGCAAAGTCCGCTGTCATCGGTATGACAAAGGCTTTGGCCAAGGAGCTGGGGCCGTCGGGTATCACGGTGAACTGTGTGTCCCCGGGGGTCATTGACACGGAGATGAACGCCAATCTCTCCCCGGAGGACCTGGCGGCTCTGGCGGAGGAGACCCCCCTGGGGTGTGTCGGCCGTCCGGAGGATGTGGCGGAGGCCCTGTGGTATCTGGCTTCTCCCGGGGCGAAGTTTGTCACCGGCCAGGTTCTGGCTCCCAACGGAGGGCTTGTCATTTAGCCAAAAGGCACGGAGATTCACAATTTGTTCATAATTCCAACAATGGCCGCCTGCGGCAGGCGGCCATTGTGCAGTTTTCAGGTTGACAATTTCCGACGAACCGCATATAATTGTCAACAACTTCTAAAAGGAGGAAGATACCATGAAGAAGCTTCGCATCCTGTCTCTTGCGCTGGCGGGTGCTCTGTGCGTTTCCATGCTGGCCGGCTGCGGCAGCAGCGATCAGGGCACTGCCAACACTCCCGCCGCCGGCGGCGAGACCACCCCTGCCGGCACCGAGACCGGCTCCACCGCCACCGGCGCCGCCTTCAAGCTGGGCGGTACCGGCCCCCTGACCGGCGGCGCTGCCATCTACGGCCTGGCCGCCCAGCGGGGCGCGCAGATCGCCGTGGATGAGATCAACGCCGAGGGCGGCGACATCCAGTTCGAGCTGCGCTATGAGGACGACGTCCACGTGGCCGAGACCGCTGTCAACGCCTACAACACCCTGAAGGAGTGGGGCATGCAGATTTCCCTGGGCTCCGTCACCTCCACTCCCGGCATTGCCACTTCCGTGCTCAACTATGAGGACCGCATCTTTGCCCTGACCCCCTCCGCCTCCTCTCCCGACGTGATTGAGGGCAAGGACAACGTGTTCCAGATGTGCTTCTCCGACCCCAACCAGGGCCTGGCCTCCGCCCAGTACATCTATGAGCAGGGCCTGGGCGAGAAGGTGTTCATCATCTGGAAGAACGATGATGTGTACTCCACCGGCATCAAGGACCAGTTCGTGGCCGAGGCCGAGGCTCTGGGCCTGGAGGTGGTGGGCGACGCCACCTTTACCGAGGACACCCAGAACGACTTTACCGTCCAGGTGAGCCAGGCCCAGCAGGCCGGCGCCGACCTGATTTTCCTGCCCATCTACTATCAGCCCGCCTCCCTGATTCTCAGCCAGGCCGCCGCCACCGGCTACACCCCCAAGTTCTTCGGCGTGGACGGCATGGACGGCATCCTGACCATGGACGGCTTTGACGCCTCCCTGGCCGAGGGCGTGATGCTCCTCACCCCCTTCAACGCCGACGCCGAGGACGAGGCCACCCAGAACTTCGTGGCCAAGTATCAGGAGCTGTACAACGAGACCCCCAACCAGTTTGCCGCCGACGCCTATGACTGCGTCTACGCCTACAAGCTGGCCCTGGAGACCGCCGGCTGCACCCCGGACATGAGCGCGGAGGAGATCTGCGACGCCCTCATCGAGGTGTTCCCCACCATCACCCTTACCGGCCTCACCGGTGACGGCGCGGGCATCACCTGGGATTCCACCGGCGCGGTGTCCAAGAGCCCCAAGGGCATGGTCATCCAGAACGGTGCCTACGTGGGCATGGACTGAGCCAGTCCCCTAACGAAACAGACAGAGAAAACGGTATCGGGAGGACCGCCGGCGGCGCCGGCGGCCCTCCCGCCCGTTGCGTTTGAGACAGCCGTGGAGGATCGCGGGCGGGCACCGGTGGCCCGGCGCCCGGCCTCGAGCCTCCACGCCGAGAGGTGTGTGTATATGGTCTTTTTGAATTACCTCATCAACGGCATCAGCCTGGGGAGCATCTACGCCATCATCGCCCTGGGCTACACCATGGTGTACGGCATCGCCAAGATGCTCAACTTCGCCCACGGCGACGTCATCATGGTGGGCAGCTACATCTGTTTTTTTGCCGTGTCCACCTATCAGCTGCCCACAGTGGTGGGTATTCTGCTGGCCATGGCAGTGTGTACCGTCCTGGGTGTGGTCATTGAGGGACTGGCCTACAAGCCCCTGCGCCAGGCGGGCTCCCTGGCGGTGCTGATTACCGCCATCGGCGTGAGCTATTTTTTGCAGAACGCCGCCCAGCGGCTGTGGTCCTCCAACCCCAAAATCTTCCCCCCCATTGTGCCCCGGGAGTGGAGCATCAGCCTCTTTAACGGGCAGCTGTCCATCTCGGTGCTCACCATCATCACCATCGCGGTGTGCATTGTCATCATGCTGGCTCTGACCTTCTTCACCGGCAAGACCAAGATGGGCAAGGCCATGCGGGCCTGTTCCGAGGACAAGGCGGCGGCCCAGCTCATGGGCATCAATGTGAACCGCACCATCTCCATGACCTTTGCCATCGGCTCCGCCCTAGCGGCCATTGCCGGTGTGCTGCTGTGCTCGGCCTACCAGACTCTGGTGCCCACCACCGGCTCCATGCCCGGCATCAAGGCCTTTACCGCCGCCGTGTTCGGCGGCATCGGCTCCATCCCCGGCGCCCTGCTGGGCGGCCTGCTGCTGGGAGTCATCGAGATTCTGGCCGGCGGCTACATCTCCACCCAGCTCCAGAACGCCATTGTCTTTGCCGTGCTCATCGTGGTGCTGCTGGTGAAACCCGCCGGCCTGCTGGGCAAGGCCGTCCGGGAGAAAGTGTGAGGTGGCCGGTATGAAAAAACTGCGACAGATGAAACGGTCCACCCGCAGCAGAGTCTTTACCTACGCCCTGGTGATTGTGGCCTTTGTGGTCATCCAGCTGCTGCGTACCTTCAAGGACGGGGGCGTGGGCTCGGTGCTGGAGGGCCAGCTCATCCCCATTTGCGCTTACATTGTCATGGCTCTGGCCCTCAACCTGGTGGTGGGCATCTCCGGCGAGCTGAGCCTGGGTCATGCCGGCTTTATGAGTATCGGCGCCTTTGCCGGCTCCGCTTTCGCCATCGCCCTCCAGGGCAGCGTGACCCTGTCTCCCCTTCGCCTGGCCCTGGCCATGGTGTTCGGCGCCATTGTGGCGGCGGTGCTGGGCTTTCTCATCAGTGTGCCGGTGCTGCGGCTCAACGGCGACTATCTGGCCATCGTCACCCTGGCCTTTGGCGAGATTATCAAGAGCATCGTCACCAACATCTATCTGGCGGTGGACGGCAGGGGCCTCCACTTCAGCTTCCTCAATGACACCATTGAGCTGGCCGACGGCGGCGTGGAGCTCATCAAGGGGCCCATGGGCGTGATGAATACCCAGCGCATTTCCTCTTTTGTGGCGGGCTTCGTGCTGGTGCTCATCGCCCTGACCGTGATTTTCAATCTGGTGAACAGCCGCACCGGCCGGGCCATTATGGCCGCCCGGGACAACCGCATCGCCGCCGAGAGCGTGGGCATCAGCGTCACCAAGTACAAGATGATTGCCTTCGTGGTGTCCGCCGCCCTGGCCGGCGCCGCCGGCACCCTGTACGGCCTGAGTCAGACCACCTTCGTGGCCACCAAATTTGATTTCAACACCTCCATCCTCATCCTGGTGTTCGTGGTGCTGGGCGGGCTGGGCAATATGTGGGGTTCGGTGATTGCCGCCGCCGCCCTGACCATCCTGCCCGAGGCTCTGCGCCAGTTCTCCGAGCTGCGGATGCTGGTGTACGCCATTGTCCTGATCCTGGTGATGATCGCCACCAACAACCCCACCATTCGCGGCTTCTTCGGCCGTATCGGGGATAAATTCCGCAGGCGTGCCCCGGAGGAGAAGGGAGGGGCGGTACAATGAGCAAGGTGGAACGGCGGCCCGAGACCAAGCTGGTCCCGGTGCCCAGCGTCAACAAGATTCCCGAGCGGGACGTGAACAAGAACCCCATCCTGGAGTGCCAGCACCTGGGGATTGACTTCGGCGGCCTCACCGCCGTCAATGAGTTCAATATGGCCATCGGCCGCACCGAGATTGCCGGCCTTATCGGCCCCAACGGCGCGGGCAAGACCACGGTGTTCAACCTGCTGACCAAGGTGTACCAGCCCACCCGGGGCACCATTCTGCTGGACGGCAAGGACACCCACGGCATGAACACCGTCCAGGTGAACAAGGCGGGCATCGCCCGTA
>CALWOL010000151.1 GCA_944383135.1 uncultured Flavonifractor sp.
CACCTCCATGGCCAACGGCGGCAAGAATATCAAGGCCCGCATTTCTTCTATCGCCCGGTTCAAGCGCTATCCCCAGGGTGTGGGCCTGGGGTCGGCCTGCGTGGCGGCGGTGCTGGCCGTGGCCTGCCTGGGGGGGACGGTAGGCGCCGTGGAGCTACCCGGCCGGAACGCCTCCGGCTCCCTGGAACTGGCCCGGGCCCGGCTGAACCGTGCCACCACTCCGGCGGGAGCGCTGGACACCTATGTAAAAGCCCTGCTGGCGGACAGCCCCACCTATCTGATCATGGCCGCTCCAGAAGAGGAACTGCCGGAACTGTTTACAGCCGCCCGGGCGGGTGAGAACCTGGACGTCACCTATCCCCTGGAGCCTCTGGGGCTTTCGGAAGACAGCGGCGCCCAGGCCGACTGGGTGGTATACAACCTGCTGGAGGGCGACCACGGTACTTACACCGGTCTTCTGGTGCTGGACGCCTACCGCACCTGGTTTGCCAATATCTATGAAGATGGGCAGTCGGTGGCTGTATCCCAGCCGGTGCGGGTGTTCCGGCAGGGGGATTTCTGGGCGGTGGAGCCCCTGGACCAATGGACCACGGTGGATGACCGTGTCATGGGCAGACGTCCCAATTCCGTCCTGCCCGCTCTGACGTATACCGCTCACGTGGAAGACCTCACCATTGAGGTGTACTATCAGTACCTGCTCAGCATCAACAACGAGGTCTATTCCGACAGTATTTTCGGCAGCTCCTACCAGCTGGACACGGTGCCCCGTCCAGACGCCCTCTTTACCGACTACTACCGTTCCGCAGGCGGCCGGGCATGGGAGGGAGAGGAGGAGGTCTCGCTCACTGCTTGGTACGAGCCGCTGGCCCAGGGCGAGGCATTCCCGGAGGGATTTGGTCACAGTTCCTTCCGCACGCCTGAGGAGCACGGTCTGGGAGGCGGAGGGGGCAGTGACCCCAGAGGCTGTGACCAGCAGCAGTCCCCCGCCTCTATCGCGGTGAAGATTGAGTACAAGGGCCAGGAGTACACCGGTGTCGCCTGGCCGGAGGAGGTATCCTATGACTGATAACATCCGAATTCGCCAGGCCCTGACCAAGATCGCCTGGGCCTATGTGCTGCTCTACCTGGACTTCAATCTGGGGATCAACGGTCACTCCCTGAATGTGCTGCCCAACTGGGCGGGCTATTTGCTGATCTTCTCCGCCATCGCCCTGCTGGGGGCGGAATTGAGGAGCCTGCTGTTATTGAAACCCTTCTGCGTCCTGCTGGGCGTGGTGTCGGCGGTGGACTGGGTGTGGATGCTGCTGGCGGGACATGAGCTGACAGGCCGGTTGTTCCTGTTTTTCATCCTGATAACCTGCGTGGGCATCTACTTCCGTTTCCAAATGCTCACCGACCTGGCCCAGCTGGCGGAGGATCACGGCATCCGGGCGGACAGTCTGCGGTTCTGCCGCAACGCGGAGGCTGTCATTCAGGTCATTTTGATGCTCCCCCTGCCCTGGGAGGACAATACCGCCCTGACCGCCCTCTACATCGGACTGCTGATCGCCGGATTCGTCGTGTGCGCCTTCATCATTTATCAGCTTTTCGTCCTGCGCAACCATTTCCCGGAGCAAGAGACTCCTGAGGCATAAAAAAACGCCTGTCCGGTATCCGGGCAGGCGCTTTTTCTCTGTTACTCCACTGTCAAATGACTGCGGATGCGCTGGATGAGCATGTCCATGGCCACGGCGTTCTTGCCGCCCTCGGGCACGATGATGTCGGCATACCGCTTGGAGGGCTCCACAAACTGCTCGTGCATAGGCTTGACGGTGGTGAGGTACTGCTGCACCACCGAATCCAGGGAGCGGCCCCGCTTTTTCACGTCCCGCATAATCCGCCGCAGGATGCGCACGTCGGCGTCGGTATCCACGAAGATCTTGATGTCCATCAGCTCCCGCAGGGCGGGCTCCACAAAAATCAGGATGCCCTCCACCAGCACCACCGGGGCGGGATTCACCTCCACCGTCTCCGCCGAGCGGTTATGGACGGTGTAGTCGTAGGTAGGGCTCTCCACCCGCTCTCCCCGGCGCAGTGCTTCCAGGTCAGCCAGCAGCCGGGGGGTGTCGAAGGCGTCGGGGTGGTCGTAGTTCAGTTTGCAGCGCTCCTCATAGGGCATGTCGTCATGGGCCTTGTAGTAGTTGTCGTGGTACAGGATGGAGACCGAGTCCCCAAACCGCTCCTTCAGCCCCAGCGTCAGGGTGGTCTTGCCCGAGCCGGTACCTCCGGCGATGCCGATGATCATGGTTTCCATTTCCGTCCGCTCCCCTGTCTGTTTCTTTGGTTTATGGCGTAACGCGCAGCCACTTTTCTCCCCGGGGCAGCACCCTGCCGATGGCGGCGGCAGTGACGCCGCTGTCCGCCAGGCGGCGGAGCAGCTCCTCCGCCCGGTCCTCCGCCACGCTGAGCAGCAGCCCTCCGGCGGTCTGGGGGTCGTAGAGGCAGTCCAGCCGTTCCCGGGCCACCTCCCCCGCCAGCTCCACGTCGGCCTGGGCGAAGTCCATGTTCCGGTAGGCACCGGCGGGGATGATGCCGTCCCGGGCCAGCTCCAGGGCCAGGGGCGCCACCGGCACCCGGTTGGCCCACAGCTCGATGGTGTGCCCGCTGCCCTGGGCCATCTCCCTGGCGTGACCCACCAGCCCGAAGCCGGTGATGTCGGTGCAGCCGTGAGGCCCCACCGGGGCAGCCGCTTCGGCGGCATATTTGTTCAGGGTGGTCATCATGGCCACCATGTTCCGGTAATCCTGCTCCCCCAGCAGCTCCGCCTTGGCGGCGGTAGTGAGGATGCCGGTACCCAGCGCTTTGGTAAGCACCAGGATATCCCCCTCCCTGGCGCCGCTGTTGGTGAGGATGGCGTCGGGATGGGCAAAGCCGGTGACGCACAGGCCGTACTTGGGCTCCTGGTCCTCAATGCTGTGGCCCCCTGCAATCACCGCCCCGGCCTCGGCCACCTTGTCTGCCCCGCCGGCCAGGATGTCCCCCACCGCCTCCACCGGCAGGCAGGAGGGGAAGGCCAGCAGATTCATGGCCAGCCTGGGCTGCCCTCCCATGGCGTACACGTCGGAGAGGGCGTTGACGGCGGCAATCTGTCCAAAGGTATAGGGATCGTCCACCACCGGCGGGAAGAAGTCCACCGTCTGAATCATGGCCACGTCATCGCTGACCTGGTACACGGCGGCGTCGTCACTCTCATCAAAGCCCACCAGCAGTCTGGGATCGGCCACCTTGGGCAGGCCGGTCAATACATTCCTTAGGACACCCGGTCCTATCTTGGCCCCTCACCCACCGGCCGTTGTCATGGCGGTCAGGCGCAGCTTCTCATACGGCATCTCTTCACCCCCTCCCTGCTTCTCCGTTCAGTGTACCCCATTTCGCTGGAAAATGCAATTGCCGCCGCACCCTCTTCTCTCTTTCCGCATAGTGTGAGGGTGAAAAAAACTGAGACTTGGAGGGTCGCCTATGCAAGCGCAGCCGAAAATTCACTATTTTCTGGGGGCCAACTCCCCTTCCGGCTTTTACTCATTATACGATCAATTGATAGATTTGGAGGAAGCGGAGGAGCTGTTCATCCTCAAGGGCGGCCCCGGTTGCGGCAAGTCCTCCCTCATGCGCCGGGTGGGCGCGGCCATGGAAGCGCGGGGCCTGGAGGTGGAATACATCGACTGCTCCGGGGACCCGGACTCTCTGGACGCGGTGGTCATTCCCGCCCTGAAAACCGCCGTTGTGGACGGCACGGCGCCCCACGTGGTGGAGCCTAAATATCCCGGGCTGGTGGAATCTTACGTCAACCTTAGCGCCTACTATGACCGGACAGGTCTGCTGGCGGTGCGGGGGGAACTGAAGGGGTGTATGAAGGGCTATAAGGGCTGCTACCAGCGGGCCTACCGCTGCCTTACCGCCGCCGCCCAGCTGGCGGAGGACAACCGTTCCATCCTTCTGACCAAAGGATTAGAGGAGAAGCTGGCCCGCCGGGCCCGGGGGATTCTCGCTCGGGAGATGAAGGGGACGGGCGGGCAGGAGGGCCGCTCCGTTCAGCGCTTCCTCAGTGGCATCACCTGGAAGGGCGCGCTGTGTCATTTTGATACTGTTGAAAAATTATGTAACCGTGTTTACGAGCTGTCCGATTCCTGGGGCCTGGCCCACGGAATGCTGGTGCAGCTGGCCGCCGGGGCCATGGCCTCCGGCCGGGACATCATCGTCTGCCCCTCCCCCCTGTGTCCGGAGCGGATGGAGCATCTGCTGATCCCCTCCCTGTCCCTGGCTTTTGTGTCCACCACCCCCGCCAACCCCTGGCCGGGCAAGCCTTACCGCCGCATACGCATCGACACCATGGCCGACCCGGAGCTGGCCCGCCGCAGCCGGGCCCGGCTCCGCTTTTCCCGCAAGGTGTCCGCTGCCCTGCTGGAGGAGGCGGTGGAGGCTCTGGCCCAGGCCAAGGCCATGCACGATGAGCTGGAGCGGCTGTACAACCCCCACGTGGATTTCCCGGGGGTATACGCCGCCGCCGACAGGCTGATCGCCCACCTGGAGGCCCGCATCTGACAGAGGTTTCCCCCTCCCGCCGTGCCGTCCGGCCCCCACGGGCCGGACGGCATTTTTCCGCGCCGGCGCCTCCGGACCCAGGGTACCCCATTGACAGAATTGCCGGGGGGCTTTTATAATGCCCTTGACAAGTCATCCAAATTTGACACGGAGAGGAGGCCATCTTTTGGAACACCTGTTAGCACCGCTGGTGGGGGACGCCTCCCCCGTCACGGTAATCGGGCTGTGCAAGAACGCCGGCAAAACCACCGCCATGCGCCGGCTGATGGCGGAGCTGGGCGGGGAGCGGCTGGCCCTCACCTCGGTGGGCCGGGACGGGGAGAGCACCGATCTGGTCACCGGCACCGAGAAGCCGGATTTGTACGTAAAGGCGGGGGATCTGTTTGCCACTGCCCGGGGGATGCTCTCCCTGTGCGACCCCACGCTGGAGGTGGTGGGTCTCACCGACGTGATGACTCCCCTGGGCCCGGTGGCGGTGCTGCGGGCCCTGTCCGACGGCTATGTGCAGCTGGCGGGCCCCTCCGCCGCCGGGCAGCTGCCCCCCCTGACCAGGACCTTCCTGGAACTGGGGGCCCAGCGGGTGCTCATCGACGGGGCCGCCGGGCGGAAATCCCTGGCGGGGGCCGGGGTGGAGGGAGTGGCCCTGCTGTGCACCGGTGCCTCCCTGGACCGGGATATGGAGCTGGTGGTGGCGGAAACCGCCCACACCTGCTGGCTCTTCGGCCGCAAGCCCCCGGAGGAACCCCGGCTGCGGCAGGCCCTGGACGGGCTGGAGGCCCGCTTCGCCCTGTTCACCCCGGAGGGAGAGCCGCTGGAGCTGCCCCTGGACGAGACCGGCAGCCCCCGGTGGAGCAAGCTGCCCCGCCAGCCGCTGGCGGTGTGGGCCGCCGGCGGCGTGATGGACCCGCTGCTGAAAACCCTGGCCCGCCGGGGCGCGCCCACCACCCTCATCGCCGCCGACGCCACCCACGTGCTGGCGGGGCGGGCAGCCCTGGATCTGTTCCTGCGCAACGGCGGGGAGCTGCGGGTCCGGCGGAAGCTCACCATCGCCGCGGTGGCCGCCAACCCCTGGTCGGCCTACGGCTGGCACTTTGAGGCGGAGAAATTTGTACAGGCCCTGCGGCAGGCTCTGGACCTGCCGGTGGTCAACGTGAAGGAGGCATAGGCCATGAAACTGACCTTGGAACTGCGGGAGAACGCCGGCCTGCAATGGGTGCTGGAGCGGCTGAGCCCCCTCTCCCCCTTCGGCCGGACGGCGGTCCGGGAGCTGCCCTGGTACGGGCCAGGCACCGAGGCGGCGCTGGAGGAGGAGCTGGACAATGTGGCCCTGGCCATGCGCCTGTGGAACGCCGGGAGCACCCGGCCCCAGGAGGAACCCGACTGCAGCTGCGGCCCGGCAGAGCTTACCCCGGCGGATTTACAGGACGCCGCCGCCGCTCTGCGGGGCGTCACCAAGCAGCTGCCCCTGTTCCACGACATCCGGGGCTCCTTTGACCGGGACCCCGGGGTGCCCTTCGATTTGGTGGAGCTGTTTGAAATCAAGCACTTCCTGGTAACTTTTGAGCGGCTGGAGCAGGCCTACGCCGCCATGCCCCCCCTGTCCGGCATCGTCTTTCCCTCCCTGGCGGAGGCTCTGGAGCTGATGGACACGGACGGGCGGCGGCTGCCTACGTTCACCATCGCCAACTGCTACCACAACGATCTGGCCCCCCTCCGGGCGGAGAAGGCCAAGCTGGAGAAGGCCATCCGCATGACCCAGGAGGAAAAGCGGGGACCCCTGCTGGAAAAGCGGCGGCAGCTGGCGGTGCAGGAGGACCAGCTGGAGCTGATCGTCCGCCAGGAGCTGACCGGCAGGCTGATGGTATGGAAGGAGCGCTTCCTCTCCTGCATGGAGACCCTGGGACGGCTGGACCTCATCGTGGCCAAGGCCAAGCTGGCCCTGCGGTTCGGCTGCGTCCGCCCCGCCCTCAGCGGCGACAAATCCATTACCCTCCGTGGGGTGCGCCACCCCCAGGTGGAGGAGGATTTGAACAACCGGGGGGAGCGCTTCACCCCCCTGGATTTGGACCTGAGCAAGGGCTGTACCGTCATCACCGGGGCCAACATGGGCGGCAAGACGGTGTCCCTCCGCTCCACCGTCCTCTCCCTGCTGCTGTGCCAGTGCGGCTTCTTCGTCTTTGCCCAGTCCGCCCGGCTCCCCCTGTTTGACCGGGTGGAGCTCATCCTGGCCGACAGCGGACCGGGGGCCGGCGGCCTGTCCTCCTTCGGCAAGGAGGTCCATCTGCTGGACAAGCTGCTTCAGGAGACCAGGGACCAGTTCTTCTTCGTGGCCCTGGACGAGTTCGCCCGAGGCACCAATCCCCAGGAGGGGGCCGCCCTGGCCCGGGCCCTGGTGCGCCACCTGGGCAGCCAGGACTGCGTGGCCCTGATGACCACCCATTACGACGGCGTCAGCGACGTGGCCGGCGCCCACTATCAGGTGGCCGGCCTGGTACGGGACATCCAGGGGGACGAGGGGGACGACCCCCGCAAGCGCATCGCCCGGCGGATGGACTACCGCCTCCTCCCCGCCCCGCCGGGGGCCCCCTGCCCCCGGGACGCCCTGCGGGTGTGCCGCCTGCTCAAACTGGACGACTCCCTGATGGAGCTGTTTCAGGCGGACCTGTGAGCAGCCGCACCCCATCCACCCCAAAAAAGGCCGCCCTGCCGGGCGGTCTTTTTTTGCTGTCAGCGCGTTAGCAATGTCCCGCTGTAACGCACAAAAGTCTCTGTGGGGTAGAAAAATTTTGTTCCTCGAATTTTTTAAAAAATAGTTGACAAACGAAACCGGCTGGGGTATAGTGAATTTGTCAAAAGTGAATAACATGCATGGATAGAGGCGCGGAGCGCAAGGTAGCAGAGCAATGATAAGGGCAGGCGAGCCCAAGGTGTTTTGTGAATGTCCGCTCCGCCGAAGGGGGACGTGAATCGCACAGCCCTCCCCCTGAGCCGCGGGCCCAGCGCTCACGGATTGTCATGAGTCACATGAAGCGCTATTTATGTCTGAACGAGAGTATCCCCTCCCGTGGACATGAGTAGTGTTTTTTTTGTTCATGAAGCGCTATCCCGCCGGGAGGAATCTCTTCACCTGGCGGGATAGCGTTTAATTTTTGAGGAGGCGTGTTATGGAAAAGCTGATTATCACCGCGGCCATCTGCGGCGCAGAGGTCACCAAGGAGCACAATCCCGCGGTCCCCTACACGGTGGAAGAAATGGTCCGGGAGGCCAAGAGCGCGTTTGAGGCAGGCGCCGCTGTGATTCACGTCCATGTCCGGGAGGATGACGGAACCCCCACCCAGGACCGGGAGCGCTTCCGGGTTGTGCTGGACGCCATCAAAGAGGCCTGCCCCGGCGTCATCCTGATTCCCTCCACCGGCGGCGCCACCGGCATGACTCCGGAGGAACGGCTCCAGCCCACCGAGCTGTGCCCCGAGATGGCCACCCTGGACTGCGGCACCTGCAACTTCGGGGACGACATTTTCGTCAATGATATGCCCACCATGCGGGCCTTCGGCAAGCGGATGCTGGAGAACCACATCAAGCCCGAGTACGAGTGCTTTGAAATCGGCCACCTGGACACCATCGTGAACATGGCGAACAAGGGCCTGGTGCCCGGGGCCCCCATGCAGTTCAACTTCGTGCTGGGCGTGTCCGGCTGCACCCCCGCCACCGTGGGCAATCTGGACTACCTGGTCAAACAGATTCCCGTCGGTTCCACCTGGACCGTCACCGGCATCGGCCGGGGCGCCTGGCCCATGGTGGCCGCCGGTATTGTGATGGGCGGCAACGTCCGGGTGGGCTTTGAGGACAACATCTACCTGGAAAAGGGCCACAAGGCCGCCTCCAACGGCGAGCTGGTGGCCAAGGTGGTGGCCCTGGCCAAGCTGCTGGGCCGGGAGATCGCCACCCCCGACGAGGCCCGCAAGATTCTCTCCCTGGCCTGATAACATCTGTCAGTACTGATCTCCCCAACCCTGTCAACAACTCCCCAACCAAACCACAACACAAAACAGGAGGAATGTTCTATGCAGAAGAAAGGCAACAAGTACGGCACCCACCGCGTCATTGAGCCCCAGGGGCTGCTGACCCAGGCCGCCAAGAAAATTGACAATACCATGGAGTGCTACTCCAATGAGATTTTGTGCGACGTCTCCGCGCTGAATATTGACTCTGCCTCCTTCACCCAGATTTACGAGGCCTGCGGCAAGGATCTGGGCAAGACCGAGCAGATGATTCTGGACATCGTGGGCGAGCGGGGCAAGATGCAGAACCCGGTCACCGGCTCCGGCGGCATGTTCATCGGCACCGTCAAGGAGATTGGCGAGGACCTGCAGGGCAAGATCGACCTGAAGGTGGGCGACAAGATTGCCTCCCTGGTTTCCCTCTCCCTCACCCCCCTGAAAATCAACAAGATCAAGGCCATCCATCCCGAGATTGACCGGGTGGACGTGGACGCCCAGGCCATCCTCTTCGAGTCCGGCCTGTACGCCAAGCTGCCCGACGACATGAGCGAGGAGCTGGCCCTGGCCGCTCTGGACGTGGCCGGCGCCCCCGCCCAGACCGCCAAGCTGGTCCGTCCCGGCGACAGCGTGCGCATCCTGGGCGGCGCCGGCAAGGGCGGCATGATGTGCTGCTACGAGGCCATGAAGCGGGTCGGCCCCACCGGCAACGTGGTGGCCCTGGTCATCTGCCAGGAGGACGCCGATCTCCTCAAGAGCATGAACCTCTGCCACCATGCCATCGTGGGCTCCGCCACCAACCCGGTGGAGGTGCTGGACAAATCCCTGGCGGTCAACGGCGGCAAGGAGTATGACATCTCCATCCTCATCGTCAACGTCCCCGCCTGCGAGATGAGCGCCATCCTCCCCGTCCGGGACAACGGCACCGTGTACTGCTTCTCCATGGCCACCGACTTTGCCAAGGCCGCCCTGGGCGCTGAGGGCTGCGGCAAGGACGTCACCATGGTCATCGGCAACGGCTACACCAAGGACCACGCCGAAATCACCCTGTCCGAGCTGAGAGAGAATCCCCAGCTGAAGGCCTATTTCGAGAAGAAGTACCTGTAAAACGCAGTTTCCCCGCGGCCTGCGGGTAAACGATACCTGATGTGACTATCCCGTGGCGGCGTATCCACCCCCGGACGCGGCTGAGAACTCCTCCTCCCCAACCCATTCTCCGCCGCCGCCCATCGGTCCGGACAGCCGGCCTGCGGATCGCGCATCCCCACACTGACTAAGAAAGGATGACCTGTTATGGTAGAGTCCCGCCGTAAGATCCTGTTTCCCAACGTGACCGATGAGGAATGGAACGACTGGCATTGGCAAGTCAAAAACCGCATCGAGACCCTGGAGGACCTGAAAAAGTACGTGGATTTGACCGCTGAGGAAGAAGAGGGCGTCAAAGCCTGCCTGGGCACCCTGCGCATGGCCATCACCCCCTACTACCTGTCCCTGATTCAGCCCGGTGATCCCCATGATCCCGTCCGGCTGCAGGCCGTCCCCACCGCCAAGGAGCTGCATCAGTCCCCCGCCGACCTGCTGGACCCCCTGCACGAGGATGAGGACTCCCCCGCCCCCGGCCTGACCCACCGCTATCCCGACCGCTGCCTGCTGCTCATCACCGACCAGTGCTCCATGTACT
>CALWOL010000152.1 GCA_944383135.1 uncultured Flavonifractor sp.
CCCTGCTGGACGACGACCACGCCACTGTGCCGGAGCGCAATGTGGCTGCCCTCCGGGCGGCGGCGGAGCGGGGGGCTGCCACCGTCATCTCCAGCGGCCGGGCCTGGGACCTGCTGCGGGAGGTGGATGTCCAGCTGGGGGTGACCCGGTACGCAGTGCTCTCCAACGGCGCGGCGGTGCTGGACGTGGCCTCCGGGGCGTGGATCTACCGCAACTGCCTGCCGGACACGGCCCGGATTCCCCTCATTGACCTGCTGCTGGACTGGGGCGTGCCCTTTGAGGTCTACTGCCAGGGGAAAAACTATATCCAGGCCGACCGGCGGGAGCTGGTGCTCTCCCGCGCCTTCACCCCCCAGTTCCGGCGGATTCTGGCGGAATACTCCCAGTTCCCGGAGCGGATGAATGAGGCGCTGCCCGCCGGAACGGTGGAGAAAATCCACGTCTTTTATGTGCCGCCCCAGCGGCGGCAGGAGCTGGTGGAGCGGGCCGCGGGCTGGGGCCCCCTGTCCGTCACCACCTCCTTCCAGAACAACATGGAATTTACCGCGCCTGGCGTGAACAAGGGCGCCGCGGTGCAGGCCCTGTGCGCCCGGCTGGGCCTGGGGCCGGATCAGGTGATGGCCTTCGGGGACGCGGGCAACGACCTGGAGCTGCTCCGCTGGGCCAAATGGTCCTTCGCTATGGCCAACGCCACCGGGGACGCCAAGCAGGCCGCCCGCTATGTCACCGGCTCCAACCATGAGGCCGGTGTGGGTATGGCGGTAGAGCGGTATCTGCTGAACGGTTAAAAAAGGAAGCGGCGCATGAACTTCATGCGCCGCTTTCTTCACAGGCCGTTTCCGGTTCCTTTACTTTACGGAAATACCACAGCAGGAAGATGACAGTAAAGATCAGGCACAGACCTTCCGAGACCAGAGGGGAGAGCCAAATGCCTGTTTCCCCGAACAGGGAGGACAGGGCCACCAGGCACCCGGAGATGAGCACCAGGCTCCGCCCGAAGGAGATGGTGAGGGCGGGAACCGGATGCTCCATGGCGGTGAAGAAGCCGGAGACCACCACGTTGAAGCCCATCACCAGGAAGGACAGGGAGTAGAGCCGCAGGGCGCTGGCGGTGTAGCCGAACAGCGGGTCTCCCGCATCCAGGAACAGCCCCACGATGGGCCCGGCAAACAGCTGGCAGATCAGGAAGAAGCCCAGGCCGGCAACCGCCACCAGCCGCACGCCGTAGGTGAGGAACCGGTGGCACATGGGCCGCTCGCCTGCCCCCAGGTGGAAGCTGGAGAGAGGCTGGATGCCGTGGGCGGTGCCGATCATGGTCATGAGCACCAGGGTGTTCACGTAGCTGATGATCGTATAGGAGGTAAGGGCTGCATCTCCGATGACAGACAGGATGATCTGATTGAACAGGAAGATCACAAAGCCGTTGGAGAACTCGCTGAGGCCGTCGGATACACCCAGGGGGATGATCCGCCGGTAGGCGCCCAGATCCCACTTGAATTTCCCGAACCGCAGAGGCTCCCGGTGGGTCAGGAAGTAGACTACGAATACGATAGTGGAGGTGACCTGGGACAGACCGGTGGCCAGGGCGGCGCCCCACACTCCCCAGTGGAAGTGCATCACGAACACATAGTCCAGCACCACGTTCATAATGGCGCAGGAGATTACGCCGATGGTGCTGACGTGGGGGGCGCCGTCAGCTTTTACCTGCACCTCCAGATTGTAGGACACCGTGAAGAACACGGTGAAGCAGGAGATGATTCCCACATACTCCTTCACCAGGGGCAGCAGGTCCCCGCTGGCGCCCAGAAATACAGCCACCCGCTCCAGATTGAGGAGCACCGCCACCGACAGGGCCAGGGAGAGCACGATGACCACGAACAGGTTCTGGTTAAAGTAGTTGCGCGCCTTCTCCACATCTTTTTGCCCCAACGCCAGGGACAGAACAGTGGAGGTGCCGGTGGCCAGCAGGATACCGATGGTGAACACCAGGGACACGAAAGGCATGGACAGGTTCACCGCGCCCAGAGCGTGGCTGCCCACCCCGTGGGCCACAAAGATGCCATCCACCATGGTATACAGGGAGAAAATCCACATGGACACGATGGACGGAATGGTGAATTTGAAAAACTTGTGTACGAGCTTCAAGGGTAAAACCTCCTCTTGGTGAGACCATCATAAACCCTCGTACCATCCGAAAGTCAAGGGCGGGAGGCAAAAAAGTTGAAGGAATATTATCAGATCCACGAACTGGCCAGACTGTTTGATCTGTGCCCGGATACCCTGCGGTATTATGAGGAAAAAGGGCTGCTCCATCCGGACCGGGGGGAGAACCGCTACCGGAAATATGGGATCCAGGACATCTGCACCCTGAACATCATCCGCGCCCTGCGGGAGCTGGACCTGCCCACCGGAGAAATCCGGGACTATCTGGAGCGGCGGAGCGTGGGGGAGACGCTGACCCTCCTGGGCCGGGAGGAGGAATTGCTCCGCCGCCGGATGGGAGAGCTGGAGGCGGCCCTCCGGGAGACGGAGGAGCGCCGGGCCCGGCTGGAGCGATATGGCGGTGTGGCGGCCGGGGAGGTGGAATTTCTGGAGGAGCCGGAGCGGCCCTATGTGTTCCTGGAGCAGGATTTTATCCTGGAGAAGGAGGTGGATTTCCAGCTCAAGCGGCTGGAGCAGCGCCACCAGGACTATATCCAGGTCATCGGCAGCCAGTGCATGGGGGCGGTTCTGGACGGAGAAAGCCTGAAGCAGGGCATCTGCAACCATTTTTCCCGGGTGTTTTTCCTGACCAGGCCCGGCCTGCCCTTTGACGCCGTGCTGCCCGCCGGGAGCTATGCCCGGCTGTACTACCGGGGGGCATACGACCGGCTGAGAGAGCACCTGGACACGCTGCTGGCGGGTATCCGCGCCGGCGGCCGGCGGCCGGCGGGCGTTCCTCTGGAGCTCTACCGCGTTGACGCCCACGACACCAACCGGGAGGAGGAGTATGTCACCGAGCTCCAGGTCCCCGTGCTGTCCGCCGGGTAATTTACTGGTGTACTGTGCTAAAATATTTGAAAAGCGGCGTTCTGATTTGGCCATTTTGTGGATTGACTTTTTGCGGTGAATTTTTATAATGTAAAACAAGGCAAGGGCGCTGGGGTTCTACCCCGGCGCCTGTTTTTATCTGGAAGCTGTGGGGGACCTGTGCCCCGGAGAGGAGCGGCAAAAGCCCCGGGATAAAATGCCGAAATATCGGGAAAAGCGGAAATGCGATTTGTATAAAGAGACATATTTTTCAAAAAATGGAAATATGGTTTGACAAATGAGTCAATTTGCGTAAATAAATATATATTCTCAGAAGAGAGAGGAAAGAGAATAAAATTGCAAGTGTGTTTCTGAGGAGGTAAGCGTATGGAGAAAAAGAAAAAGTTCAATGTGCCTCATGTGTACGTGCTGCTGCTGGGATTGATTCTACTCTTCTCCATCCTGTCGTACATCATTCCCGCGGGCCAGTACGACATGATGACCATCATTGACAATCCCGCCACCGGCCATGAGCGTACCGTGGTGGACCCCGATACCTTTACGTACATCGAGCGTACGCCGGTATCGGTGCTGCAGTTTTTGACCTCGGTGCCCCGGGGCCTTCAGGAGAGCGCCCAGATCATCTTCTTTATTTTCGTGGTGGGCGGCTCCATGACGGTGCTTCAGGAGACCCGGGCCATTGACGCCGGTATGGGCCGGCTGCTGCGGATTCTCAAGGGCAAGACCTGGGTGGTCATTCCGGTGGTCATGCTGCTGTTCTCTCTCTCTGCGGCTCCGTGTTCGGCATGGCGGAGGAGACCATCCCCTTCATTCCCATCTTCGTGGGCCTGATGATTGCCGCCGGGTATGACTCTCTCACCGGCGCGGCCATCGTGCTCTGCGGCGCGGGCGCCGGCTTCTCCGGGGCGTTCATCAATCCCTTCACCGTCCAGGTGGCCCAGGGCATCGCGGAGGTGGAGCTCCTGTCCGGCATGGGCTTCCGCCTGGTGCTCTACTTCTGCCTGGTGGGACTGACCATCGCCTATATGCTCTACTATGCGGCCAAGGTGAAGGCCGCGCCCCAGTCCTCCCTGATGTATCAGGAGGATCTGGAGCGGGAGGACCTCATTGACCTGGACTCCCTGCCTGAGTTTACCGTGCGGAGAAAGATCATCCTGGTGGTGTTCTGCGCCGCCATTGTTTTCCTGGTGTACGCGGTGATTCAGTGGGGCTGGTACATGGACGAGATTGCCGCCCTCTTCCTGGCTATGTCCATGATTATCGCCGTCATTGACGACAAGCTCAGCTTCAACAGCTACGCCCAGACCCTGGCCAAGGGCATGACGGAGATTGCCTCCGGCGCTCTGGTGGTGGGCTTTGCCCGGGGCATTCTGGTGGTGATGACCGACGGCAATATCCTCCACACCATTCTGAACGCCTGCGCCAGCTTCCTGTCCTCCCTGCCCTCCATGATTTCCGCGCTGGGTATGTACATCTTCCAGTGCCTGCTGAACTTCATCGTTCCCTCCGGCTCCGGCCAGGCGGCGGTTTCCATGCCCATCATGGCGCCGCTGTCCGACCTGGTGGGCGTCACCCGGCAGACCGCTTGTATCGCCTTCCAGCTGGGCGACGGAATTTCCAATATCTTTACGCCCACCTCCGGCTACTTTATGGCCGGTCTTGCCCTGGCCCGGATTCCCTGGTCCAAGTGGGCCAAGTGGATTCTCCCGCTGATTGGCCTTCAGTATCTGCTGGGCGGCATCTTTGTGGTGGTCGCGCAGATTATGCAGCTGCAGTAAGGCGGACTTCGGGCAAAACTTTAGGGCACGCCTAACTCCTGTTTAGGCGTGCCCTCTCATTCTTGTTTGCGGTGAGGGGAAAAAATGCTGTTGTTGATTTATGCCGCGCCGTTGGTGCTCTCCGCCGTCGCCCTGTTTGTGGAGCTGAGACACTTCTTCCATAAGACGGCGCTTGTCATCTCCCTTGCGCCGCCCTGGTGCCTCTGGCGGTCTCCTATACCGTTCTCTCCCTCTGGCTGATGGGGAGGAGCGGCGGGAAGGACGCGCCGGAGGACTGAACGCTGCCGGGGCGGCGCAGCCCCAAAAACAATGGAGGGTTGGATATGTTTGATCTCTTGATTCATTCCGGAAGCTACCCCGATTTCAGCCGCGGCGCGTTTGTGCAGGCCAACCTGGCCCTCCGGGACGGAAAAATCGCCTATGTGGGCGGGGAAAAGCCGGCGGCCCGCCGGGTGATTGACGCCGGGGGAAAGGTGGTGTCCCCGGGTTTTCTTGACATCCATATGCATGAGGAAAACTGTGCCGAGGGGGACAAGTGGGTCATCGCCAGGATGATGGCCCGGCAGGGCGTGACCACGGCGGTGGGCGGAAACTGCGGTGTGATGAACCAGCCGGTGGGGGAGTTCAAGGCCATGCTCCGCCGCCTGGGGGGCTGCCCCATCAACTACATGCTCCTCTCCGGCTACAACTATTACCGGCATGATGTGCTGGGCCACGGCCACTATGAGCAGATTGGACCGGAGGAGTGGGACAAAATCAGGTCTCACCTTCTCCGGGATTTGGACGAGGGCGCCGTGGGCATCTCCTTCGGCATCGAGTACGACCCGGGCATCACCACGGAGGAAATCAAGTACGCCGCGGCGGCCCGGGCGGATGACAGCCTGCTCCTTGCCGCCCACTACCGGGCGGACAGCGGGCAGTCCATTGCCTCCATCCGGGAGATGATAGAAATCCAGCGCTCCACCGGGAAGAAGTTCCAGGTCTCCCACCTCTCCTCCTGCTCCGCCATGGGGCAGATGGAGGAGGCCCTGGCCCTCATCAACGAGGAGCACCGAAAGAATCCCAGGTTCAACTATGACACCTATCCCTACAACGCCTTCTCCACCACCCTGGGCTCCACCGTGTTTGAGGACGGTTTCCTGGAGGCCTATGGGAAGAGCTATTCCGATATCCTGCTGACGGAGGAGCCCTACCAGAACGTCCGGTGTACCGAGGAGATTTTCCGTGCGGCCAGAGCGGCCTATCCCCAGATGCTGGCGGTGGCCTTTGCCATGAATGAGGAGGAGATTGCCCAGGCCATCACAAATCCCATCGGCATGATTGCCTCGGACGGCATTGTGAACAACGGCATGGGTCATCCCCGGGCGGCCGGCACCTTCCCCCGGGTGCTGGGGAAATATGTGCGGGAGGAGGGGAAGCTGGATTTGCTGACGGCTCTGCGGAAGATGACGCTGGAGCCGGCCCTGCGTCTGGAGCTGCAGCACCGCAAGGGTGTTATCCGGCCGGGCGCGGACGCCGATCTCACCATCTTCACCCCGGAAACCATTTCCGACGGCCCGGTATTCGGCGACATTGACCGGCCCAACCAGGGCATTGACTACGTGATTGTAAACGGTACCGTCACCGTCGAGGGCCAGGAGCTGGTGGATGAGACGCCGGGTAAATTCATCTCCCACTTTGACAGATAACCAGGGATACCCTATAATAAAGGACTATTCGGACGGGACAGAGGGAAAGGGTAAATGTTATGGGTCATTGCAGTGAAATCAAAGAGGAAATTCAAAAGAGAATCGAGCAGGAGCTCCCCAGCCTGACCGCTCTGAGCGACGATCTGGCGGACCATCCGGAGGTGTCCGGCGCGGAGTATGAGACGGCGGGGAAGATCGTGCGGCTGCTGGCCGACCGGGGCTTTCGCACCCAGATGCCCTACGCGGGTCTGGACACCGCCTTTCAGGCCGTGTATGGCGGGGACAGCCACCGGCACAAGGCCGCGGTTCTGGTGGAGTTTGACGCCCTGCCCGAGCTGGGGCACGCCTGCGGCCACAACCTGAGCGCCGCCATCAGCCTGCTGGCCGGGATTGCCCTCTCCGGCGTCCAGGACGCCCTGGACTGCGACATCCACCTCATCGGTACCCCTGCCGAGGAGACCGAGGGCGCCAAGTGCAAAATGTGCGACTTGGGTATCTTTCGGGGCTATGATATGGCCATGATGCTCCATCTCTATGACCAGAACCTCATCTACTGCACCCTGAACGGTCTGGCGTGCATGCTGTATACCTTCCACGGAAAGTCTACCCATGCCGGCGCCACACCCTGGGAGGGGCAGAATGCCCTCAACGCCGCCCAGCTGATGCTCCACGGCATCGACTGTATCCGGGGCTGCTGTACGCCGGACTCCCGCATCAACTCCGTCATCTACAAGGGGGGCGCCGCCGCCGGCATCATTCCGGAGGAGGCACAGGTGGAGACCTGGGTCCGGTCTCCGGACTTCGCCTACCTGGAAAAGCTGATTGAGCGGGTGGACAACTGCGCCAAGGGCGGGGCCCTGATGGCGGAGTGTACCTACGACAGGCGCTTTACGGCGGACACCTATAAAAATCTGAGGCGCAACCGCACCGGCGAGGGGGTTATCCAGTCGGTGTATCAGCAGCTGGGCCTGGAGATCAACGGAGACCACGGGCAGCTGTTCGGCTCGTCGGACATCGGCAACGTGAGCTTTGAGTGTCCGGCCTTCCACCCCACCCTCCAGCTGGTGGACCGGGGCGTGGCCATCCACACCCGGGAGTTTGCCGCCGCGGTCAAGGGAGAGCGGGCCCACCGGTGCGTGGCGGACGGTGCCAAAATCATTGCCTATACCATTGCCGAGCTGTTCAGCGATGAGGAGAAGCTCCGGCAGATGAAGGCGGAATTTCAGGGGCAGTAACGTCCCAAAGGCAAAAAAAGACCGTGAGGCTGGGAAACCAGTCTCACGGTCTTGGCGCAGAAGGAGGGATTTGAACCCTCGCACGGTTTAACCCGCCTACTCCCTTAGCAGGGGAGCCCCTTCGGCCACTTGGGTACTTCTGCGTACAGAATACGCCGCCGAATCAAAAAAGATAAAATTGGCGGAGAGAGTGGGATTCGAACCCACGGATGCTTGCACATCGCCGGTTTTCAAGACCGGTTCCTTCAACCACTCGGACATCTCTCCACGTCCGGGCTCCGGCCAAATGCAAAAGAAATTATACAACACTTCCTCGGCGTTGTCAACGAAAAAGGGAAAGAAAATTATTTTATTGCGTTTGCCCTGGAAATCCGGCCCTGGGTATGGTATAGTAAAAAAATCTGTGGAACCAGGAAAAACACTGTGGAAAACCGGGGGATTATAAGTGGTGGAAAGCATGAAAGACTATCAAAAACAGTATCAGGAAAAGCTGACAACTCCGGAAGGCGTGGCAGCATGGGTGCGGTCCGGCCAGCACGTGTTTGCGGACATTGCCCTGTCGCAGCCCGTCACCATTCTGGATGCGCTTTGCGAGCGGGTGCGCCGGGGAGAGGCGGCTGACGTGTCCCTGAGCACGCTGCTGGATATCTGTCCCATGGCCTGCTATCAGCCGGATGTGCCGGCTGGGCTGCATGTCATTTCCATGTTCTGCGGCGCCGGTGCGCGAAAGACGGTAAACGCCGGACTGGGGGACATTCTCTCCGGCTACTATCGGGACTATCCCCGGGTTTTGCGGCAGGACCGGAAAGTGGATGTGTTCTGCGTGACGGTATCTCCCATGGACAAAAACGGCTACTTCAGCATGGGTACCGCCTCCTCCGTCTGTCAGGCGATGATTGAGGAGGCCAAGGTGCTGCTGCTGGAGGTGAACGAGCATGTGCCCTATTCCTTCAGCGCACCGGTGATCCACATCTCCCAAGTCGCGGCCCTGTGCGAGCACAACGCGCCGCTGCTTACCCTCAAGCCCGCGGCCCTGGACGAGGTGAGCCTGAAAATCGGCGAACTGATTGCCGCCGAAGTGCGGGACGGCTCCACTCTTCAGCTGGGTATCGGTTCCATTCCCGACGCGGTGGGCATGGCCCTGCGGGACAAGCATCATCTGGGCATTCACACCGAAATGTTTACCGACAGCATGGTGGAGCTGATGGAGTGCGGGGCGGTGGACAACAGCCGCAAGCCCATCCACCGGGGACGCTCCGTAGCCACCTTCGCCCTTGGCTCTCAGCGGATGTACGACTACATTGACCGCAATCCCGTCATTGAGCTGCTGCCGGTGGAGTATGTCAACGACCCGGCGGTTATCGCCAGGCACCCGGACTTTGTATCGGTGAACGCGGCGCTGGAAGTGGACTTTTTCGGCCAGGCGTGTGCCGAATCCATCGGGACCTATCAGGTGTCCGGCACCGGCGGCCAGGTGGACTATGTCCGGGGCTCGGTGCTCTCCCCCGGCGGCCAGAGCTTCATTGCCTTTCCCTCCACCGCCAAGGGCGGCACGGTGAGCAGAATTGTGCCCACTCTGACGCCGGGCGCCATTGTGACCACCAGCAAGAACGACGTGGATAATATTGTGACCGAATACGGCATTGCCCGCCTGCGGGGCAGGACCCTGCGGGAACGGACAGAAAATCTGATCGCCATTGCCCACCCGAAATTCCGGGATGAGCTGCGGTATGCGGCTAAAAAGCGGAATATTCTGCTGTGAGGAACGACGCCGGGACCCGTGAAAGGGTCCCGGCGTTCAGCTTGTCGAAAAAGCCTCGCAGAGTTCGCGCCCGCAGGCGCGAAGAAAGTCCAATCTGTTTTCAGCCGCGACATGTGCGTGGCTGAAAACACTTCTCAGGCTGCAAGTGTGGGTTTTGTCCACC